>SOJC01000060.1 GCA_004376645.1 Candidatus Bathyarchaeota archaeon
CCCATACCCCGACTACGCACCAGTTGGTATGCCCGACTTTGATCAGAGACAGTGGAATAGCTATTTCTGGAACATGTCTGGTGTTTGGACTCACTGTGGACCCACTGCAGTGGCAAATTCCATATGGTGGCTTGACTCAGAATTTGAACCCAACACAATTCCACCACCGACCATAATTGATAATTTCCCACTTGTTCAGGCATATGGACAATGGGATGACCATGATCCGCTTAATGCCCCGTGGCTTATCGAGCACTTAGCCTATCTAATGGACACTGATGGACAGAGAACTGGCATCCTTCACATGGGAACCGACGTCTTAGATATGCAAGCGGGAATCACTCACTATTTATCCTGGAGTGGAGTCAACCCGCTTGGAGATGTTGATGGCGACGGAAACGTCACAAATACCGACTACAACATAGTTATGGCAGCTATGGGCACAATGCCTGGAGTACTAGGTTGGGACCTCCGCGCAGACATATACCCAGTTACACAACTTGGACCCTACACCGCTGATAACGTTATCAGTTCCTTGGATTTGATGCTTGTCAGTCAAAACATGAATGCAACTGGAATGTTCTATGAACACACTGAGATGAGTCCTGAATGGGACCTCATTCAAACAGAACTAGAAAAATGCCAAGACGTTGTTCTCTTACTAATGCCATGGTACTGGGATGACTTCACCGGAGGATGGTATCGATATGACGAAGGCGGACATTATGTTACAGTAGCTGGTTTGAACGGTTCCCATGCTGGAAGCCTCGCAGATCCTTGGGAGATAGTGTTCAGCGATCCAATACGAGACAACGCAGAAGCAGGATTCCCTGGAAACGTACCTGTACCACACGCACACGCACCACCTGAACCACCATTCGTCACACACAACGATGCAATGTATGTCTCACATGACATGTACCACGTAATATTTGATCCATGCCCAGGTGGCCCACTAACAATAGTTGACTATCTAGGAGGAGCTATACCACCACCAGGACCATATCCGGAATGGCGTATTCAAATCGAAGCCGCTGTCATAACCTCACCATACCTTGTTGGAGACCACGATGTGGCTGTCATTAACGTTACAACCTCAAAGACTGGCTGTCTTCCAATGGAAACGGTTGGTGAAGGAAAGAATGTAACCGTGTATGCAACTGTAGAAAACCAAGGCACATCCATCGAAACTTTCAACACAACCGCTTACGCCAACGCCAATGTCTCTATTGTTATCGGAGAGCAACAAGTGACCCTGAATCCTGGTGAGAACCAAACTTTGTCATTCGTATGGGACACTACAGGCGTTACTTACGGCAACTACACGATAGAAGCCATTGCAGACACAGTGCCAAGCGAGACAGATACAGCTGACAACACGTTTACCGATGGTACCGTCCTAGTCACCATAACTGGAGACATAGATGGGAACAGAATTGTAAACATCTTCGACATCGTTCGAATAACCACGAGATACATGATGACCTATCCTAATCCAAGCTGGGATCCCAACGCGGATATTATAGAAGATGGCATAATAAACATCTTCGATGTAGTAGCAGCTGCAACAAACTACATGCAGAGCTGGTAGCTCTTCAACCCCTTTTCTTTTTTTTCGTTCAATCCACAATTCTATATTTTTCAGCATTGGAGAAGAGTAGTGGGCTCACGCATTCTTGGTCTGCCGGAATAGCTGATTGCCTTAACCGACAGGCTCTCAAGATCCCAATCACACCCTTGGTCAGGGGGCCAGAGTCGTCATTGCCCACCGAGAAGAAAATTCGACATCCTAACATAAAAGTGTATACTTCTAATTCAAATGGGAAAGCCTATGCTCTCTAGGATTAAGGTGCTTCCATTAGCTGCGGAAAGTCTTGGTGTAAGATCTATGTGTACATTTGTGGAAACACCTAGTCTTCGACTTCTGTTGGATGCTGGTGTATCGCTGGCTCCTAACCGTTTTGGATTGCCACCCCACCCTCAAGAGTTTGGAGCTATAATTAGAGCTAGGAACAAAATTACTGAGTTTTCAGAGAAAGCGGATGTAGTCACCATTAGCCACTATCATTTCGACCATCACACTCCTTCCTTTGAGGACTGGTTGTGCAATTGGACAGATGCTGAGACTGCATGTCAGGTTTATGAAGGAAAGACCGTTCTAGCTAAAAGTCCACTTGTCGACGTTAATGCAAGCCAACGACGAAGAGGATGGATTTTCGAAAAAACGGGAGGCAAACATGCTAGAAAGCTAGAATATGCAGATGGTAAGATCTTCCAATTCGGGGACACAAAGCTGAAGTTCTCTGAACCAGTTTTTCATGGTTTACAAAACACTCCACTTGGATGGATCATCATGATTGCTGTTGAATACCAAACTGAAAAGTTGCTGTTTGCCTCTGATGTACAAGGTCCAATGTACAATGACACAATGCAGCAGATCCTAAATGATCACCCACAACTCCTGATTATCAGCGGACCACCGACCTATCTGGAGGGCATATACGTTAATGATCAGCAGATTCGTCAAGGTTTGAAAAACTTGGAAACTCTAGCGGAGAACATCCCAGTTACTATAATCGACCACCACCTTCTACGAAGTACTCGATGGCGAGAATCAGCAGAGGACATTCTTGAATCAGCTAGAAAAGCAGGAAACAAAGCGGTTACAGCAGCTGAATACTTGGACAGAGACAATAAATTGCTGGAGGCAAACAGAAAACAACTATATGAAGAGGATCCGCCCAGCCGCGAGTTTGAGAAGTGGTCAAAACTTCCACAGGTTAAACGCAGGAAGATCAAACCTCCAATCTGACTCTAGCGTGCACACATCCGAACAGGTGAATCTCAAGCTCAGTCTAACCTGATTAGCAGGGATAGATCGCTACTTCATAGCTGTCTCTAGCCATTTAATGGTGTCTGAAATCCTCTTCACACTTAAGCTGTGGTTCGGGATTGTAATGCCTTTCTTTTTCATGGCAAACATGAGCTCTTCCATTAATATCCCTACTTCAGTGGTCGAGTTCTCTGTTTCACATGTTGGACTGTTTTTGATTCCGAGAATGGCAATAATTTTCACGTTTTCCTTCAGTAGCTCTTCAAGCTGTTTGACTGCCGAAGCTGCTATTCGTCTGCAACACTGCCTATATTCTTTAGTGTCATATTCTTCTCTAGTCTTACGGGAGCGGTTAGCTCCACAGTAAATCAGTTCAGGGCAAGGGAGTTGAAACAATGCAACATTGTGTTTCTGCAAAGTTTCGACGATTTCCGGAATCGTTGCTGGGCAGTGGGCCAATCCAGAGACACGTGAGTTTTGATTCAGTATACAGTGGGCAACAACAGTCAGTTTTTTAGACCGTTTGTCTATAGACGTCAAGAGAATTATCCCAACTCTGAGTTATCCAGCTCTTAGCAGATTAAGGTGCGGCCGCCGGGATTTGGACCCGGGTTAACGGCTTGGAAGGCCGACGTCCTAAACCAGGCTAGACCACGGCCGCTTGGCGTAATATTAGCATTGCGCCTTTAAATTAAAATTTCCTTAGATGGCGCATAGACTTGGACATTTTAACCTGTTTTGTGAGAGCCCTCAACTGCTTAAATCTTTGGGCGACCACATCTATGTATCTTGAGGCTCTGATTCGATGATGAATCTTGGTGCTGTGATCTTTGATTTCATAGGCACTCTAGCGAAAGTCGAGAATTATTCACTTGAAGACTCTGAAGAGAAGCTCTTCGAAAGTCTTGTGGCGGATGGCTTTGTTGTTGATCATGGGCGTTTTATGGATGCGTATGATAAGGCCTACCGGAAATATCGTGATGTCCGCTATAGGCAGCTGGTTGAAGTTGACAACGCTGTTTGGATATCTGATGCTTTGAATCTTCTAGATTTCACCACTACACCCGAAGACAAGTGTGTGAAGAAAGCTGTAAGCGTTTTCTTTGAGGGTTATCTCTCTGCTTTGAAACTTCGACGGTTCGCAAGGTCGACTTTGCGTAAGCTTTCTAGACTCTGCTATATTGGACTTGTTTCCAACTTCACTCACGCACCAGTTGTCTACGCAGGCTTGAGAGAACTCAAAATTAATGACTATTTCAACATAGTTCTTGTTTCACAGACCATTGGATGGCGTAAGCCCAGCCCTGAGATTTTCAAGGAGATCTTGAGGAGCCTAGATGTGAAAGCTGACGAAGTTTTCTTTGTGGGTGATACTCCACGTGAAGATATTCAAGGTGCAAAAAATGTTGGCATGAAAACAGTGTTCATCCCATCGCAATTCAACACGTTAACTGACATGCAAAAAGCAGACACTCCCCCAGATCATTACATCGAAGACCTTGGAGACCTTTTTAAAATTCTAGATATTTAATATGTATAAAATGTAGATATCGCTGCGTCTACCCATTCTGGTCTTCATCTACAATCTTGGCTTTATATGAAGCCCCTCAAAGCCAAGATGCACTCTAAACTACTCATATCGTCTTAGATACAATAATTTGCCGGCTTCTCTTATTTTCTCTTCTCGAGTTATATCCTTTAGGCTCATCTTGACTACTAGCTCCATTGGGACCATATGTTCTTCTTCAACTCTGAGGACCCGTTCATTCTCTTCTACTGCTAAGGAGCGCATCGGTTTCTTGCTCAATTTAGACTTCCTCGATTGCATAGTTATATACGGCATTTAAAAGCTTTTGTGAATTGAAAGTGCAACAGTCAACTAAGCAGTGCATCAAAATCCAGATATTCTACATACAACTTGTGTAACAATAATGTGTGTGCCAAATCAAAGACAGCTTGATGACATAGAATCTTATTTTCTTCGAATAATTCTATAGGTTAGCAGTTGTTGCTAAGCATGAGAATATAAAAAAAAAGAGGGAGAGGAGTTCTCTGGTTGCAGGTTACTTGGTGATTGAGCTGATGAACTCATCTATGGGAAAAGCTGGCATTGTGGATATCTGTATGGTTCCTCGAGAGCCTAGTTCTATTGAAACTTTCGCTACTGTTTTGTTATCTGGAGCTTCTACGATGTTGACGAAGTCGTATGCGCCTAAAGTTGCATATTGTTTAAGCACCTTGACTCCGAAGGCTTCTAGTTCCTTGTTTACTTCTTTGATCCTTTCAGGTCTTGATCTTATGGTTTTCCAGCCCTCATCGGTGAGGTTTGATAGTAGAATATAGAGGGGCATCGGTTCTTTATCTCCAAAAATCTATTCGCGGTTTATGGATTTGTGTTTTATGGCGAGGTATTATTGGTGCGGTCACCGGGATTTGGACCCGGGTTGCCGGCTTGGGAAGCCAGTGTCCTAACCATGCTAGACTACGACCGCTCACAAATCATCACTCATATAACTATGGAAATAAAAACCTTCAACTATAATCTCGATTGCGCTTAAACGCTCGCGCCTCTCAAGGTGCTCTGATTCTCAAGCACAAAGCTGCACCAGCTATTGATTCACCACCAGCATCAAATACCATTTGGAAGTATGAGTGTGGACCCTGACGAAAGGTTAAAAGTCCTAATAGTGTGCAATTAGGCGTGGGAACGATGTTCAGTACTAAACTTGATTCTAACATTTTCTTGATTGACCTCAAGCCAGCAGGTTTCCCCAATTTCATTGCTTCCTACGTGATAAAGGCAGAGAAAATTGCAATTGTTGAAACGGGACCCATAGTTACCGTCCCAAATCTGCTTGCTGGACTGAAGGAGATAGAAGTCGCGGTTGAAGATGTTGATTACGTATTTGTCTCGCACATTCATCTTGACCACAGTGGGGGTGCAGGCTTACTTCTAAGCAGACTACCAAGGGCGAAGCTCGTTGTGCACAGAAGAGGTGCCCCACACCTTGAGAAGCCAGAGAAGCTGTGGAAACAAGCAAACCAAGCGCTAGGAGAAGTAGCTGAGCTCTATGGTGAGCCTGTTCCAGTTCCTATGGAGCGAATAATCGTTGCTGAGGATGAGATGTCATTTGATTTGGGAGAAGGCGTTGAGCTTATGGTGATAGAAACCTTGGGTCATGCCTCTCATCATCAAAGCTTCTACGAAAGAAGCGGCAAGAGAGTGTTCCCAGGGGATACTGCGGGGATTTACATACCTGAACTTGACGTTATAATTCCCACAACACCTCCGCCTTTACGGTTAGAAACGCTGCTGGCTTCTATCGAGAAGTTGAAGCAGTTAGAGCCTGAATTACTATATTACTCTCATTTTGGACGACAGGCTGACGCTTTGGAAAAACTACAGAGATATATAGATCAGCTAAGGCTTTGGGCAAACATCATCGTTGAAATGATGAAGGACGCCGCTACTATCTCAGAGATTAAGGAAGAAATAGAAAAGAGAGACCCAGCTGTGCACAAAGCCAAAGACTACATTAAGACTAACCCAGCCTTGAAAAGAGACACCCTCTCACAGAATATTGAAGCTTTCAAAGAATACTTAGAGCGTGCAGAAGAAAAACAGTAGCTGCTGCAACGTTGCTTATGCAATAATTGGCCTCATGATGAAAACTACTTATATCTCCCATTCAGCAAACATCTCAGAGGGTAAACTGATTGAGTAGAAGAAGATCTAGCAGACCCATGAGACCTAACGTGCCACTTGAGAAAATTGATGATTACTCTTGGCGCATCCCACAAAAATTCAAACATGGCATGCAGGTGCCGGGTATCGTCTTCGCTGACAAAGATCTCCTAGATAAGATGAAAACCGATCGAACTTTGCTACAATGTGCCAATGTCGCTCACCTTCCCGGCATATACAAATACGCCATTACCTTGCCAGACGGGCACGAGGGATATGGCTTCCCCATTGGAGGAGTTGCAGCAACAGACCGTTCTGAAGGCGTAATCAGTCCAGGCGGGGTAGGATACGACATAAACTGTGGCGTAAGACTGCTTACAACTAATCTGACGGAGCAAGACGTAAGGTCGAAACTGAAGGAATTGATAGAGGTAATCTTCAACAAAGTTCCTTCCGGTCTCGGCAGTCGCAGAAAAGACTTCAGAGTTGCCCCAAGGGAACTTGACAGACTTACATCGGAAGGAGTTCCATGGTTGCTAGAACGGGGAATGGGATGGAAAGGTGACGTGGAACATTGCGAAGAGAAAGGCCATATGAAAACAGCTAATCCAGACAAGGTCTCACCCACAGCTAAGAAACGGGGAGCAACCCAGATCGGAACCCTGGGATCAGGCAATCACTTCATTGAGATTCAAAAAGTCGACAAAATCTTCGAACCCAAAGTTGCCAAAGCCTTTGGCATAAGCGAAGAAGGACAAGTCACAGTAATGATTCATACTGGCTCCCGCGGTTACGGTCATCAAATCTGCTCTGACTATCTGCGGGTGATGGAAAGAGCCATACACAAGTACAAAATTGATTTACCAGATCGAGAACTTGCATGCGCCCCTGGAAATACTTCTGAAGCAGACGCGTACTTCCAAGCAATGTCATGCGCAGTGAACTACGCCTTCGCCAACCGTCAAGCAATAACACATTCCGTACGACAGAGCTTTGAGAAGGTGTATGGACAACAAGCGGAATCATTTGGCTTGCAGCTCGTGTACGATGTGGCACATAACATCGCCAAGATTGAAGAACACAGAATAGATGGACAACGGAAAGAAGTTTGGATCCATCGCAAAGGAGCCACAAGAGCGTTTCCACCAAATAGTCCTGAAATACCATTAGACTATCGTGATCATGGGCAACCCGTGATTATCCCGGGCAGTATGGGTTCAAGCTCATGGCTTCTTGTCGGCGCTGAGAGAGCTATGGAAGTCACCTTTGGTTCGACAGCCCATGGAGCCGGCAGAATGATGAGTCGATCTGCAGCGAAACGTAGATTTTGGGGTGGAGAAATTAAGAAGTCTCTGGAAAAAAGGGGAATCATTGTCAGGTCCGCGAGCACCGTTATTCTCGCTGAGGAAGCTGACCCAGCCTACAAAAACGTGGACAAAGTTGTAGAGGTTAGCAATAGAATAGGGATCGCCACACATGTCGCTCGGCTGTTGCCAATGGCAGTGGTGAAGGGCTGAAAACCTGAAGCTTTCTTTGAGAAGAAGGCATTCATCAAGTCTGCATAGACAGCTATCTTTATTGGTTTGGGGTCAGGATTAGATTCTGTCTTTGTCAGGTTAAACCTTGTAAGGATTCACGAGTCCTGATGAAGTGAAACAAATATTCTTGAGCGTACCCAGCGTATCTGCCAAAGTAGCTTTGAGCAAAGGAGCTTATTCTGTCATATTCCTTAGCAGAAATAGAACGCCCTTGAGAAAGTCTACTGATAAACATTTTGCTGAAGTGGTTGGAGTAGTACTTGCAGATTGCGCGCGTCATCCAGACATCAACTGGAAATGCTTCAAGTTTCCCAAGTGAAAACAGTAGAACGCAGTCAGCCACTTTGTGCCCGACACCTGGAAGATCCATCAACGTGCTTTTTGCCTGGGCGTAATCAGTGTTCTTCAATGAATTCAAATCGACTTGGTTCCTATAAACCAATTTTGCGGTTTTTAGAACTCGTTTCGCTCGGAAGCCTAACTTGCATTCTCTGAGCTCGTCCACTGTGGCGGCTGCCAAAGCTTTAGGCTCTGGGAACGCGTAGAACTTGTCCCCTTTGAAGATGAGTTCAGCGCCAAACTTTCTTGACAGTTCAAAGATCATCTCTCTGATTGCTGGTATGTTTTTGTAGGTGGCACAGATGAATGAGATTAGGCATTCCCATGGTGATTGTCTGACTATTCGTAGACCTGGAAATGCTTGGGTGGCTTTCTTCATTAGAGAGTCTCGACTGATCTCAGAAGTTATTCTTGGAAGGTTATCATCCAAGCGAAAATAGTTCTTGGCGAATTCATTGTTGACCCCTTCAAATTGAAGAACTCCAGATAGTTGTCTAGCCTTGAGGACTTTCGAGTCAGTTACTCCAAACCACCAGTCGTTGACTTTCTTCCATCGAAATAGCTGACCACATTTGAGAGTTGTTTCCAAATCGAAGGGTATTGAATCATTGCCTAGTCTCAGTTTTAGCATCTTTCAGAGTGGATGAATGAGATAAACTAATAAATCTATTATTGTTCCTTTGCCTCTTCTTGTCAACATCATCATACGCGCCTAGGGTTGTCTGAGATGGTAAAGAGAGTATGTATTTTTGGACTCGAAGGAATCCCTCTAGTGAAGGCGGGGGACGATCTTGCCAGCTTGATCATTGCAGCCGCTAAGAGCAACGAGGTTGACATTGAGGATGGAGACATTCTTGTGGTTGCTCAGAAAGTTGTGTCAAAAGCTGAAGGTCGTATAGTCAGACTGGACTTAGTCAAGCCTTCAAAGAAAGCTATGGAAATCGCTAAAGAGACGGAAAGAGACCCGAAGATTGTGGAGTTAGTAATGCGTGAATCAAAACGATTTCTAAAAGCTTCACCGCAGATTCTTATTGTAGAAGACAAACGAGATATAGTAAACATAAACGCCGGGATAGACAAATCAAATGTAAAAGGAGCGAATCGATACACTCTCTTGCCAGTAGACCCGGATGAATCGGCTCGAAATCTGCGTTCCCGTATTGCAAAGTTAACCGGTAGAAATGTGGGTGTGATAATATCTGACAGTTACAGTCGAGCATTCAGAAGAGGGCAGGTTAATTTTGCAATTGGTTTGGCAGGAGTTGATCCTTTTATTGACTATCGGGGAGCAACGGATTTGTTTGGGTATGTTATGCGAATTAAATTTAGCGCAGTCGTTGATGAATTGGCTAGTGCTGGGGAGCTAGTTATGGGACAGGGAAAAGAAGCTATACCAGTAGCTGTAGTCAGAGGATTGAAGCGTAAGAGCCTAGACACACGTTCATCCGTTAAGGACTTAATTATCACTGAAGAAGAAGATTTGTTTAAAGATGTTTGGTAACTATTTAGAAGACAATATACATATAACCATAGATTTGACGGAAGGTGTCAAGCCAAGTGAAATGTCAACAGTGCAACGTTGAAACTTACATGCCTTTTAAGTGTCCATATTGCGGTCAATACTTCTGCGTTAAACACCGTTTACCTGAGAATCACAACTGCCCGAGACACTGGCTCGCCAAAGCGCCTCGAAGTCAGCCACCGAGAAAAGCGAGAACTCCAGAAACGCAGCCTTCCTACCAATACAAAGTGACTATGCTACCACGACAAAACCAAGGGAAAGTCATCGGGTTCAGCATAACTGAGCTGAAACATTTGTTGCTGGGAGCCATACTCACTCTTGCAATAGGATTGTCGATGCCTCTGTATAGCAACCCCGGCCTCTACAATTATCCTGAATTCTTCGTAACCGTATCGATTGTGTTCGCAATATCATTCATAGCTCATGAGTTCGCTCACAAGATAGTAGCTCAACATTACGGTTTGTGGGCGGAGTTTCGTGTAACGATGTTTGGAGCCTTGATAACAATGCTGTCAATTATATCGCCCTTCAAGATTATTTCGCCGGGGGCCGTGATGATTGCAGGCAAGCCGGACAGGGAGACTATTGGAAAGACTTCGATTGCAGGCCCACTCACAAATATCTCTCTGGCTCTACTCTTCCTAGTTTCTACGCAGCTATTGAGTGGCCTTAGCCTTAGGATCGCCGAGTTCGGTCTGCTAATTAACTCCGTGATAGCACTGTTTAACTTGATTCCCTTCGGGATTCTTGATGGTTTCAAAATATTTCTCTGGAGCAAGACAATATGGGCTGCTGCCTTTCTCTTATCATTAGCTTTGACCATCTACTCGTATGCAGGATACCCCCCACTCTAATACTTGCATGACTGAAGAAAGGATAATGTTGTTCAAAACAGTTTTGAGGGGGGGTTAGTCCCATTCTAATTCATAGTTTGCTGTTACCTTCACAACGTCATTGATATTAATTATTCCGTAAGGCTCAGCAATGTCGCATTGCACGTTCCACGTAGAATTAGACGGAGTAGCCTCGTAAGCACTGCAGACAATCACAACATCATAGAGGTCAACTACCAAGTCGTTATTGATGTCTGCAAGAATCCAGCGGACGTCAAACAGTAGCGTGTCAACAGCAGGCGCTCCAGCGATGTTTACTGAGGCAAGCACTCTCCAAGTACCAAACGTCTCGGTTGGGTCGGGGGAAGAAGGAAAAGCAAATTTCGCAGTTGCGATACCGAACGTATTCGTTCGTTCAACGAAAATAAATATGCCCCCGTTTGGGTCAAAGAGTTGGAAAACAACATCTTTATTCATCTCAGGCCACCCGCCATAAGTCACATTCGCACAGAGAATCACTTCTTCCTCTGACGCAAACGGCGGGCATGGCACAGCCTGTCCTCTACCTCCTTTCTGAGTGAAGAGATCTATATTTGGCTCCGCAGAAACTTGGTAAGCTTGCACTGCTGCAAATATGTTAGCATAGAGCAAGACAAGTATTATCCAGCAGATTATTCTCCTTAGCAACGCCCTTCTCATGAAGCCTTAACACAGCGTAATTATTATCTCTTTTCTAAAAACTCTTAGTTCACAATGGAACCTTGCATGCATAGGTCTGTTCTAAGCTATTGACCTTTAGAGGAGTTCGATGCTTATGTATACTTCTTCAGGCACCCGTATTCTCATGATTCGCCGCATAACCCGTTCTTCTGCATCGATGTCAATGAGCCTTTTGTGGATGCGCATCTCCCAACGATCCCAAGTAGGAGTACCCTCCCCAGAAGGAGCTTTCAAGACGGGAACTCTAAGTCGCTTCGTCGGCAGAGGGATTGGCCCAGTCATCTTCACTCCTGTCTTCTCGGCAATCGCACTCAGTTCGCCACAAACAGTTTCTAATCGTTTGTAGTCGGTGCTTGTAAGTCTTATCCGAGCTTTCCGAACCATTGCTGTAGCTTCTCCAGATATCTCACTTAACGACTCTCATATGTTTTAAATACTTTTTCATTAACGCCCAGATTTAATACACGTGCACACATATTCATGTTACCACACACTAGACGTAATCTTCATCGCATCGTTTAATCACATGTACAGCTGTTGCTTTGAATGAAGCATACACTTTTAGCCCAACATTCAATCCAAGTTCTTCTATTGCTTGTTTTGTCACTAGAGCCGAGAGACTGTTATCCATGTATATCCTGAACGTTGCCCCGAATTGGGTAATACGTGTAATCTTTCCACTGATGCTGTTTCGTGCGCTGCTTTCTAACTTAACCTTGGATAAAACGACGTTTTCTGGTCTAATGAACACGTTCACTTCTCCTTCTGTAAGACTTGAAAGTGCGCGTATATCGTAGTTTCCAATTTCAACTAGGGCCACACCATCTTCACTCGATACTACTTTTCCTTCGACCACATTTTCCACACCAACAAAAGCCGCCATCTCCTCACTTGCAGGCTCATTGAAAACCTTGTAAGGCGTGTCAACTTGAATTACTTCACCATTCATCATCACGCCTATCCGGTCAGCCAACGCCAAAGCCTCGTCTTGATTATGGGTAATGTGGATTGTCGTCGCGCCTCGCACCTTATGGATTCTCTTTAATTCTTCTCTCAGCGATTCTTGGGTCCTTGGATCCAAAGCACTTAATGGTTCATCCAAGAGTAGAATGTCAGGATCTATTACGAGGGCGCGGGCTAGTGCCACCCGCTGTTGTTCTCCGCCGGAAAGGGTGGAGGGAAACCTATCCTTCAAGTGAGAGATGTCTATGGAGTCCATGATGCTCTGGACTTTAATTTCAACGTCTCTTTTGGGAACCTTACGCATTTTCAGGCCGAAGGCTACGTTTTTTTCTACACTCATATGGGGAAATAAGGAATAGTCTTGGTAGACGAACCCAATGTTGCGCTTCTCTGGTGGGATATGTGTAACGTTCTTTCCATTCAGCAGGATGTTTCCTTGACGGGGGATGTGAAACCCAGCAATGGTCTCGAGGATTAGGGTTTTCCCTGCAGCTGTAGGCCCGAGGATAACGAAGTACTCCCCTTGGGCCACGTTGAAGGACACGTTTTTGAGGGAGAAATCGCTCCATTCGTGACTAACTTTTTCGAGAGTGATCATTTTCGTCGCTCCCAGTACTTCGCAGACATACGTAGAACGATGAAAATGCCAAGGCAAACGAGTATTAAGAGGACGGCTATGGGTTGAGAACCTTTTAGACCATGTGTGGTGAATTCATAGTATATTAAAATGGGAGCAATCATAGGATAGAAGGCTATTATCATTATGGCACCAAACTCGCTTACACCTCTAGCCCACGCCATCACCGCCCCTGAAAAAAGGTGGCGAATAGCTAAGGGTAATGTGATTCGGTAGAAGGCTTTCCACTGACTAGCACCTAGAGTTCTGGCGACACGTTCGAGACGTGGATTGATGCTTTGAAAACCTTCCCTTGCAGCGTTTACATAGAATGGGGTGCTTACAAAAAGCATCGCTACTACAATACCCCACAAAGAATCTTCAAAGATGATGCCGAGGTTGTAGAAAGCTTCTCCTACGGCGCTTCTGCGCATAAACAGTGCATATAGAGCTATTCCTGCGACGCTGTGCGGTATTATTACTGGTATATCTATGATGGATTCCACCATACTCTTTCCAAGAAAATCATGTCTGGCAAGGACATATGCCAGGGGCGTTCCTAGAATCATTGCGATCAAGGTTGCCAGAAAGGAAGCGTACAAAGTTAACAGAATTGACTTTATCACTGTTGGATCATTAGCCGCTTCAAGAAGGCTCTTTGGATCGAGCACGATTTGACGGAAGATCATGTTGAAGAGGGTGAGTATTGTGAAGAGTATTAAAATCGAACCTACAAATGAAAAAATCAGTGAAACGGGTTGACGTTTGGCACCTCTTAGAATTTTTCTGATGGACATTGTCTCACTGTTGCACTACATATGTTTCAAGGCTTTTAGGAATCTTATCTATGTCATTTGTTATCCCCGGTACGACAGGTGGTTGCGCATTGTCGCGTAAGACACTTTGACCGAATTCGTTGATGATATACTTGATGAACTCTGCGGCAAGAGTTGGATTCTTAGCGTTATTGGGTATGGTCAAACCGTAGACAATTGGCTTCCCTGTACTGGTTTTTGTGGTTTTTTGAACCTTTACCTTCTTGTAGGTATCTCTATTGTCCTCAGAGCTCAAATCGATGGATTCAGGTAGTTCTAGAAACTTTAGTCCGTGTTGCTTTGCTACACTTGAGTACTCAAAGGCGTAGTCTAGTCCACCTTCCTGCACAAATGTCACAAGCTCAACAGACTTTTCTCTAATCATCAACCTATTCGTGTTGGGATTCAAATCTGTCATATTCGTGTCTATAGTATATATCCCGTCGGCTTCAGACACTGTGATATCTGAATTAGCTTCAACTAGATCTTCAAAGATCATGTCGTCTCCATATTCAAATTCAGCAAGCTGTATAACCATGGGCGCTCTATATCCGCAAGGATCCATGTTGGGGTTGGAGAAACCCCATTTCACGTCGTTTCTTCGAAGAATTTGGTACCAGTTGGTTGAGTTTATCTCGTCAGCGTATCTACTGTTGTTCGCATAGGCTAGGGTCATCTTGTTAACAGCGAATATTATGTACCAGTCTGTGTAGTTGGAATCAGAAGTCATCATCATACTCGGTATTAAAGTGTAATCTGCAGAGGCCAGTACATCACACTCTTCGCAAAGTTCAGTGATCTTTTGGACACGGGTGATGCTACCGCCAGGCTCTAATTGCACTTCAACGTTTTTATGGTCAGCCTCGAACTGGGCTTTAATATCTTCAAAAGGAAGTGTCAGACTGCCTGCGCAGAAAATTTTTAGTACGATCCTCTGTGACCCAGTTGACCAATAGTAGAAAAGGCTACCTATTGTTGCAATGGTAAGAATAAAAATGGTTACACCTACTTGTATTGTGGTTAATCCACTTTTGGATAGTATAATCTTATCCATTTTTAAGTCACATTGTTATGTTTGGCTAAACATATCGCCGATATGATCTTATATGCATATCGGCATAATACTACTTGAAATCCATGCTCATCCACAATAAACATAAGCTCCTGTGCAAAGTCTGGCTTGAATACAAGGGAAAACCTCTCTTAGGAAAAGGCGGAGCACAAATCCTAGGAGCTATAAAAGAAGAAAAATCCATCTCCAAAGCAGCAAAAAAAGTTGGCATGTCATATCGATATGTGTGGAACTACCTAGCAAAGATTAGGAAAACTCTACATGAGCCAGTGGTACAAACCTACAAGGGTGGAAGAAAAGGCGGCGGAGGAGCCCACCTCACCCATCTTGGAGAAAGCCTGCTAAAAGAGTACAAGAGAGTTGAAGACTACGTGGGTGAGATTCTGGAGGATGAAGAATATTGGGAGGCGGTTGGATTAAAAATTAGTGCACGAAACCGACTGAAGGGAATAGTCCAAGAAGTTGACAAAGGCGTAGTCACCGCAAAAGTTAAGATTAAATTAGAAAAGCCTGTCGTCGTAACCGCAATCATATCCAAAGAAGCTGTTGAAGAATTAGACATAAAGGCTGGAGACAAAGTCGAAGCAGTAATCAAAGCAACAGAAGTTATGATTGCAAAAGAAAAACAAGCCTGAATCAAGCTCTCAACTACACACCATATTATAACCCCGTAATTTCCCTTCTCTTTTTTAAAGGGATTCCAAAAAGAATAGAGTGAAGCATATACCGTGTGTGCATTTGGTGATGCTCACGCAGTGGATTCAACCTAGCGCGTCTTAAGGATAAAATCGACAGTTGTTTTCTAAGATCTACCTAACTCCAGGGATTTAATTATGTCCTTGTATGGATATGCATGCATACAAAGTCTCCACGAGCCCGCAACCATTTGCGCTCGATAATCTAGATTGTTTCAACTGAGTTCTATTGTTAGAAAAAAGAGTTTGAGAGCGTCGCACGCGCAACTTCTGGTAGCTTGACTCGAGGAGATAAAGTGCTTCTCTCTGGTTGGCGGAGTCACACGGTATACTGATGGGGTCTGTGATTATCTCTTTGGATACCTAGAAGAACCTTCGTTTCTTCTTGGGCTCCCGCTGTTCAGGAGTTTGCTTCTGCTCGGGGACCATTTCTGGTTCCATCACTACCATTTCTTGTTGCGAAGATTGCTGATCTTGGGGTTCTGCAGGACTTTCCTTTTTTGGAGGTTCGTCCAGCTTCTTCTCAAGTTCCTTCACCTTGGTTTCAAGTTGGCCGATAGCGCCACGTTTAGCATTAATTTTCTCTTCTAATGCTCGTATCGCTGTATTCTCAGCATGCAAAGTAACCCTCTTTTCGAGTGTCTTGATGCTGTCGCCTAGGGTTTTCTCCTTCTCTTCCAATGACTGCAGTTCATTCTCAAGTTCAGCTTTCTTACTGTGTAACTCTTCAAGCTCAGGTTGACTCATGACTGTTTCACTAGTAAAGCACCATAGCAGACTGGAAATAAGTAGATTATGAAACCGGAATAGTTATTGAAAATTCAACTTTGGCAGAAGCGAAGAAAATCTTTGAACGGGGCTCCAAGGAGAAGAATAATGGTTGCTTAGCCACGCCATAGGCCCTCACAGCGTTGGCTCTTCGCATGTCGAGATTAAGAATAGTTCTCAAAAAATGTTATAGAAGATATCATAAATAACGCTTAATTAAGGCGCTCGCACGAGTATTTGTTGGAGAAGGCTCTGGGAAGAAACACCAATGAACTTTCTTGAGCTATTGCTTTCGCAATGCTTGAAGGATAAGAACCCACTGCTCGATCTTCAAGGCGCAGATCGACGGGTTTTGCAGATAGCCTCAGAGGATTTACTCAACTTTCTGAAGGTTCATTGGGGCTTAGCCTGCCAAGAGAATGGTGGTTACGACTTGGTTGAGAAGGTTCACAAATACTTCGAAGACAACCCTGAGGAATTTTCGGAGTTTGTGAGCATATGGGCAGGTCTGTGGATTAAGAAATGGAATGAGAGAGTCAAGCTCCTCATAGGAAAAGAAGGTTCTTCCCAATGGTCAAGAATCAACACCCGCTTAAAAACAGCTGAGTCTTTATGGCGGCAGATAAAGAAACGCGAAGAAGCTAAAGACATCATAGTCGAATCTCTAATAAAGAATGGTGAAATCTGCGGAACAACCATAATGGCTGAAAACCTACTTAAACTGGAGATCGGAGTAATCGAATCCAGAAATTGCTGGAAAGATGAGAAGGAAAAACTCGTTAACCTTATAAATACCACATTGAAGAAGGCGCGACAACTATCTTGCAGTAAAGGCCCTCTTATTTTCGTGAAGATTGACAAGAAATACTTCGCATTGCACTAACTTGGCTATTCTTGATTCTAGACCCAGAAAACTAGTCTACCTAGTTCTTTCACCTTGAAGAGTTCTAGTTCGCCACGAATAACTGTTTAGTGTTGATTTTGCACCGTATCCACACGCAGCGCATCTCTTCTTCCTCATGTGGTAGGCTCTTCTGCCACATCTCCTACATTTGATGTGTACAAGTTTCTTTGAATGTTTTCCGAAAGATGTTGTCCCTTTTACCACGTTTGTCACCGGGGAGGAGGTGAGATAATTACAACATTATCGCCGCGGACGATGAGAGTGCCTAGTTTTTTTATCTGCTCTGGATCAGTTGTATCTTCAGTCTCGTCGAGCACCAAATTCAGATGCTGGTCGAACCCTTTCAGCTTTGCTCGCAGGCTCTTGCCGCCTTTCAAACGTATAAGCACTATCTTTCCCAAGCTTTCCTGAAGGATTTGGGTTGTCATCTCGCTCATTTTGACATCCACCAATGTGTGCGTTATTTAGGTGAAAGCACTAATCATTTAAATGTATCTATATTGGATTTTTCCGTATCTTTAGGCTATTTCCGTTTTCGAAAGAAGTTAACACCTTCCATCATGCATGCAGCTTCATGTTTACCGTTGTGAGCAAAGCACATATGGATGAATGGCTAAAGGGATTTAATTCTATATTGGCGTCAGTGCTTGAATTCTATAGAAGCACACAAACGTCTCCAGCCCGTGCATCTATGCATGTGACATTTAAGGGGTTATTTGAATCTTCACTTATCCACGGTCACAATTTTAGGTCGAATAAACTTCGCACATTTCGAGCATTTTCGTCGGGAAAGCGTTCGCACCTTAGGATACCCCATGTGTTCCAATTGAGCTTTCGATATATGCTCTCGCCATTGGTTCTTGCAGTAGGGGCAACTCAACGTAACTGCCACCTCTTCAGCTACTCTAATCTTCTCCCTTCTAATCACCAAGATGACCACGCCAACAATCAGAAATACAACGCCCACAGTGACGTAATGCACAATCATCAATCCAACTCCAAAGGCTATTTCAGGGTACTCTGCCCAAAGACTCTCGCTTACGGCGAGCATAATATCAGGAGATGTTAGTACTCCTATATCCCACCATTTCCAGAGTGTTACAAGGAGCAGTAATACTCCAAAGGCAGAGAGTAGAAGACCCAACGCATACCCGGTTTTCTTCTTAAGAACAGTCATCCCCAACCAATATACACCAGCGGTCTTGAGTTGTAGTATTTTGTTTATTTGTTTTGTGTGAGTCTGTCAATCGAAGAACTATCTCGAACTCATATGTATGAAACGTAGTTTGTAGAACGACCCTGAAAGCTAATATCCTACAGAGAAACATTAGAGGAACGATGTTAGATGGTAAGGCTTCTGTCTCCACTAGAAGCCAGCAACTTGAAAGAGAGGCTTCTCACAAAACTTAACCTGCCCTACTGCAAGATAGCGAATTCTCTCTATGAGGTAAATGGAAAGAGAGTGAACGTTAGAGTCACTTCTCGAAGATCTTCAGGTCGGTACTGGTTTAACATTCAAAGGAAGAATGTGGATTCCTACATTTGGATATGCTATGACCCGCAGATTGAAGATTGGGAATCATATTATTGGATACCGTCAGAGGAAATGTGGAACATTGTTAGTCACGGTTCTTATAGAGATAGAACTTGGGAGAGAAGTGGACGCTCGATCCCGAATTTTGAGATCGACCCACAAAAAGATCTATATGTTGGAGGCGGAAGGACAAAGACGTCAATTGGCAGGTTTCGAAACCTGAGAAGACTACCACAGTAGACCGTTCACAGAGACTTCAAGGAACCAAAAGAAAATGCGTGAAAACGCATGGAGATAGATTTGCTGAGCAAAAACAATATGAATCTCGCCATTCACCTTCTCTCACCTACTCTTTGGTGACAATGATGTCTGCTAAGAGATGTGCGATCAATTGGATTGTGAATAACAAGGCTCGAGTCATCGAGGTAAGTGATAAGGTGTGGGATCTCGCTGAGCTGGGTCTAGTAGAGTTCAAATCTTCCAAACTTATAGGAGACGAATTGGAGAAGCATGGGTTTCGAGTTAAACGAGAGAGCGCAGGGATGCCTACAGCATTCATTGCAGCTTGGGGTGAAGGAGCTCCCGTAATCGGGATTATGGGGGAGTATGATGCGTTACCTGGATTATCCCAGAAAAAGATTCCGAGACAGGAACCATTGGAGGCGGGAAAGCCAGGTCATGGATGCGGACACAACATTCACGGAGCCAGCGGCATGGCTGCAGCAATAGCCGTCAAAGACGCTATGGAGAGATTTGGGATTGAAGGTGTGATCAAATTCTTCGGGTGTCCTGCTGAAGAGAACTTCTCCGGCAAAGTCTTCATGGTGAGAGATGGATATTTTGACGGAGTTGACGCAGTAATCAGCCATCATCCAAACAGTATGAATGAAGTACCTCTGAGGAGTAATTTAGCTGTAAATTCAGTCAAGTTCCATTTCTACGGAAAAGCTTCACACGCTGCAGCTTCACCAGAACAAGGCAGAAGTGCATTAGATGCTGTTGAGTTAATGAACACAGGGGTGAACTATTTGAGAGAACACATAATTCAAGATGCACGGATCCACTACGTAGTTGAGAAGGGTGGAGACCAGCCCAATATTGTACCATCTTATGCCAGAAGCTGGTATTATGTGAGAGCCCCGGAAAGAGAACAAACTGAATTTATCCACAACTGGGTTCTTGACATTGCAAAGGGAGCAGCCATGATGACGAGGACACAATTGAAAGTGGAGTTCTTGGAAGGAAGCTACAACCTAATCCCAAACAGAACAATCTCAGAGTTGATCGTAGAGAATATGCGAGAGATAGGCCCCCCAAAACGAAGTATGCAAGATTTAGAGTTCGCCAAGGAGATCGCGAAGACCATCACAGCGGAAACGAAAACTGCTCAACTGAAGAAATCAAAGCGACCAGGATGGGAAAGACTGGTGGATAAACTGATAGACGGCGAGATTCCTGATCCGTGGGGTGAAGGGGAGATAAATCATGGCAGCACTGATGTGGCTGACGTAAGTTGGAAAGCACCCACCGTAGAATTCGGGACTGCCACTTGGGTTCTGGGAACCCCTGCACATTCTTGGCAGGCCGTAGCCCAAAGCGGAGCTGGACTTGGACACGTCTCACTAATCTTCGCCGCCAAAGTTATGGCCGCCACAGCTATCAGCCTCCTGACGAACAAGGAGGGTCTAGGCAAGGCTAAAGAAGAGCATAGAAGAAGGATCAACGCCAAGAAATATCAATCTCCAATACCTCCTGAGCACAAGCCTCCCCTCAACATATGGAACAGATAATACAATCTGCGCGCGCATTTGCCTTATCAGAGTGCCAACTGTAAGTCTGTAATATGTCGACTATTGAAATGAGATTAATATCCTGCAATGTTGACATTCTTCATGGAGAAGGCATATGCAACGATTTCCACGTGTGTTATCAGTGTGTTGTCTAGCCACGATCGTGCTACTATCCGTTGGACTTCGATCTTCCCAAGCCGGCTATTGTGATATCTTGCTAGAGGATCTAAACGGTGATGGCAAAGTAGACATTTACGATGTTACCATCGTCGCTAGAGCCTATGGCTCTTTTCCAGGTCACGAAAGTTGGGAGCCAAGTGCTGATATTGTTCCCGACGGAAAGATCAACATTTTCGATGTAGTAAGAGTTGCTGTCAAGCTTGGTCTGAGTCTGGGGCCATCTGAAATATCGACGCATGTTCAAGTTAAGCCTAGAACCCTCAATATGAAAAGCAATGGCCGATGGATCACAGTAATAATTAAGCTTCCAAATATGGTCGATGCACATAGTATTGATGTTTCGTCAATAGTGCTAAACGAGACTGTCTTTGCGGAGTTAAGACCTTTCTCCTTTGAAGAAAGAAAAGAGAGCGAACTAGATTTAACAATTAAGTTTGACCGTCAAAGAGTAATAGGTCTAGTTTTGGAGAAATACTCGTTAACAAACACGTTTGACGATGTTACTTTGACTGTAACTGGAAGCTTGAATAATGGTACATTGTTTAGAGGAAGCGACACAATCAGAGTAATCAATCTTCAAGGATGAAACCTACATCTTCCAATGGAAGCGCGAAAACATCTATTCCGAAAGGATAGCAGTATAATCAAGAAACGATCGTATCCTGCCAAACTAAATTGCGCGCAGGTTTCCCTGTATCGGTGTGTTCTATTTGGCTATACATTCAACGGTGCTTTCTGCTGCAGATGGAGAGTTGCTTTCGACTACTCTTAGCTTGCTGTTTCTTCCGATTCTCAGTTGCTTTTCGCCTCGAAACATTATGACCTTTGCGTTATCGATTTGAACTTTGTCATTGACAGAGACGCTGTGAATTCGTTGGTTCCACAAAGGCAGTTTGATTGTGCCGTTTTTGTCGGAAAGGGTTGCATTGGCGAAAAGGGCATACCCGTTGAGTCTGGTGAGAACTAGTTTTGGGCTTGAAATTTCGGTGACTCGTCCTCTTAGGCTGACCGCTTTCATTCCAACTTGCAAATCTTTAATGTGTACAGGACCCGTGCGGGGTGCTTTTATGTCTTTCATCACAGAGATGCGGTTGATGCTCTCACGTAGAAAGTTGAATCGGTCTAATGGATTAGGTTCCTTGAAGACTTCTTCTTGTATCGGGAATTGTGCGACTACATTATGGTTCTCAGTTACAAGAAAGACGCATCGACCATTTTTCTTTGTGCGATATTGAATGGTCAATCCTCGACACAGGGTTTTTCCGTTTTTCCATGCATCTACAAATGCGTTGAAAAACTCGGTTGAGTCGATTTGGTGTTTCGTGGACAATCTAATAAGGTATTCGAGAGCCCTGGCGTCAGGTCGAAGGTGATAGTTACCCCTGGGACGCCCCCTTGCACGCCATATTCTATTTCTCACCCATGGTTCACCACAGTTGGGCAGATGTTTCCAATTCCTTTATCGTAGTCTTGGTTAGAGCTTTTATGCTGTTGAACTGTGCAAGTTCTCCATAACCAACGAATGTTATTGCTGTTCCATCGAGTCCCATTCTTGCTGTTCGTCCGATTCGATGAAAATAAACTAATGCATCAACTGGAACGTCGTAATTTATTATATGTGTTATTCCCTGGATGTCTAAGCCTCTTGCAGCAACATCAGTTGCTACGAGCAATTTTAGTCTGCCTTTTCTGAACAGATTTATGACGAATTCTCTCTGTGGTTGAGTGAACCCAGCGTGTAGAGGTTTCGCGTCATATCCCAGCGCCTTTAATCTATCTGACAGCATAGTTGTGTACTTGCGTGTTCTACAGAATATTATAGCTCGTTCTATGGGATTTTTATCCAAAATATCTCGTAAGACTTTAAACTTGTTCGCCCGGTTTACTACCATGTAATACTGGTCTATCTGTGTAAGGGCTATCTCATCTTTGCTCACGAGTATCTTTTCAGGGTTCGTCATGTATCTGTTGCACAAGCTCATTACTGACTGATCTATCGTCGCCGAAAAGAGATTTGTTTGCCTTCGCGCTGGCACCTTCGAGAGTATGTATTCCACGTCATCTAGGAACCCCATATCAAGCATTCTATCAGCTTCATCGAGAACAACAATTTTCACTGATGTCAGACTTAACGTTCCTCGTTTTAGATGGTCAATTATGCGACCTGGCGTTCCCACTATAATGTGGACCCCTCTTTCCAACGCTGATATCTGCCGTCGAATAGACGCTCCACCGTAGATGGGTAAGACTCTAAACGGTGCATACTTACCAAGTAGACCTACGTGTTCTGCAACCTGTATTGCGAGTTCTCGCGTTGGCTCTAACACTAATCCTTGAACCTTGTTAAGTCTTGGATTTAGGCATTCAATTATCGGAATTCCAAAAGCTGCAGTCTTGCCTGTTCCTGTCTGAGCCTGCCCGATTACATCTCTGCCTTTTAACAACGGGATTATTGCTTGAGCCTGAATCGGGAAAAGGTTATCAAATCCAAGATCTTCAACGCCTTTCATCACTTCTTGACTCAGCGGCAGATCCTTAAAGTATTGCATTTGCATATGTTTCATCATTTCTATCACAAAAAATTCACACACAGCTCTCAAAAGCCTTCAGAAGCTTCCTCAATTAGGCATGAGTTAATGTGACATCCTCACTAAAATGCACCCTCCCTTATAAAGGAGTTTGCCAAGTGCGAAGTAACTTGAACCAGCGACCAATGGAGATATCACCTGCATTCCCCCTTTCTTTACAGGTGTATCCATGCACTTTTTCTTAATCATAGTATAGAAAAAGAAACTGCCAATCCTAATGCTGTAAATTGCAGCTTCAATAACTGATGTTACGCGCGCAGAGACTACTCGTAGAATATCAGTTGTTGTTCTTCAAGTATTATGTGGAGCTTATGCACGGCGTCATAGACGTCCTGTTCTTTTGTGCCTCCAGTGCACACAAGGTTCCCGCTTGCGAATATCAGTATAACTACTTTGGGTTCGTCCATCCTGTAGATCAAGCCTGGAAACTGCTCTGGCTCATACATCGTTTTTCCAAGTGTAAAAACTGCCTTCTCCAAATCTACCTTTCCGCCTAACTTTGCAGAAGCAACGATGTTCACAATCTTCAAGTCCGGCTTGCCACTGATGATTATTCCGCCCTTTTTCAGTTCTTTAACAACTGTCATAACAGCTCTCCGAGATTCCTTCGCCGACTTTGCTCCTGTACAAACCATTTTGCCAGTGCTAAAAATCAACGTAGCCGTCTTCGGTTTCTTAAGTCTAAACACAAGCCCCGGAAATCGTTCTGGACGGAATTCTACACCTGGAAAACCCTTCACAACAGCGTTTAAGTCAATCTTCTGGTTTAAAGCAGCAGAAGCAACAACGTTTTCAATGTTTATTATGGATTTAGTCTTCGGCATTAAACACAACTTCGTATAGTGAATTGTTTAGATATCTATTATAAAGCCTTAGATTGAAGAGAGGAAATTTCTCCTGTGAAACCATAGTATTAAGCTCGTGCATCTATGCGTTATTTCGAATCTCATGGAATAGCGTGCATTCTGCTTATTATCATTATTGATAAAAAAAATAAAAAAAAAGGGCGTAAAACGGATCGAAGATTTTGGCTAATTAGCTTAATATCTTCTCGGTGGTCTTCGTTTAGCATAGCATTCTCGGCAATATACGGGTCTGCTTCCGTCAGGTTTGAAGGGAACTTCACATTCCTGACCACACTCTGCGCATACTACCTTGTGCATTTCTCGCTTTTCTCCATACGACAATTGATTTACACCTCCATGAGATAGTCAACGGAAAACTAGCATTCTAATAGAATTCTAATTCTCGCCTATCCAACCAGTTGGCGTATTAATCTATTAAACTTTTACGCGCGCAAAAGTGTCGATAGTTCATCTAATTGATGGTGGTGGCGCCGCCGGTAGGAATCGAACCTACGACCAGCTGGTTAACAGCATCAGCCCCTGATACAGGATTATCAGAGTCAGCTGCTCTACCTAACTGAGCTACAGCGGCAATAAACGATAGTTCTCACAAGATTAGAAATATTTAAACCTTCATACCTTAGAGCAGAAACACTCCTAGCAAGATTGTGAGACCTCTTCGCCCTTTTGTATTTCATCTAGGCACTCTGCGCCTGTCTGGTTATGCTGGAAAACTTTTATTCGCTGTTACTCTACAGAATACGGAAGCAGGGGCCCGTAGCTCAGCACGGCCAGAGCGCCAGGCTCATAATCAAACGAAGAGAAACCTGTTGGTCAAGGGTTCAAATCCCTTCGGGCCCACCACCCTTTGTATCATGCGCGTTAGGATGGATTGTTTGAGGCGTGAATACCCCACTAAGCCTATTGTAGGAGTAGGTGCAGTCATAATATCCAGTGGCAAGATGCTTCTAGCTAAACGAGGTTCTGAGCCTGGAAAAGGTAAATGGAGCATTCCAGGTGGCCTCGTCGAACTCGGTGAAATGGTGCGGCACACTGTGGTTCGGGAAGTTAAAGAGGAGTGCGACTTGGACGTAGAGGTTCATAGTCTAATAGATGTGGTTGACAACCTAATCCCAGATGAAGCAGGTAATTGGCGCTACCATTTTATCATCTTGGACTTCTTTGCACGAGTGAAGGGAGAATGTAAGCCGGTTGCAGGGAGTGACGTGCTGGCGCTACGATGGGTCTCTTTAGATGAAGCAGGGAAGATGAACCTTACTGAAACTTTCAGAGAATTCTTGCAGAGAAACCGGGAAATTCTTCAGCAATTCAACTCTAAACGATGATCGCCTTCTGATGGTGGATCCCGTGCTGGAAGCGGTATGCTCGCCGTAAGAGAGGCTCTCTTAGATGAGGCAGGAGAATTAGAGTTAACCGGATCATTCAGAGAGTTCCTTGCATGCGTGTATGCACGCATTCGAAAACTTCAACGATTTAATTCTTGTTGAGATAAGCGCATGAGACATCAACCAAAATCCTTAATTTCAGTCTATTCTTCATAGGATAGTCTTTATGGAGTGTAGGGAAAAATTTGCCTAGGATTATTGTTTGCCTCAAGCAAGCCATAGATGTTAGTCAGTTGAAAGCGGATCCTGCAACAGGGAAGTTGATAATGACAAGCGTACCGCAGAAAATTAGTGATTTCGACAAAAACGCGTTAGAAGAAGCAGTACGTCTCAAGGAAAAGTTTGGGGGAGAAATTTTAACGGTTACGGTGAGTGTGGAAGACGCGAAGACATCTGTTAGAGAAGCTTTGGCAATGGGAGCTGACAGAGGATATTTAATCACCGACAAAGCCTTAGAATTCTCCGACACATTAGCAACTTCAATTGTGTTAGCTGAAGCGGTTAAGAAAGTAGGACAGTGTGACCTTATACTTTGTGGCGAAGCTTCAATTGACGGTTTTTCAGCGCAAGTTGGACCACGTATGGCTGAACTACTGAACATTCCCGTGATTACATATGCTAGAAAGATCACGTTGGAAAACAACACAGTTATTGCAGAGAGAGTTCTAGAAGATCGTTATGAGACAGTGAAAACCAAAACGCCAGCAATAATAACAGTTACTAAGGAGATCAATGAACCAAGAATTCCTTCTCTAATGTCAATAATGAAAGCTTCCAAGAAGGAGATAATATACTGGACCTTGGAAGATCTCGACATTCCAGTGAATAAAGTTGGAGAACTAGGTTCTGGCATTAAAATCATAGACATTTTGGCGCCAAAGACGGAACGCAAGAAGATTGTGATTGAAGGAGAGAGCCCAGTTGAGGTCGCAGAGAAACTAGTGAAGGCATTAATTCAGGAAGGTGTGGTTGGGAGGTAGAAAAGATGAGTGAACATCGGGATGTCTGGGTTTTCTCTGAAAACTATGATCTAATGCTCGAATTATTAACTGCTGGAAACCCACTTGCAGCTGATCGCAGCTCGAAATTAGTAGCTGTACTAATTGGAAGTGAGATAGAAGAAAAAGCACATGAACTTCTCAAGTATGGTGCTGACAAGGTTCTTGTAGCCGACTATCCAAAATTGAAAGACTTTCAAATAGAAAAGTACTTGGGTATTTTAACGAGTCTCACTAAAAAGAATAAACCTGAAATACTTCTCATCGGATCTACAAAAAACGGGAAGGAGCTTGCTTCCCGTCTAGCTACAAGACTTGAGACCGGATGTACACCAGACTGCAGCACAATAACCATTGACGAAAGAGGACAACTACTGACAAAAAGAATCGTATATAGCGGCAACGCAGTAGTCACAGCCACTTATCTTAAAAAGCCTCAGATAGCCACCATCCCACATAGGGCATTTGAAAAGCTGGAGCCGAGAGAAAGGGAAGGCGAGATTACAAAAGTGGAAGTGACAGTGGAAGAGCCACAAGTGGAACTCGTGGGAACCAACAGGATGGAAGTAGCTAATGTGAGAATCGAGGACGCTCGCATCGTTGTCTGCGGAGGACGAGGAATCGAAAAGAAAGAAGATTTTAAACCACTTCAAGAGCTCGCACAACTTCTCGGTGGTCAAACCAGCAATACTCGACCATTAGCTGAAGATAGAAAATGGTTCACCGGATGGGTTGGCTTATCTGGAAAGAAGATCAAACCAACGGTTTACATAGGATGTGGCATCAGCGGAATGATTCAACATATTGCTGGGATGCGAGATTCTCAGGTGGTCGTTGCAGTCAATAAAGATCCTGAAGCAGCGATCTTTGAGGTTGCTGACTATATTATAGTCGGGAATCTATATGAGATAGTTCCCGCGATCGTTGAAGCGCTAAAGAAAGCATTGAAGAATTAACAGTACCTTACTTATAGGCTATGTAGTCCTTTCCTAACAATTCTCTCGCTATTACTACTCGCTGAATATTCGTTGCCCCTTCCGCACCTATGCAATAAGACATTATCCCTCTCAATCCCATTTCCACTGGACACTCTTTTGTGTAGCCGTATGCACCAAACCAAAGCATAACATGTTTACAGACATCAAATGCAAAGTGTGGAGTCTTTAGTTTGCATGCTGAAATCATCTGAGCAACCTCAAGGGGAGTAAAACGTTTCTCCTTATAGCGTTTGTCCATCATCCAAGCAGTTCTGAAAGTGAGAGATCTTAATGCTTCTAGTTCTGCCCAATCATCTGCCAACTCGAATTGTAAACCTTCAAACTTCCCAATTGGACGTCCAAATGCTCGACGCTCTTTTAAATAGTCCATACCTAACTCCAGAACTCGTTTTGCAGTGCCTAAACATACAGCAGCGATAAGGATGCGCGCGCAATCGAATCCTTCCATCGTCAAGTAGAAACCCTTGTCAACCTCGCCAAGAAGGTAATCTTCTGGCAATTCCACGTTTTTCATTACAAAACCACCAGTAGAGATAGCCATTCTACCCATGTCATCAAAGCGTTTGTTAATTTCTACTCCTGCTGAATTCATAGGTAAGTAGAACCCTGTCAATCCTCGATGCGGAGCACCTGGCGGCGGAGGTGATGTTCTTGCATTAACGAAATATCCCCCACCCCAATTCTTAGCCTCTTCAGTACCGCTTATGTACATCTTCTCGCCGTTGAGTATCCATTTGTCTCCTTCTTTTCTCGCTGTAGACCGAAATCCTGCAACGTCAGAGCCTCCACTAGACTCTGTGGAAGCTATACCGATGAAAGCATCGCCTTTGATGGCTTTTCGAATAACGTCTTCTCTAACTCTCTCACTGCAGTGCTTATCAACAGCGTACCCCCAAGATGATTCGACAAGCCAGAGCACTGGAAGGGCTATACTAATGTCTGCATAGCCTAACTCTTCAGCTACTATACAAGCAGTAACCCAATCTGCGCCTAAGCCACCATGTTCTTCCGGAGCAGTCATGATCAGCAAACCAAGATTAGCCATACCTTTTACTATACTTTGAGGAATCTCACCTTTAGTGTCCCATTCTCTAATTTTTTCTAAGGGAAGATTCTTGTTACACCATTCACGCAATGTACTGCGAATTATTTCTTGTTCTTCCGTGAAACTGAAATCCACCATTTATATTCCCCTTAAAGAAGGAATAGTTTCTGCATGACGCATATAAGGGTTACCAGAGTGTCTGCAACGGAACAAATGCGACTCATACAAAATCCACTCGTGTATGGAAGTTTCATCCAAGCATGCATGAAATAGTTTTCTTCAATAGATACCAAATCATTATTTCGAATCCTACCTGACCTTTTAAAAATCAGAATTTTTATAGTCTTAGAGTTCAATTCAACTGTTAGACTGGGAATTACATTGAAACAAGCCGACGAAATCATCGATAAAGCAAGCAAGTTCCTTATAACTAGCATGGTAAACAAATTAGAGCCTATCGTGGTAAGCGAAGCAAAGGGTGCAGTCATAAAGGATGTTGTGGGCAAAGAATACATAGACTGTTTTGCTGGAATATCTGTTGTTAACGTTGGCCATGGCCAACCGGAAATACTTGAAGCCGCAATCAACCAAGCGAAGATTTTAGTGCACGCAGGCAGCTATGTCTACTACGTTCTTCCCACCGTGAAGCTAGCCGAGAAAATTGCAGAAATCACCCCAGCACCCTTGCAGAAGAGCTTCTTCGGCACAAGTGGAGCTGAAGCTGTGGAATGCGCAATGAAACTTGCTCGGAAGTACACCAAGAAACCCGAGTTTATAGCGTTGATGGGTTCTTTTCATGGCAGAACCTTGGGCACTATGAGCATAACAGGATTAGCTGGACGAAGGAAATACGATATGGGACCTTACCTCCCTGGAATTTCATTCGCACCTTCACCATATTGCTACCGTTGTCCGTTTAGAAAGGAGTATCCAGAATGCGACATACTCTGCGCAAAAACGTTGCAAAACGTTATTGCCTATTCCACCAGCAAAGGTGTTGCAGCCTTCATTGCTGAGCCAGTCATGGGAGAAGGAGGAATAATCCCACCACCACCAGAGTATTTTCAGATCATAAAAGAAACATTAGACGAGCACGGCATACTCTTCATAGTTGACGAGGTTCAAAGCGGATTCGGACGGACAGGCAAACTCTTCGCCATCGAACACTACGGAGTAGAAGCAGATATCATGACTATGGCGAAGGGCATAGCAAATGGCTTCCCGATCGGAGCATGCACAACTAGAGTAGACATTGGCAACTCATTTGAGCCTGGCGATCACTTATCAACTTTTGGAGGGAACCCTGTCTCCGCTGCTGCAGCACTCGCAAGCATTAGGGTGATTCTTAGGGATAAGCTTCCAGAGCACGCATCTGAGAAAGGAATCTACTTCATGAAACGGCTCAATGAGATGAAAGAGGAATGCCCCCTCATTGGAGATGTCCGAGGGAAAGGATTGATGATAGGAATCGAACTCGTAAGAGACAGAGAGAAGAAGACGCCAGCGGAAGAAGAAACCAGAAAAGTCAGAGACATCGTCAGAGAGAAAGGATTGTTGATTGGCTCCGGCGGAGCTAAAGGATGTGTGCTTAGAATTCAACCACCATTAATCATCGAGAAGGAACAGATAGGGAAGGCATTAAGCATCCTAGAATTCGCAATAAGAAAGGTAGGCTCTAAACTACAAAGCTAGAAGATGACAATGCTGCGTCAGGTGGATGAAGTGAGCGCCAAGAAGAAGAGTGTTCGCTACGTTCTCCCACTAATACACCAATCAGCTCTCAATCTTGGTGCATTGACAGGACAGACTACCTACGCAAACTTTGTAAGCAGGATACGCCAAAAGCAAATCAAGATACCTATGAAAACCGCAGTGTTGAGATATTGTGAAAGATTGAAGACGAAGGTAAGTTATCTCTTACCTACTATACTCATTTTCACCTTAATCCTAGCGCCTTTCTGCTTACTCTTCCTATTTGATGCTGATTCCTTCTCCAGAACTTGGAAGGGTAGAACTTTCTATCTATTCTTCCTATGGTTGGTCTTCCTAGAGATTCTGTTGGAGTGGGAGACAGTCAAAGAAAGAAGACTGTCGATAAAGTCTCCTAGATTCCTGTGCTTTGCAGCAGCTTCCACGCTCCCTGCTTTCTACGCTGTTGCTGTCCACTTTCTTGGACTGAACTCTGTTCTATTTGAGATGGTTGACTGGTTAGGAATCCCATTTATCCCAGACCAGACTGGGGGATTTAGAGCTCAAGCCTATAGCTCATGGGTTCTTTCAGTTGAATACTTGGTTTTCACTGTCCTCTTTGCGATGATTTTCTGGCTCGCATATCACAAGGATGGACTAAAAATTTTCTCCGTCTCATTATTTTTCATAGGGGCGATTGGCACAATCTATATGATAGACACCATTTATCCCTATGGTTACTTCACTCCTCTCCAAGCCTTCGTACCATTAACCGCTTCGATGGCCGCAAACATCTTAAACTGGTTAGGCTACCAAACCGTATTCATAGGTCAAGTACTAGGAGTGCCCATTCTACAAGTATCAGACGCATCAGGCAACTTCTTAGTTCGCTACGGAATAGGTTGGCCATGCGCAGGGGTCCAAAGCCTTCTAATTTATACCTTCGTCATTCTGATATTCTTCAAAAAGACAACTATACCGCTCCTGCACAAAATAGCCTATTTTGCCTTCGGCGCACTCATTACATACTGTATTAACATCCTCAGAATAGTTGCCATCTACTTAACATACATATATAATCTAAGTCAAGGCAAAGCAGCCGCTCAACAAGCTGCCAGCCTCTTCCACGACTACTATGGAGGCTTGCTGTCAATGACTTGGATAATGATATATCCTCTCCTGATTATAGGAACCCGCATACTCTGGAACAAAATCAGAACGCCACCACCACATCTCAAAGTCTACGAGAAGAGCACAATCGAAGACTATGATACTCCTACAACCGTGTTAGGGACAAACCCCAAAACCACCAACACCTATAGAGGAAAAACAAGTCATAACCAGATTCCTTCGAATGAAAATACTCAAACTCACAAGGGAGAACCAGACCAAATCGGTGGCGTTTGATGACGATTATAGTGGATGATGCAGGCAGTGGCGATCTCCTCTTCGGAGTGGTTATCGGCGCATATCGTGTCGAAGACCGCGAATTCAAGTACGGAGTAGTAGATGTCAAATATTTTCAGCGACCCAGCTTTCGACGGAAGGAATATCTTAAACAGACCTCAAGACTCGTACTACAGTTGCTAGAGGAGCTTGAGCTTAAAACGGATGAAACTGTCAAGATTTGTCGAGGTTCAATCTTTGATCAAGCCCTGGAAGATTTGAGGAAGAAACTCGGTGAAGCTCGTATCCAGAGAGTCAAAGTCACAGGAGAACCCCAATACCTTATAGAGACCGCCTACTTGGATGAAATAAGAAATCTTGGCTACGAACCACTCAAAGAACGGGAACTAAAGCGGGCTAAAAGTTTCTTCCACATGATGAGATGGCTGAAGAAGAACCCAGATAAGATGAAACATGCCAAGACGGGTTGGCCTCGTCTCTCCAAATACCGTCTGTTTCGATCAACCTAAGTAAGTAATCACCTAAAACGATACTTAAGCGCGAACCATCGTTTCTAACTCTTTAATAGCGGGCTTTTTTCTATTAGGTGAAACATGCAGGTGCAGGATTCTTGAAGGTTCTGGAGAAGAATTTCAAGAAAGGCTTCGTTAAAGTTGTGCCTAAAACATTAGACGATCTGTGGCACCTTTACAACATTATCTATAAGGGAGATCTCATTTACGCCCGGACAACCCGAGAGGTGAAGATGGACGTAGACTATTCCAGACCTCAAAAGGGTAAGCGGGTTTCAACCTTTCTTAGCGTAGGAGTTGAAGATGTAATGTGGGATCGAAGCTTGAATAGACTCCGAGTTCACGGCAGAATTCGTGATGCTCCTGAAAACATAGCGGGAAGAGGATCCCATCATACTCTCAATATCCAAGTCAACAGACCTTTAACGATTGTGAAGGATAGATGGTTGAAACACCACATTGACCGCCTTGAAAGAGCGGAACACTTTGAAGTTCCCCCTATCATCGTCGTATCTATCGACAGTGAAGAATTCTGCATAGCCCTCATAAGACAATACGGATTAGATATAAAAGTCGGAGGTAAAGCAGAACTTCCAAGAAAACACGAAGCGGATAAGAGAGCAGACGCTTTGCAGAGATTCTTCAAAGAGGTCTTAGATACATTACGTGAGATTTGGAAGAGCCGTAAATGTTCAATCGTGATAATTGGAGTCGGCTTCGTCAAGACACAATTCTTCAAGTACCTAAAGAAGGAAACTTCGGACATCGCACAGTCCTTGGCTGATTTGAAGAGCGTAAACAGCAGCGGCGTAGCAGGAATTGAAGAAGCTTTACGTTCAGGCATCCTAGAGAAAACATTGAAAAACCTGCGCATCGCGGAAGAGGCTAAGCTTGTAGAGGAAGTACTTGAAAGACTTGGAAAAGAGAACATCAAAGTAGCTTATGGCTCAGTACAGACTAGAGCAGCGAACTCATTAGGAGCAATTGAAAAACTGCTGGTCTTGGATTTTACAATAAGAGACGCCTCAAACGAAGAGCGACTAGAACTAGAAGGGCTAATGATTGATGTTGAAAGGAAGAAGGGAAGTGTCATGATAGTGAGTGTTGAACACGAAGCGGGTCAGAAACTCCTTGCGCTGGGTGGAGTCGCAGCACTACTTCGATTCCCAGCCACCTGAAGATTTTCACTACCTGTAATACCTAAGTCGCCGCCTGACTTCAGGTTTAGTTTCAGCAAGTCTTTTCAGAGCCATTTCAAAGGTTTCTTCAGAATGTAACATCCTCTTGATAAACACCCCTGTTCTTCCAAGTTTATCCCTTCTGAGTAATGCACGTACTCTGTCAAACACAGTCTCCGCAGAAATCTCTAAGAGTCTTGCTACTTCTTCTTCTCTGCCAACAATATTGCTCTCAACATGTCCCTTCGCCGTTGGCACAATCAACATGAGCCTCTTATCAACACCGACTACCCTTAGATCGCTTCTCAATCCCTTAAGATATATTTCTCCTCCGAAACGATAGAAACCCCTTTCTATCTGGGTCATCTTTGCAAGCGGAAAAGAAATTGTCTTTCGATCGCCAATCTCGATGTAGCCCTTCAAGACATGGTGAGGAGTCGCCTGAATGATCACCCTCTTGCTGATTTGAACACCTGCTCTATCAAGAGCAGTTTCAATAGCGAAGGATGAAGGGGAATTCGACACGAACACATCTATATCGCTCTTCACTGTTACATCTCCCCTCGCTATGCTGCCATGCGTTACCGCAGGTAAGTTGGAGACGTCAAGTATCTTCATCAATTCAACAGCTTCGCATCGTAGCCTTCTCAGCAATTGCCAATGCTTTTTACTGTAAGCAACATCCACATGTCCCAAGTGTCTAGTTGGCTTTCTAATCATAGCGTTCAATCCTTCAACATGTTCTTTCCATAATTGCAATTCTCGGCTGATGCATATGATTCGAGTACACTCATCAGCAAATCCCTGTCCTTCTCGAATGGGATTTTACGCATCATTTATAGATTGCGACAGTCTGTCTTAACAGGCAAACATTTAGGGTTTATGTCATTGAAGTCGTTCTCCTCCTGTACATCCTGTAACCGTAGAGACGCGATTTACACGCGAAGATATTCAGGAGAAAGATTATGTGCTAGATGTTTTTGCCGTTCAATTGAGAGCAAAATTAGGGCAACAATATCGAAGCATAGCATGCTCCGTTTTGATGATAGGATAGCTATCGGTGTTTCAGGCGGCAAAGATAGTATGACACTTCTCAGTATCTTAACGAAGCTTGAAGAGTCGTTCCCCCAAGCTGAGCTAGTAGCCATCACAATCGATGAAGGCATCGATGGTTACAGAGAAGAGGCTTTGAGAATTGCTGAAATGGGATGCCAAAAACTCGGCGTCAAACATCTTGTTGTATCCTTCAAGGAAGTGTTTGGCTACAAACTGGATGAGTTGGTTGAGAAACTATGTGGGAAAACTGTATTCAACGGTAGTTTAACGCCTTGTGCGTACTGCGGTGTGCTTCGACGACAGGCTCTCAACTCAGCAGCTCGAAATTGGGGGGCAACGAAGCTCGCGACTGCTCACAACCTAGATGACGAAGCCCAGACAATCTTACTGAATATCTTGCATGGTAGCCCTCTAAGGATTAGAAGCGCTACACTAACCCCATCTTTTACTCATCCTTACTTTGTAAGCCGGATCAAACCTCTCAGTGATATCCTTGAAAAAGAAACTGTTTTGTATGCTTATCTTAAGAGAATTAAGTTTCAAAACATTCCTTGTCCATATGCAACAGAAGCCCTGAGAAACGATATTCGCTCGATGTTGAATAGGATGGAAGAAAGACACCCAGGAATAAAATACACCCTTTACCGGTCAGCTGAAAAACTCCAACCTTACATAGAAATCGCTTTGAAATCAGAAAGATTGGAGAACTGTAAGATTTGTGGAGAGCCTACAGCAAACACGATATGTCAACCATGCAAAATACTAGAAAATTTTCAGCGTTCCAAGATTCAATGAAGCGATAGCATAGGCAGTGGGTCACAGAGGTTTGGCGCCTAGTTTTCGTTGAGCCCACAGCTTATTCTTGTCTCGTATCCGCACCCCTTTGAGCGCTAAACGTCTAGACTTAGGTTGCTCCCTCCCGGGCCTGGCCAGATTCGCCTAATAGACACGGAAACTGTCACCTTACGGAGACAGCTCCATGACCGTCAGCCCCAAAGGACGGACATTCACTGCAAGTATGAGCGGAGCTCAACGCTCTTTGACGCCTCAATCTCAGCTGTCAGCCCGTCATATAGAGGATTTACGGTCAAGGCAAAGCCTTTCAGAGGACCCCTAGCCCCCCGCCTAAGACCCACCGCCCAAACTTCATAGGTTCATCCGAACATTAAAACTTTTTCAACAATCAAATAGATGACCCACCAACATCTATCGTATAAGTAAGGATTAGGAAGAAGTGTGTAAGAAGGGACATGCAGTTTGAGAAGAAAACTCATGGTCTTCGACATCGAAGGAGTGTTGTTACCTAGGAACCGCTATCTGATCTTTGAAGTGGGGAGAAAACTGAGTGCCTTCCAGTTTATCAAGTTGCTCTTTCTAGGTCTCCTTTATGAAGTGAGACTGCTTTCACTGGAACTGACATTTAAAGAAGTCTACAAATTATTTCAGGGTATCAGCATAGAAGAACTTTCAGATGCTTTCAAAGAAATACCCTTCCTGCCCCATGTAGAAATGCTCTTCGCAAAGTTGAGAGAGATGGGTTTGAAGACTGCAGTCATAAGCTCAGGTCTTCCACAAATCTTGGTTGAACAGTTAGCTTCCCAGTTAAGCATTGACTATGCCTTTGGATTAGAACTGGAAGTGGACAACAACGCCATGACGGGAAGCATCAAAGGGGAGGTCATAAAGAAAGACGGTAAAGCTCTCATATTAAGGAGGATCTTGAGGCAAGAGAATCTATCGCCCAAGGAATGTGTAGTAGTAGCCGACGATCGGAACAACTCTTCAATCTTCTATCAGGACGCTCTGAAGATAGGCTATCGACCAGACTCCGCGATAATTCAGAAGTCTGATCACGTGATAACAGGGGATCTGTTAGAGATCTTGCCGATTATAAAGGGAACATACGGAAGCAGATGTAGATTACCATCGCGCAATGAATCCATTCGAGAAATTATACATTCAATTGGATTCCTAGCAGCCTTTGCTTCGGTGTACATGGGAGTTGTCGAGATTGCTTCTCTTCTGCTGTTGATGGCAGTGATTTACGCAGCATCTGAGTTTGTAAGAATCCAATGGAAGAGTATCCCTCTAATATCATATGTTACTTTGAATGCATCAACTTCTTCGGAGCGTCATGAGTTTGTCGCAACTCCAATATTCCTCGCTCTCGGAGTGGTCCTCTCGCTTCTGCTGTTTCCAGTTCCAGTCAATTACGCGTCGATAGCTATAGTCACTCTTGGTGACAGCGCAGCCTCGATTTTTGGCAGATTATTTGGAAATACACTTATTCCCTTTAACAAAGGCAAGAGTCTGGAGGGTTCACTAGGAGGATTTATCTTCGCTTTCCTAGGCGCTGCATGTTTCCTGAATCCTATACAAGCCTTAATTGGTGCTGCTGCTGGCATGCTTGTGGAACTGCTGCCGTTACCGATTAATGATAATCTGTCAATTCCTTTGGTAACTGGTGTATTGTTAACTCTGCTCGCATGAGCTCTTCATGTTGACAGCTAAAGTGTAGATCGAAGCTGGATTGCGAAGATTTTTTAGAATCATGTGACCTTAACTAGCACTCACCACATACTAGTATGCTTCCAACATTCAACTCGTTGAGAAGAGCAGAGGGATAAGAGTGAGAGAAGGTAAATTCACAAAATCCTTGGCGGAAACAATCGACACGCGACTCAAGCACATTTTTGGGGAAACTGCAACGTCAGTGATCTACAATTACCTGCAAACATCTTATTCGTTGCCCCAAGAGAAGATTCCTGAAAGACTAGATACCTTCGCAGATGGACTAAACGAGTTCCTTAGCTCAGGAGCAAAAGTTGTGGAAAAAGTAATCCTAGAGGATCTCTACTGCAACTATGGGCAGAAGTTCCAAGTCAAGGAAGGCTACAGATTCACTGATTACATAGCCGAATTAAGAACGAAAATAGAGGAAGATGAATCTCCACAATAGCTAGAAAAATTTAGCTTTTGAGGTTTGTATTAATCGAGTGCATGTATGCACCCAAGAGTACTAAACAAAAAACCAACTAACGTCTCTAACCAACGGTTTTGTAGTGAAATGGGGATTTCCTAGAGTGTTTGATGCATCAATTTTTCAGAAGGTAGGGGGATGTAGTAGGGTTTTTATGGTTTTAAGCCTCAATTGATGGAAAAATAATGGTTCTACGTAGTTCCTAATCTGGAGCATACGGTTTAACCGTATGTTAACCTATTAAAAACGCACAAGTATATAGGAGAGAGACATAAGAGATGCACGCGAAGGCCCAGGCTGAGAGATGGAGAATAAAACGAGAAAGAGAACTTGAAGGAGAAATTAGTAATGCCAATAAAAGTATCCCACGGTAAGCCCCGATTCACAATCTACATATATGACAATGAACACCGAGGCAAAAAACACATCATGCAAGTACATGCAGACGATAAAACTGAGCTTGTAGATGTCGCAAGAATGATAGAGGATGCACTAGCATGAAAACCACTGAGTATTTCTTGTTAGATAGGCAAGGAAAAATCAGCGCAGTATGCATGCAAGCTATTTGAATAAATACTTTTATGACTTGTGGAAAAAAGGGAAAAAGAGAGGGTTATTTGCGTTTTCTGAATAGTTTGGCGAAGTCCATCTCTGTAACATATTCGACGCCAGCTTCAATCAACTGACAAGCCTCGTCAACCGTTTTAGCTACTCGAACAGTGAACTCGTCATCCTTGAAGTCTATCAAATACGTATAGACTAGCGTGTTGATTAAGTTTCTATGGGCAAGTTTCTCCTTTACGTAGAGAATGTCTTTCGTTTTATGGTAGAGCATTGTAGCAAAGTAGTGACGAAGGTCGTAGAGCCGAAATTTAAGAATTGTTGGGTCTTGTAGTTTCTGTGCAGCACGTTTCTTGGCTCTTATCCACTGTTCACCCATTCTCTTAGGGTTCATACTTGAGAACAGCCTCTCATTCAACCCACGTTTGTGTATAGCAAGATAGGTTTTCAGCATAGCCAATGTTGAAGGATTCATTCGTTCTGTTAGTCTGAGTAAACCCCATTTGGCAGTCTGTATGCTATTGATTCCTCTTTCTAAATCTACATCTCTAACTCTCGTTTCGTAAAGCTCTACTGGACGACACCCCCACTCTTCCAACAAGCTGAAAACCAAAGCATCTCTAGGATTTGCTTCTCCCTTTACTAACGCTATTTGTTCCCTAGACAAGATATTGGGAAGTCTCCGTCTTCTCTGAAAAATAGGGTGATTCCATGATAATCCACTTATATCAAGGTAGTGCTGGTAAGCATCGCAAACGGCTTCTTTGAATGTGTTTTTCCAGCGTTTATGTTCAACAATGTAATCTCTGACTTGTTCGGAGTTGTCCAAGTTTACGCTACAGGATAACATTAAGAGTCTTGAACCAATTTTTTTCAATGTAGATTCAGCGTAGACGATGTGTTTTCTTCTCCCTCTGTCGTAGCCAGTTTTCTTTAGAGTCCAAACTACATTGAAAATCTTAGATGCAGCGGAATTATGAGAGGTGCGGGGGGCGGGATTCGAACCCGCGAAGGCCTTCGCCAGAGGATCTTAAGTCCTCCCCCTTATCCTAGGGGTTTAACACCCGATTTAGACCTGGCTTGGGAACCCCCGCCGTCTCAAGCCTCCCTGCAGTTGTCTGGGAAGTTTAAGCTTCAGGATACTTAAGAATGTAAGGGAGTACGCTTCGCAGGTCATTACCCTTAACTACGATATCCGCGTGTCTTTCCACTTCGCTACTTGTTGGATTGAAGGCGATTCCGAGGGCTACTTTTTTGAAGAGAGGAATGAGAGTTGGGTCATCTCCAACCGCTGCACAATCTTGTTGAGTTAAATTGTACTTTTGGAGAATTGAACTCAGCAGCTTACCCTTTTGATGGAAGGAAACATTTACGTGAACATCACCTGTGAGAAAACCATCTCTAACGCCGAGGCTGTTAGCGGTGTAGCCATTGACCTGAGCTTCACTTCGAATCCTCTCGCCAACTAATGTTAAACCAGCACTTAGCAGATGCACGTAAATGCCTCTGCGGTTAAGGGTTGCGAGAGTTTCTTCAGCTCCTTTCATGTAAGGCATCTGATTAACTATTTGATTAATTCTCGACATAGACTGATCTTTCCAGAGGCCAGCATCAAGCCGTGCCCAATCTTCATAGGTGATTCTGCCAGTTAAGAACCGCTTCCGGTTTTCTTGGGCTTGAGACCATGTACCAAGGCTTTCATGAATATATTGCCAGCTGTAAGTTTGGAGTAATGTGCCATCGATGTCGAAGACTACAAGCTTTATTGTCATCAAGGTTCTTCTCCACTAAGCTCTTGAAAAAGGTTCCTAAGCAGGAACATAGTCCACTGAACATTTCTCAGTTACCCTTCATGATGCTCAGGTGTGGAATCTCTTATATTACGCAAGAAGGATTTGATAAGCGAGGATATCTCATGGCCAGCGGTTTTAGCGGAGAGGAGCAGCGAAAGCACAGAGGCAAGTGCATCGATTGTGGAATGACTCTGGAGTTGTATATGTTGGACCTAAAGAAGAATAAGCGGATTTTACAGTGCAGGCGATGCGGCTTGTTTCACTCTTACAGTAAGGATTTATTGGGAAAATGGAAGTTGGCGAAAGCAGCAAAAGTTCTAGATCTGTAAGAAACTGTGTGGAGATGCGCCCGTCCTCGAATTTATCTTAAAAGACGGGTTTTACTCGAGCCATACTCTCGAGCACCCACCCAAGAGCGATCGCCACCACCCCCAAGCCAAGAGTTATGAAGCTGTCCAATACGAAAATCCATTCAAGACCACTTGCGGCTTGGAAGTAGACAGTGAGTGCATTGTATTGGAAGAAAGATAGAATGATTAAGGCAGTTCCAATTATGTAGAAACAGATTCTGGCCATAACTTGGCCGCTCGTCAGCCTATGTGTGTAGGCCATATATTTCTTTATACTCTCAATTTCTTCAGCACGATTTCGCATGGATAACCTCAACTCGTCTAACTCTCTTTCAAGGTCGCCAATACGCCGCTCTGCTAATATTTTCGCCTCTTCAGTGAACGGAATCTGTCTCATCTTCTCTTCATAAAGTCCAGCAATCGCCTTTTTCCTACCTAATCCTTCACTTCTCAGCTTCTCGATGTCAAAGTTAAGTGATAACTTGGGATTCTTATATCCACTCTCTTTGTATAGCTGCAGGAGCTTATCATACATCTCTTCTGTGTTTGCTGATGGCATCGAGTTCACAAAAAATACAAATGCTTCAATTGCATTTAAAGGTTCGAAAAGCGATATCAACCTTAACGGATATCAAGAAGCGAAACTACATAAAGAATGGAGGATATCGTGCCAGAGGTGAAGCTAATGATCAAAACTGCGCAACTGATGGCTCTCATACTAGTCGCTAATGTTGCAGTGACGTTGGCCCAGATCAAAGTGTCAGCCTCTGAGTTGCCTAACGATATGCCCGTTGTCTACGTAGACCCGCAACAAGCATTTGGCGCAGAAGGAACAACCTTCACTGTTAGCGTTAAAATCTTCAATCTTACAAACAGTTTCTACCCGACAGACAGCAAATGGGAGACTGGTGAACCGTTACCACCTCCTGGTACCCTTTTCAATTATTCTCTTGGCAATATGTACGGATTTGACATCGTCTTCAGCTGGGACCCTGCAGTTTTAGAGTATGTAGATCGATCCGTAATGACCCCTGTGGAAGAATTTCCAGAAGGTGTTCTTCATGCACCAATTGTGGAAATGCAGGACGAAGTGGATTCTTTAGCTGGCAACTATTCTCTTTCACAAAGTTCATGGCCTCCTGTAATATCCTTCAACTGCCCTAATGACAACGCCACAATATTTACAATAACTTTTAGGGTAAAAGAGGAGAGAACGGGCTCTTTACATCTTGAAAGTGTTGAACTCATGCTCGACCCGCTTCTTGCCATTCAACAAGGTGTCCCCGACATAATTCCGCATCGAACTGTAGATGGCGAATTCAGCCGTGTTAGAACTACACGTATTATCAGTATGAATGTTGGAGCTTTAATTGGAACTCAATGGCATAACCCGTTGATTGCAGGAGAAGACGCTATTGTAAGTGTCTTTGTTTTCAATGAAGGGGAAATAGCAAACTCTTACAATCTAAGCCTATACGATGGTGACACTCTTTTAGTTTGGTGGAAGGGTGAAAGCTTAGGTCGACATAAGAGTAGAGTCCACGACTACACGCTGAAGACCAACCTCCTAGGGAGAGGGATCCATAGAGTTACAGCCGAACTCTCTGTTTTGCATTATGAAACCATAATCGTGGACTTATTCACTGGAAACTTCACGTTGATCTATGGACCATTACTCAGCATCAGTAAGACACCGACTGAGATAGAGCAGAACGAGACGATGACGCTAAGTGCGGAATCAAGCTTTCACCAAGATCCAAGTAGCTTCATTTCAACCTACACGTGGCTTCTCTACGAACCCGAAGCTGAGATCCCGGCATACGAGTTCAAAGGAGTAACTGTGACTCACAGATTCTCCAAGAACGGAACATGGACAGCTGTACTTACTGTTGAAGATAATTGGGGCATAACCTTGGATCCACTTCGCACAGCAACTGCACCATATCGAAAAGAAATACAAATCAACGTTGGCTTGGTCAGCATACCAGACCCAATTCTTACACAAGAGCAAGTGACAGCTATCATAGTCTTTATCCTCATGGCGATTGCCACCATTGTCGGCTATACCCTCGGTAAGTGGCGCCGCTAGCCTCGAAATTGTGTCTTACCTTATCATAAGCAACGTGTACATTTGAAACAGTATAATTACCCTAGCTGCGCAGGAATTCCACTTTCAAACGGTAGAACTTATTTCGGTTGAATATGTAGACGTAGATCTTCAAGACCCTTTAAAAACGTTGAACCTTTATCAGTAACCTCATACTTCTTTCCAAAAGATTCAGTAATCTCACGGAGATAACCCCTATTCGTGAGAAAGAGCAAGTATTTATTCAATTGATCATAACTCAAACTCGCATTCTTCATAATCATGTATTTTCTGCCACCCCTATCAGAACGCTTGATAGTCTTCAACACATCCCTAAAAATCGTAACTCTATCCCTATACTTGAAGGAACATAGATTTATAGGATCGAAATTGTACATTCCCAACACCCACATAATAAGATGTGCTTTCATGCATTTTAGGCTTTTGCTTAGCCAAACCGCATTCCAGATTCCGGAGAGGAAGAGGTACTCCTGAGAGAAGCCTTTATCTTACCTTTCGCCAATCTCTTCCAAGAACAGAAATGACAGGTATCAGAGAAAAAGTTGAAGCAGCGTTAGAAGAGATCAGACCTAATCTGCAAGCAGATGGTGGAGACATTGAACTCGTTGACGTGGAAAAGGGAATTGCGAAGGTCAAGTTGAAGGGAGCATGCGCTGGTTGCCCCATGTCAACGATGACAATAAAATGGGGAGTTGAGAACTTCCTAAAGAAGAAGATTCCAGAGATCGTTAAGGTTGAAGCAGTTTAGGTCAAGGTAGCTATACCAGCTAAAGCATGTGCTGTTATTCATGACAATGTAACATATCTGTGAGAGTGATACAGTGGATATACTGGTATCCACTAATGCGCTGTTATTCCGGTGAAGCGTAGTTTCGCTAGTTTCATTGCAGGTGTTGTAACGTCTTCTAGAATTTCAAGATCTTTTCCAATCATTGGAATCGTCTTTAAGGCGGAAAGCATGCTGTCCGTATATCGCAGATTTCTCACGGGGTTCGTGAGTTCACCATTTTCGATGAGAAATGTGCCGTCCCTAGTTAATCCTGTCAGGATTGCCTTTGATGGTTCAACTGGGTTAGTGTAGTGGAATCTTGTTATGAAAATGCCTCTTTTGGTTTCTTGAATCATCTCTTCTACAGAAGCGTTACCTGAAGTTACTAGAATGTTGAATGGCATGGGTCTACTTATAAAACCGAATACTGGCGGGATCGCATGTCCTGTGCTCATTCTTTTCTCTTTTCCAGCGGTGAAAGAGTCATAGCAGATGCTCTTTTCGGAAACCCTACCCTCCTCAACTAACTGGACTTTCGCTTTTGGCACACCTTCACCGTCTATTGAAAACGAGTACAGCGTTTTGGGATCTCTTGGGTCGTCTCTTACGTTGAGCTTTTTGTCAAACACTCTTTTTCCTAGGTTATACTTCACAAAGGATTGACCGTCTTGGAAACTTGTTGCAGAGAAACCTATGTATCCAAGATACATGAAGAGCCCTGCCACAGCTCGAGGTGAGAGAACTACCTCATGTTCACCGATTGATATCTTGCTGGGGTTTATGCTCCTGATTGATCTATCTGCTGCTCGTCCACCTACTTGGGCGGCGTCGATATCTTTAATCCTTCTCGAGTGTTGCTCCTCTGAACTGAAGCCTTGGGAGCTTCCTGACTTTGAAATTACAGTGGTTTGAATTGAGGCTACTGCAATCTCTGTCCAAGCTGAAGTTCCCAGCGAGTTGACTACTGCGAAGGCTAAGGACTCTGTGGAGAAGGATCCTGCGACTGCTTTGACAAGTTGCGATCTCGAGTGGGCCGCGTCGATTGCTTCCTTAACTCTTTCTGCTCTATAATCTGGCGTGCATTCTGCAGTTTCTTTATGGTAAACATCATTTATAGGTATCCACTTCGCCGGTTTCGGCAGGCTCCTGAAATCCTTGTTTGGAGGCGTGACTCGCGCAATCTTAACTGCGTCAGTCACAGCGTCTTTAATCTGCCCCTTTTCTAGGGAGTTCACAAGTAGAGTACCGATTCTTCCACCAGTCACTACTTTTATGGCTATTCCACCCTTGTTTGAGGCGACGTTTTGGTGGATTTGTGAGTTGGCATATCTTGTTAGGGCTGAATTGACTTGAAATGCCGCAACTTGTACTTGATCGACCTCGTTACGTTCACGCGCTTGTTCCATCGTGTTCTTGGCGATTTCTAACAATCGTTTAGTTGTCACAGTCTTTCACCTCTTACTTGAGTAAGCCCACCTGTACTTCTTTGAAGCGAGCAGTGCCACAACCGTGGCCAACGTACATGACTTGCCCTGGAACCCCCTTTCCACAGTTTGGTGTACCCCACATCATCCAGTCGTCTCTGCTTATGGCGTCGCATGAACCCCAGAATTGTGGTGTAATGCCTGTGTATGTAGGGTTTTTGATCATTTCTTCCCTGCTCCCTCCTTTGATTCTCCATCCGATTTCAGCGCCGAATTGGAAGTTCAATCGTCGGTCATCTATGCTCCATGACCGATTTGTCTGCATCAGAATCCCATCTCGCGTGTCTTCGATCAGTTCTTCAGCTTTCCAGTCGCCTTCGAGCAGGTTGATGTTTGTCATTCGAATGAGAGGTATCTTCAAGGGTGAGTCAGCTCGCATGCCACCGCTACTTTCTTTCAACTCTAAGAGAGCCGCTGTCTCTCGCGAAGATTGGTAACCCACAAAGACCCCTTCCTTCACTAAGTATGTCTTTTTGGCGGGGATCCCTTCGTCATCGTAACCAAATGTGCCTAATCCCCCCAGTACTGTTGAATCAGCAATTATGTTGACTTTCTTTGATCCATATTTGAATGTGTTCAGTTTGTCAGGTGTTAGAAAGCTTGTTCCTGCGTAGTCTGCTTCCATGCCTAGGGCTCTGTCAAGTTCCGTCGGATGTCCACAACTTTCGTGGATTTGAAGGGCAAGCTGATCGCCTGTGATGATTAAATTCTTGGTTGTGGATGGACATTTTTCTGCGTTAAGTAGCTGCAGGGCGTCTTGTCCAACTTTCTTGGCTTCTTGGATTAGCCTTAGAGATTCGAAGAACTCGAACCCACTTGTCGAGAAGTTCCCTCGAAAAGAACTAGGATAAGACCGTCGTTGAACCTCCCCATTTTTTATGGCTACCCCCATTAAGCCCCCGCCGCACCACACTATCTGTTGGTTGATTTCAGCGCCTTCGGTGCTCATGAATAATTTCTTTTCTTGCTTTGCTCTAAAGAATGAGTAGGAGACCTTTATGAGAGGAGATTGCTTTGCCACAGTGCTTTCTGCTTCCATCAGTATGTCCATCTTCTCTTCGAGAGATATTTTGAATGGGTCTTTCTTCACTGGTGTTGAATACTTCGCCCTTTCAGTTTTGGCATCTCTTAATGAGACGGGATCCTTATTGACCTTGGCGCTTGCTCTTGCGATGGCGACGGCTTCTCGAGCTACTTTCACAACTTCGCTTTTTGTCACATCGACGGACGCTGCGAATCCCCATGAGCCTCTCGCCAAGACTCGGAGACCGAAACCCTTCATCTTTGACTGATTTACTTCTTCCGGTACACCATTCTTCACAGTTAGGTTCTCGTTGAGAATTTCTCCAATTCTGATATCAGCATATGTGGCACCTGCTTCTAATGCTTCTTCTAAGCCTTTTCTACCAAGATCTAAGGACATTTAAATCTCTCTTCAATTTGTTGATTGTTGTTTAAAACCTTTGGAAGGGGCTATTTGAGTTTTGTCTACTCTCTGTTTGTTGCTGTTGATTTGTAGATGGGTAAACTGTTTGTGTACATTAATTATCTAGTGGCTGGCAGTTTGGGCAGATGAAGCTGCTAGTTGCCCCTGTCTTTATCTTCTCGATTTTTGTTCCGCAGACGGGGCAAGGTTGTCCAGGTTTGTATGCGATTTTAAATTCTTTCGTGCCATAGCCACCCTTGTTGCCGTAGAAGTTTCTTTCGTATGCTAACCCGCCATGATCTATGCTTTCTTCTAGTACAGATTTCATAGAGTTATAAAGGTCTGTTATTTCTATCTCAGTGAGTGAAGGAATTTTCCTCTTCGGGTGTATTTTGGAGCTGAAGAGGGTGTCTTGAACATAGACGTTGCCTATGCCAGCGATGTTCTTTTGATCAAGAAGGAAATTCTTTATGCTCCCGCGCCTTTTGTAAAGTAATCCTTTGAAGTAGTCTAATGTAAACTCTTCATCTAAAGGTGTCTTCCCCAGTCTTGCAGTTAATTTGTGGCTATTGAGTTTATCGGTTAGCAGGAGATGCAAGTAGCAGAACCACCAGACGCGGATTGTGAAGCCCGATCCATCATTCAGAGTTAGCTTTATCTGGAATTTTTCGGGAAGCTTGGCTCCTTCCCTGAAGTGGATTACGTCTGCACCCATCCCTGGATTAAACAGTAAAGTATGGTCATGGCTGATCCCGATGAAGAGCCATTTGCCTCTGCTCTCGATGGAATTGATGGTTTTACCAATAATGGTCTTTCTGAACGGACCTAAAGGCATGTTTAAGCATTTGGGGTTAGCCACTTCAACGGCTGAAATTCGTTTTCCCATGATTTCCTTCTTCATCTGCTTAGCTAGAATGGTCAGTTCAGGGAACTCCATTACGACACCTCATTCGATGTTTCTTGGCATGTTATGAGGGAGGATTCTTCTTTAATTGTTTCCGTTGTTCAGCTAAGAGAAGAATGAGTGCATTAGGGATTGATGTTGTTACTTGTTTACTTCTGTTTCATAATATATTTCCCTATCTTCTCTGCAACTAGGTGAGTACTGTTGAACGCGTATGGTTTCTTTACGGAATGGAGAAATCGTTGACATGTATCGCAGAATTAGCGAATCTCTCACAGATCCTTCTATGTTGGCTCAACTTGGAGAATTCTTTGATGAGAAGCAGAGTCTGCCTGAACTGCTTGACTGGATACACTCAAAAGTGAAATTCAACAAAGCCACCACTGCTAGGCACAATGATCCTCTAAAGATAGTTGAGTATGGCCAAGGGAAGTGTAGGGAGTTCAGTGTGTTGTTCAATGCGATCTGCCTAGCCAACGGTTATCGCGCCAGACTGATTCTCGACTTGTCGGATCATACATGGGTGGAGGTTTGGGACGCGAAATTAGGCAGGTGGATTCACGTCGACCCTTCTGAGAAGAGGATTGATGATCCTGAGATGTATGAGAGAGATTGGAAGAAGAACTTGAAAGAAGTGTATGCCTTCGAGAAGGGTAGACGCCGAGATGTGACAGATAACTACAAGCGACGAAAACAGACGACTGAAAGTTAGCAGATCCACAAGGTTGCTTAAATCTTCTTTATAGGTTTCGGTATCTTTTCAGTTCCCAATCTGTGACTGCTCGTTGGAATTCATTCCATTCTGTTGTTTTGACTTCTAGATATTGGTTGAAGGTGTGAGAACCTAATGTCTCCTTCGCTAATTCGCTTCTCTTGAACTCTTCTATGGCTTCCTTAAGGTTTGAAGGCAAGGTTTTGATGTAGAACTTGGCGAGTCTTCGATCATCAAATCCGTATACGTCTTCCTCTACGGCAGCTGGTGGTTCGATCTGTTCTTCTATGCCTTTTAGACCTGCGGCCAGCATTATTGCAAAGGCTAAGTAGGGATTGCAGCTTGGATCTGAGCATCTGAGCTCAAGTCTTGTTGATTTCTCTCTTCCTTCACTATGCCTGGGAACTCTGATCAACGCAGAGCGGTTTCTCTGGCCCCAGCAAACGTAGACGGGTGCTTCGTATCCTCGAACAAGACGTTTGTAGCTGTTGACTGTGGGGCATAGGATAGCGGCGATTTCTCGGATGTATTTGAGTTGGCCTCCCATGAAATGGTATGCCAATGGAGATAAGCGGTATTTGTCGGCTTTTTTGTGGAAGAGGTTGCGACCTTTCTTGTCGAAGATAGATTGGTGTGTGTGCATCCCGCTTCCGTTGACGCCGTAGATTGGCTTTGGCATGAAAGTTGCATGCAGGTCTTTGTCGCCTGCAACGGTTTTGATGCATTGCTTAAGAATCATAACGTTGTCTGCGCTCTTCAACGCTTCGGAGTATTGGATGTCTATTTCGTGCTGGCTAGGAGCACATTCATGGTGGGTCATTTCAACTCTTATGTCTAGTTTCTCTAGGGTAGATACCATCAGAGCGCGTATGTTGGTTATATAATCTTGAGGAGAGAAGTCGAAATACCCTGCAGTGTCATGGTAAGTTGTGTTCTCCTTTGACCTGAACAGGAAAAATTCCATTTCTGGACCTACATTGTAGAAGTATCCTTTCTTCTCTGCTTTTTCCAAAATGCGTTTAAGGATGTAGCGGGGGTCGCCCACAAATGGGTTCTTGCTTGGCTCGTGAACATCGCAGATTATGCGCGCGACATTTCTGTCGTCACGTGACCATGGGAGTCGGATATATGTGGATGTGTCTGGGATTAGGAGCATGTCGCTTTCGTGTATTCTGGTGAATCCTTGCACGGAGGAGCCATCAAACCATTTTCCGTTGTCGAGGCAGTTTTCTAGTTCTCTGGGAGAGATTGTGACGCTTTTCAGATTACCGTAGAGATCACTAAACATCAAGTCGATGAATTCGATTTGGTCGCATTCAACGGTTTTTAATATTTTCTCTTTCTCTTCTTTCTCCACTGTCTCGCACCATTCTTTTAGAACTGTAAGGTTAATCGTATCTTGGTTTAAGAGGGAGATTAAATACTTTTTTGTTGTTTGATAAATAGATAAAAGTGTAAGGGTAGAAGGTGTTTGGCGAGTTTAGGCTGTTACTGTGAAGCTGAGGTCAATACTGAAGAGACTTGTTAGTTTTACTTCGGATGTGTTGCCAAGTGTGAAAGATCCTATAATGGTTGCGATTCCAGTTGTCAGGGGGGCGATATTGTTTTTCCTTCATGAAGAATTGCGAGCAGGTGGTTTACATATGCTTTGGTGATTTCGATGATTTCATCAGCTGTGTTCTTTAGAAATATGACGATGTGAGTTTGATTTACAGAGAAGTGGTCAAGGAGTAGGCTTTTCATTTGAGTGTTGAAAATTGTTTTCATCGAGTCTATGTTTCCTGTGACGAAGTTTAGGAAGATGAAGCCCAAACCTCAGCTTCAAAAAGCGCTATAAAACAAAATTGAGTGTATATGCATCATGA
>SOJC01000066.1 GCA_004376645.1 Candidatus Bathyarchaeota archaeon
TCAACGATTGTGGTTTCCCTGTTTTCACCCACAAGCATAACCGTTTTGTTGATCACTACGCGTTCATAGTACCGACCTGAAGAGACAAAGATCATGTCGCCAGGCGTTGCATTGTTTATCGCTTCTTGTATTGTCGCAAAGTCGTCGGGTACATGGATGATTGCAGAGGGCTCAGTCCTACTGATGATATCTCCATTCACATTGAGTGGGGCTAGCAGTAAGAGGGGCAGGAATGCTAGTAATGGCAATAGCTTCAGTTTCTTCATGTTGGTGCCTTCTAGGTATTCTACATAGTTGCTGCATTTTTACATTGCGCGTGACTGGGTTCCAAATTTTCTTGATGGAGAAAGAGGAAATTAATGATTGCACTTTCAGTTCTTACCTTCGAAAATATACGTTCAAACGGACAAAAAGCATTAAAAGCGAGGATGCCGAGACCACAAGGAGAAGGAGAACAGACCACTCTTGTCCTACGCTACTGTCTTTAGAGATGAAACCAGACTCGACATTAACTACACACCGCCAAAGCTTCAACATCGCAATTCTCAACTTAGACTACTTAACGAGTACTTCCGTCACGCAATAGAAACACCAGGAAAGATGACGCAACGGGTAATCATAACAGGCAGCGTTGGAACTGGAAAGACTGTTCTAACACAACGCTTCGGACGGGACATAACTAGGGAAGCAGAGCAACGCCACATCAACCTTCACTACATTCATGTGAACTGTCGTCAAAACAAAGGCAGTTTCTTCCTAATACTGCAGCAAATGGTAGCACATTTCCATCCAGGATTTCCAAGACGAGGCTACTCTGCAGAAGAACTACTGCAAACTTTAATGCAAATCCTCGACGATCAGAACATCTACCTCATCGCCACCCTAGATGAACTGGCGTCCCTCATCCAGAATGAGGGCTCCGAACCCATGTACAAGCTAAGCCGTATAGAAGAAACCCGCACAAAGAAGTCTCGACGACTCTCACTCATATGTGTTCTTCGAGAACCAAGTTGGCTGAGCAAGCTAGATGCAAGTACAAGAAGCACACTTCAGAATAACATCATCCAACTAGACTCCTACACAAAAGATCAACTCGAAGACATATTGAATGACCGAATAAAACTTGCCTTCAAAGAAGGAACAGTTCCCTTTGAAACTGTCATGCTTGCGGCAGAGCTGGGCGACGAAGAAGCTGGGAACGCCCGTTACTCTATAGAACTTCTTTGGAGAGCGGGAAAGTATGCTGATGCCGAGGGCGACAAAGAAGTTGCTCCAGAACACATCAGAAAAGCTGCAGGAAGTGTCTACTCAAGCATACGCAAAGACGAGATCTCAACTCTGGACTATCACAAGAAACTCTTTCTACTTGGCATTGCGAGACGCTTTCAGCAAACTAGAAGTGCACACATTACAACTGGTGAAGCAGAAGAATCCTACAGAATCGCGTGCGAAGAGTTCAACGCAAAGCCACGAGGACATACACAACTGTGGAAATATATGAAAGAGCTTGCAGTCCTCGGAGTCATCAAGGCAGAACCTTCCCCAAGCAATCGCGTTGGTAAGACAACATTAATTGGATTACCTAGAATTGCAGCAGTAGACTTAGAAAAAGAGCTAAACAACACGCTGAAGCACACTAAGCGAGGACATGTCTGATGATGATTGAAGAAGTCTTCTCCTCAAGAGGAAGAGTGAGGATTTTACGTATTCTTTCAGAGATTGGCGAGCTAAACATCTCTGAATTGGCAAGGCGCGCAGGGCTGAACTACGCCACCGCTAAAGTACACCTGCAAATCCTAGAAGAAGCAGGGCTAATAACGCACAAGTCATTTGGTCGCATCCGCATCTTTAGATTCAACGAAGATGACAGAAAGGCAAGCGCAATCAAGAACCTAATGGAAGTATGGGAGGAAAAGAGTTCCAGCTCCTCCAAGAAGGGATAAACCATGAGCATGGTGGACATAGGTACCAAACAAACGATATTCCGAGAAGCAACAGCCGAAGGCTTGATCAAGTTGAAACCTGAAACCCTGCAGCTTATCAAGGATGGAAAAATTGAGAAAGGAAACGTATTCGACTTGGCGAAAGTTGCAGGAATCTTAGCTGCCAAGAAGACTAGTGAATTGATCCCCTTATGCCACCCACTCCCATTATCAAGTGTAGGCGTCACTGTGAAAGCAAAATATGGATCCGCAGTCATTGTTAAAGCTAAAGTGAGAGCCCACGCGAAGACGGGCGTTGAGATTGAAGCCCTAGTAGCAGTTTCCGCGGCCCTCCTGACAGTCTGGGATATGGTAAAGCAATACGAGAAGAATCAGGAAGGCCAGTATCCTACAACCGCTATAGACAACATCAAAGTCTTGAGTAAGGTGAAGAGGAGTGAGTGAATCTTCACAGAAGCACAAGGCCACGGCTCCAACAAAACTGAATTTCGCCCTTATCATGTGCAGTACATCCCGATTCACAGCTCACAAAGCAGGCAGTACAATGAAGGATTCTTCAAGTGACCTGATTATTGAGACTCTAAGAAAATACGATAAGAAACTCGTGTCTCGAGTCCTAGTTGCCGATGACAAAGAAGCGATAAGAGAAGCCATCAGAGACGCATTAAAAAACGAAGATGTGAATGCTGTCTTAATCGTTGGCGGGACAGGAATAGCACCCAAAGACGTAACCATCGAAACGGTTAGTCCCCTGTTAGAAAAAACACTGCCTGGTTTCGGCGAACTTTTCCGTAGCCTTAGCTACGACGAGATAGGCTCTCCCGCTATCATGAGTCGCGCAGTCGCTGGTGTGACCGAGGGAAAAGCAATATTCTGCATCCCAGGAAGCCCCAACGCTGTAAAGCTTTGCCTAGACAAGCTTATATTACCGGAAACTGGTCACATCGTGAAGCATGCTCGTGAAGATTCATGATCCAAGACAACTTCGGTCGTTCTGTCTTAAACTTACGCGTATCGGTCACTCAACGCTGTAACCTGCAGTGCCCATATTGCCATCATGAGGGAGAAGAGAGAAAAACTGAAGATTCTTTTGTTGAAATGACTGCCGCTGAAATCATTCGAATAGTCAAAATCGCAATTGGACTAGATATTGGCAAAATTAAGATAACGGGCGGTGAACCTTTGATGAGAGATGACATGCTGGATATTGTTGAAGGAATCTCAGGACTGCGAGGTCTTCAAGACTTGGCAATGACTACAAATGGAACTCTACTTGCGCCTTTGGCGAAGAATTTGAGAGTTCGAGGGTTGATGAGAATCAACATTAGCCTACCATCTCTAAACGAGGAATTATACCGAAAAATTACTGGTGGCAACTTCGCGGATGTAGTGAGGGGTATCCGTGCTTCTGTTAATGCAGGCTTGCACCCAGTTAAGATAAACATGCTTGTTTTAGCTGGGGTGAACGAGACTGAGATCTCTGATATGATTCAATTCGCTAAGGAAAACAACGCTTTGTTGCAGTTGATAGAGCTAGAACCCATAAACCTTAGCCAAACCTACTATCGACAATATCATCAACCAATGGATGACATTGAAGCCGAGCTGACGTCGCTTGCCTCACACATAGAAGTAAGACATAACATGCAAAATAGGCGTATATATTATCTGGCAGATGGGAAGGTAGAGGTTATCCATCCAACTGAGAATGGTGCGTTTTGTGCCCACTGTACAAAGTTAAGAGTGACAAGTGATGGGAAGCTGAAACCATGTTTAATGGTGAATGAAAACCTAGTTGATGTATTGACTCTCATGCGGAAAGGAGCAACCGATGAAGAACTGAGCCAACTATTCACGGCGACATGCCGAATGAGAGAGCCTTACTACAAGGAACAACAATTAATTACTAAGTTTTAGTATAGCTTTGGCCCGTCTTTTGCCTCCGGCGATGTAGTCAACTTCTTCTTCGCTGAACCTAAACCACTTGGTAAGACCTGCTGCCATTTGAGGACTACTCTCAAAAATTATTCTTACATAGGGCAGAACATCATTTTGCGCAGTTACCACCGAAATATGCATTCGCCGTTTGATTTTCTGCCCTATCCCCTTCTTCTTTGCCCTTTCTGCTCGACTGGCGCTCAGCGATCTAATTTTCTGGGGGAACCGAAAGGGTATCCACCCTGATGGCTTCGACTTATCTCTCGCCATCGCCACACCCGCAGTCATGAAATCAATCATGTAGCGCATGAGTTTCCAATTGCGCGTGCGTCTAATCCGTCCTCGATACAGATCAGCTTTGGCTAAAGCTTCCATTGCGTCTGCCAATTCCCCCGGTACATTGAAGTGGTATGGAGTATTTTCATAAACCCATTCGAAGAGCATATCCAAGTCAACGTCAGCCATATTAACCGCTTGTTTGGCTGCGTTGCAGGTTTTCCCATATAAGACCTGACGTAATACGGTGAAGATTACGTCTTTGCGATCTCTGTAAGCCAGCCAAGAGACATCATCATATGTGAGCTTCATCTTGCCCTGTGCTAAAGCCTGCAAATCATTGACAGCTGAACGTACGTCACCTTGGTTGCGCGTTGCGATAAACTTCAATGCCTCTTCATCTGCAACAATGCCTTCCCTAGCGACAATCCTTCTCAGATGGCTGAGCAATTCACTGGTTCTCGGCTTCTTAAATTCAATGATCAAATATTTCTTCTTATCCCTAAAGGAAACGAATTTCTTATTCCAGAAGTCGTTTGCAATCAAAACTATGGGGCAACGAGAATCTTTTACTATTCTTGTTATAGTTGGGATGGCTCCTCTGTCAGCCGTGCCATGTACTCCATCCATCTCGTCAAGAAGTATCACTCGTCTTCTTCCGAAGAAACCACTGTATTGAGAAGCTGAACCTGCAAATCGCTGTATCTTCTCTTCAGTCCGGTAGTCACTTGCGTTCTTCTCAACAAGCTCCATTCCTAAATCATTCACAAGCGCTTCAATAGTTAATGTCTTGCCAACGCCAGCAGGACCATGGAGGAACGCAGCTCTCTGCTGCGGGATTCCATCTTCCCAAGATTTCAGCCATCTCTCAAGAGTCTTAATCGCTTCTTGATTCCCTACAATCTCAGCTAAGGATCTGGGTTTGTACTTCACTGTCCATGCAACATGCACTAATGGCTAGCCACCTTTTAGCTGATAGCCAACTTCAACAAGTTTTGCTAACAGTGCGCTTAGCTGGACTTCTTCATCCGCTCCTTCAACAAGGCGAAAATCAACCTCACCAACAACATCTGCCAGTTTAATCTTCATGTTTTCAGGTATATCAATTCGGAAGAGTTCCGTGTGAATCTGCCTTATGATATCGCTTCCCGCGATACCATACTTCATAATCATCTCTCTAAGTTTCTTTCTTGCTTCAACGAAGCTGCCTTCTATGGCGATCTTTATCATTGAGTGTACGTCTGCAGGATTGGCTCTCCCAACTACTGAATAGATGATCTCTGAATCAACTGGTTTTCCAAGAGAAGCTGCTGCTTGCAGCGAGTTTATGGCTTTGCGCAGATCACCCCCGCAAACATCGTAGATCGCGTTCAATCCTTCCTCCAGCAGAGTAGTATTCTCACTATTGGCCACTCTCTTAAGATACGTATCCTGTTCCTGTCTTGGTAAGTAGCTGAAACGGAAGGGTGCACACCTACTCTGGATGGGTTCAATTATTTTCCCGCTGTAGTTAGCGATTAAAATGAACCTGCAGGTTCCAGTGTATTTTTCCATAGTTCGTCTCAAAGCTTGTTGCGCATCTCTAGTCATGTTGTCCGCCTCGTCCAAGATTAGAATCTTGAATGGGATCTCACCAAGGGTTCGTACACGTGCAAATGTCTTCACAGTTTCACGAACAACATTTATGCCGCGTTCATCGCTGGCATTCAGTTCCATTAGATTCTCCCTATATGGGTCTCCATACAAATCGCGAGCTAAACACAAAGCCGCGGTTGTTTTACCAGTTCCAGGAGGGCCAGCGAAGATACAATGAGGTACATTGCGGGACTTTGTGAAACTCATGAGACGTTCCACGATTTGCTTCTGATCAACCATCTGGGCTAAGGATCTGGGACGATACTTCTCAGCCCACATTTCAAAACTCATCTGTAGGACTCCTTTCATCGTTATAGAGATTGCCTGAGCAATAAATAACTAATGTTTAATGATGAAGGCAACAGCATGCAGGGGTCATTGCAAGAAATCAAAAATTAACGACATACACGCCAGAAAAAATCGCATGCGCGACCGTGACAGCTTATATAGATTAATAGCGAAATGAGTCTTTGAGGAAGGAAGTTGTCGAAAGAAGATAAGATATTGCAGGAGCTTACGAAGATACGTGAGCTGTTGACGCCGGCGCCATCTCCACCGCCGCCGAAAGGCACGTGGAATGAGTTCATGGACTTCATTTCAAAGTACAAGGTTATGGGTCTTGCTGTGGCCTTTATCATGGCTGTCTATCTTGGTGCTCTTATTCAAGCATTTGTCACGGGCTTAATAATGCCCATAATTGGCCTTGCTATACCTGGTCTTGGAAATCTAGCCACGTTTAAAATACCGATTCCACCGACAGGATTAGATAGTCAAGGGATCCCTCTAGACCCAAACTATGTTGGTCAGCTTTTTGGCGTAGGAGAGTTCCTAGCTGCACTAATAACCTTCATAATCGTAGCCTTCGTAATCTTCATCCTAGTCAAGGTCACGAAACGATGGGGAATCGAATAGCACAA
>SOJC01000135.1 GCA_004376645.1 Candidatus Bathyarchaeota archaeon
CTGAATCAATTTTCAGATGGGTTGAAGTTTGGACGATTTGACTATTAGGAAAATGAAAGAGGGGGACTTGGATGTTGTTTCTGATTTGGCGATGTTGGCCAATCCATTCGCTGAGAAGTCCAAATATAGGAGGCATCTTGAAGAAGAACTGGAAGACAATTCCGATCTAGCATTCGTTGCAGTAAAGACTGGGAGAGTCGTGGGCTACGTTATGGGCGATGTTCATGGCAGTCGCGGAACGTTAGAGGACATTGCTGTGGAAAGGGATATGCAACATAGGGGAATTGGAATTTTGCTCCTTAAAGCTGAGTTAGAAGCGTTGACAAAAAGAAATCCAAAGATTATTGTTGCAGAAGTGCATTACAAGTGTTCTTCCGCGATTCCTTTCTACTACAAGCATGGATTCAGAATTTCTGGGGTATGCCGCAACTTCTTCGGGATGAAGCATGATGCCATAATGCTCGAATTACTGATGCAATAAACGCTCACAAGAAAGAGCGCATAGTGCGCTTCTATACTTCACATGCGGCTTGTACCCCCAACAGGTAGGTAATGCCACCAGACAGATAGCGCACGCAAAAAAAGGGTTTCAGATTCTGGAAACTCCAGTGATTACAGGGCTCCCTAAAACTAATAATAATCTTACGTGGAGGATAGGATGGTGGAAGACTGAATATTATGACTGAGGAGAGCTATTTCTGTCACATGATCATTCCATCAAAGGATTATGAGAAGTCGAAGATTTTTTATAAAAACGTGTTTAACTGGAAAGTTCAAGAACAACCAGGAACTAGTCATATAGATATCCTGCCACAATCGGGAAAAGGAATCAGCGCAGAATTGGACGCTGACGAGGCGGTTGTGGTTCCATCAATCTACACGACCGATATAGACGCGAAACTCAAGCTTATCGAAGAATTTGGAGGGAAAATCCTGCAAGGTAGGACAATTATTGGCAACGAGACACAACTTGGAAGTTTTGCATTATTTGAGGATTCTAATGGAAACAAGATGTGTCTTTACTCTGAGGAAAAGATGAATGAAAACGAAAACTAGACAACTGTTAGAAACTGGATTTGAGCGTGTATGTGTAATGTCAAAGTGCATCATGCTGCTTAGGAAAAGAAAATAAACGGGCAAACCGTAAAAGTGTCCATAGTCCAGATACAGCGGTCATAGTCTAGTTTGGATAGGACATCAGCCTGCCACGCTGACGACCCGGGTTCAAATCCCGGTGACCGCACCAACATCTACATGTAGAAAGACGGGTTCAGAATTTCTGTATCTTTACTTTGATTTCTTTTAGAGCACCAACTAATAGTATTTTGTCTGCACCTCGTATTCCCTTCCAATCTAGAGCAATAGTCTCAACTTTCTCAAGGGTTCGATCTATGCACTGTCTAATAATCTCTGCATTAACTTGAGAAACCAGATACTTCGGCATAATGTGGCCAAATGCAAAGGAGTCCTCAAGCGCCATTCGTGTGAACTTCTCACCATAGTGAGGTCCTCCAATGCCGATCGCAACGATCGAAGATTCAGAACCTTTTTTGATTGATGCCATTGCAGCATGTGCAACTGCCTCTGCAGCAGTTACATCCTTCCATTGGGTTAGAGAACTCCCGAGCTCCACAAACATTGTTGCTACATCAAGAGAGGGTCCATGATGTGTGCACTCATAAGAAACCTGATAACCCAACCCAAGCTCAGCCTTCTGTCGAGCCATCTCCAACAGAGCTTTCCTCATAGCATTAGCCGGTGCAACCGAAACTTTTCCAGACAGTCCACCTTTTTCTGCTTGGACTAGGTTACCAGGAGTGTGGACAGAGAGAGTTGGCTTACCACTTCTACTGCTATGTCGAGAGATGTAAATTATGAGCTTGGGATGGAAATGATCTGTGATAGCTTGGTAAAAGATAGCCTCCTCATTGATCGTAACAAGCTTCAACTCCTGTCCATCTACCTCCTTGTTGTAAATCTTGTTCTTGTGAAACTCCTCTGAGGATTCCGTAAAATCATAATGGGAGATAAGCTGTTGACGAATGTTCATACTCGCAACATCTTTTGTTGAAGCAACTACAAGGATCATCATACATGCTCCAATCTTCGCTTTCAAATTTGTAAACCATGCATAAGGCTTATATCGTTTGGCTCTGGGTCTTGAGAAAGACTGGAGACACATCCATGAAACATTTCATCAACTTCAAAAATTGGAATCCTGACGAAATCACGTTTCTGGTTGACAAGTCAATAGAAATCAAGAAAGAACCCACCAAGTATCAAACTGCCCTAAATGGCAAGTCTCTGGCAATGATCTTCCAAAAAACATCCACTCGAACACGAGTCTCCTTCGAGGTAGCAATGACTCAACTAGGTGGCCACGCTATCTATATGGATTGGATTACAACCCAGCTTAAACTTGCCGACGTAGGAGATGAAATTAAATACCTTTCACGCAACGTCGACTGCATTATGGCACGACTGAAAAGAAACGCTGACTTAATGAAAATGGCTTCAGCGTCCAGAGTGCCAGTGATTAATGGTTGTGACGATAAATACCATCCTTGCCAAGCAATCGCAGATCTCATGACAATAAAGGAACATAAAGGAAAACTAAAAGGTCGAAAGCTAGTCTACATAGGTGTTCACAACAACGTGTGCAACTCCTTAATCGAATCCTGCACAATGATCGGCATGCAAATCACAACAGTAACACCCATCATACATGAACCTGCAAAAGACCCAGAATTACTTGAGAAAGCAAAAAAAACTGGACTTTACAAAACAACCCTCGATGTCAAGAGCGCTGTGCAAGATGCAGACGCTGTCTACACAGACACGTGGATAGACATGGAACTATTCCTCGATCCCAAATTCCAGAAAGAAAAAGAAAAGCGCATCAATCTCATGACACCCTATCAAATCAACAACGAGTTGATGAAAGGCAGCGAAGCTCTAATAATGCATGATATGCCAATCCATAGAGGCTACGAAATAAGTGGCGAGATGGTTGAATCACCAAATAGCGTTATTTATGTACAAGCTGAGAATAGACTCCACAGCGAGAAAGCAATATTACTGAGACTGCTGGAGAAAATGTAAGATACTATACTCCATTTGTAGCTACTGCAACCTGCAAAATGCAGTGTTAATCGTTATAGTCAAGAAACGTAAGAGCGTGAGAGATAGCTTTTAATCTTGTATAATTATCTCTAGAGGTAATTAGGCGTGAATATCATGGCAGCAAGCTTAGCCGAGCTATTACGTGCCTACTTCAACTTGAGCCAACTCGCAAGTGAAATTCTTGCGTCAGCTACCTTTTTCGCTCTTACACTATTTGCTGCTTGGCTATTCTACTATGTGTTTCGGAGGTACCTTGCTGGCTGGGCAGAGAAGACGAAGACAGACTTAGATGATGAAATACTCCGAAATATTAGGGCACCGATCTTCTTCTTAGCTTTTCTTGTTGGAGCTTACTATGGTCTAAACTCTCTCACCTTTCTTGAAGCATATTCAGAGCTCTTGACAGCAACATTTACAGTTGCTGAAATTCTGTTGGTTACATTCATACTCACAAGAATGGTCAACGTTCTAGTCAGTTGGCATGCAAGCAGAAGTGTAAAGCGTAGGACGCAAGTAAGCCACCACCTTCTCTTTATCCTAAAAAGGCTTATTCAAGCCTTCATCTACTTATTCGCGTTTCTAGCAATCTTGGTTACCTTCAAGATTGACTTATCGGGCGTAGTCGTTGGTCTTGGCGTTGGCGGCATAGCTATCGCTTTGGCACTCCAAAATGTCCTAACCGACGCCTTCAGCGCATTCTCTATCTATTTCGACAAACCCTTTGAAATCGGAGACTTCATAGTTATAGGCGAATATTCAGGAACTGTGAAGAATATCGGAATTAAGTCCACAAGGTTGCAGCTTCTACATGGAGAAGAACTAATCATATCAAACAAGGAGCTCACAGGAGCAAAAGTGAGGAACTTCAGAAAACTGAAAAAACGACGGGTAGCCTTCACCGTTGGCGTTGCCTACTCTACACCACTTGAAAAACTCAAGAAGATCCCCGCCATGATAACTAAAATAATAAGCAATATGGAACTCGTAGAGTTCGACCGAGTCCACTTCTCAGAGTTCGGAGACTTCAGCTTCAACTTCTCAGTAGTATATTACATGAAGACCGACAACTACAAGAAATACATGGACATAAAGCAGGAGATCAACTTTGCCGTACTTGAAGCATTCAAACAGGAAGACATAGAAGCGGCCTTCCCGACACAGATAATATACTTGAAGAGACAAAATAGTCCACATAGCCTTGAGAGACAGCTGTAGACAGAAAGCCAATTAAACCATTACTGAGTTATTTGTCACGCCTAACAGGATATGGAGTCAAATTTAATTGAAAAAAGTCGATATCCCCGAAGTAAATATTGTGGAAACTAGAACCGTTACCTTTAACGAGCCACTAGTCATATTGGGTTTTGCAGGTGTTGGACTAGTAGGAGGAATAGCAGCAACACACATTATTGAAAAGCTGAAGATGCAGCAGATTGCACATGTTCAATCTAGGTATATGCCACCTGCTGTGGTCTTTATGGATGGAAAACTAAGGCATCCCTTCAGAATATACTCAGATGACGGCGGAAAGCTATGCGTAGTGGTTTCAGAGATACCCTTACGCTCTGACGGAGTCTATCCTATAGCGTCAACGCTGGTTGATTGGATTGAAGGAAATGGGGCAAAAGAACTAGTCGTTTTAGAAGGCGTTGCTGTTCAAGGTCTCCTAAAAGAACGCAAATCTTACTGTGCAGCAGAACCTGAGAAAATCAAAGAGTGTAAAGAGAAGGGAGTGCAGATGATCTCAGCAGGAATCGTTCAAGGAATCGCAGGCAGCATTCTAAATGAATGCCTATCCAGAGACATAACTGGAGTTGCATTGTTGGTTCCCGCTATGCCATTCATGCCCGATCCAGAGGGTGCAGCCTCACTCATTGACACTCTAAATCGCGTCTACGACCTAAAGATCGACGCCAAAGAGTTACTGCGCAAGACCGGGGAAATTAAGCAGAAACTGAAAGAAGTAGCCGATCGTCATCAGAAGCTGAGAAAGGCAGAAGAGAAGAGCGGATTACCTGAAAACATCTACGTGTAGACGACTGTGGAAAACATCTTATTTCATACAGTGAACCTTGAGAAACACGATCGCCACTACGGAAAAGAATATTACCTACACACAAATCTTTCCCTTAACCTTAGGTGTAACTAGTAATGGATTCAAGTATTGATAACACTAAGGATAAGAGTGTCAGCCGTCAAAGTGCAAAAGTCACTCTCTACATAGTGCTCCTGATAATTCTATTATCACTTATGAACTTCCTGTTTGGCTGGGCATCATACGAGGATATCCCGTCCATCCTACAACCTTACAGCCCCATCATACTGCTAATCCATCCTTACCTAACATACATTCAAGCAGCACTAGTGTTCGGCTTCGGTTATCTTGCGGTAAACGCCATCAGTGGACTAGTCTACGTATATATGAGAGAAGTAGCAGATCATCCCACTGCTGCAACCGTTAAAACTCTCGCTAGGATCTCAGGAATGGCAGTTCTTCTCTCTCTAATGACCTCAGTATTCAATGTGAACCCAGCGGCGGCTCTAACAGTTGGCTCATTCGGTGGGTTAGTTGTAGGATTCGCCACTCAATCCATACTCTCCAACGTAGTCGCCGGCGTTTTTCTCCTCCTATCAAGACCTTTCACCTATGGAGATGTGATCACGGTAAAAGGACAGACTGGCACCGTGAAGCAGATCAAATTGATGCACCTTGTTCTTGAAAGCGAAGATGAAAAGGGAGAGATTCTAATTCCCAGCGGAACTGTAGTTGCTGAAATAATTCGAAGGAAGAAACCTCTGGCGAAACATAAACCTCTAGAAACAATCATAGTCTTAGAGCAGCCTCCTGAGACCGCAGTTAAAGGCGTAATTATCAAATTTACTGGAAGACTAGTAGAGACTGAGACTCACGATCCAATCCCCGATAAACCTGTTAAAATATTTGATATCGACATAGAACGTGACGACCTATTAGCTTCAGGAATCACTAAGAGAGATGGGCGCTACATTATACAATGGACAGCTAAGAAGACCGATCGATGGGATAACACTGCTGAAATCCATGCAAGATTTGAAGGAGACGATGCTTACAAGCCTTCCGAGAGCAACAAGTACACCATAACCTTAAGAGACAAAAAATAGACGCATTCTAAGAAGAATAAAACGCTCAAATCATTCGAGAATCATCTGCGTGAATTGCTCAGGTTTAAACTTCTCCAAATCTTCATATGCCTGACCAACTCCAATAAACAGTATAGGCTTACCAGTTACATAGGCGACACTCAAGGCTGATCCACCCTTCGAATCAGCATCAACTTTCGTCAAGATCGTACCATCTATAGCTACAATCTTGTTGAATTCTTCCGCCTGCAAAGCTGCGTCATTGCCTGTCAAAGCGTCAACAACCAGCAAAGTCAGATCAGGATCCACAACACGCTTGATTTTTGCCAACTCATTCATCAGATTCCTATCAGTTTGAATGCGTCCAGCCGTGTCAATGAGCACAACATCAACACCATGGGCTTTGGCGTGCTTTATGGCGTCAAAGGCAACTGCCGCAGGATCCGCCCCATAACCATGTTTGATAATGCGCACTTTCAGCCTTCTAGCGTGCTCTTCCAGCTGCTCAATAGAACCCGCTCTGTAAGTATCGCTGCCAGCCAAAACAGCAGTATAACCATTCTTGTTGAATAATCTAGCGATCTTCGCGATGCTTGTTGTCTTCCCTGTTCCATTTATTCCAACGAACACAATAACTAGAGGTTCCCCCGCCTTCCTTTTCTCATGAGCCATCTCTAACACATTAACATCTTCACTTGTTTCTAAGACTCTCAGTAAGACATCATGCAGATTCTTCCTAACTAGTTTTTCGCGGTCATCTACGCGTTTCACTTCGATACCGTCTAACCGCTCCCCCATCTCTTCACATATCTGTTCGGCAACCGGAAAGGCCACATCGTTTTGGACTAGAACCAGCTTAAAATCTGAAAGAATGGGCTGAAGCTGCTCTGCTTTAAGCTCCGTAGTTGTAATCTTGCTTACTAAATTGCCAAATCCCGCTTTCAACTTCTCGAGCATGAATGCTCGCTTCCTACTGTTTGATCGCAGAGCTCACTGAAACATCGTTAAGTTGCTGCTTATTTGAGCGCATTCTCTCCAGCACTTGATTTAATTGTTGTTCAATGGTGCTCCTTGACTTCTCCAGCTCTGATATCCGCTTTCCAATTATCTCCTTAGCTTCATCCCTAGGCTTCTCCACTGATACCCCAGCGCCCATGCCTACAACCATTGTTTCGGTTGTAGAGATTTCAGCTTTGACAAAGGATCCGCCTCCAATGGGCACGAGTAAAGGCTTCCCTTTCTCCTCTTTTTCCAGTCCAATTATGGTCGCTGAAGCAAACGAGAGTTCTGCAATCGCTGCGTTCACGAGGTTAATCCTGTTATGTAAAGCTTCTACGGTGGCCTCTAGCAGCCTAAGTTCTGTTAACAATCTTCGAAGTGCTTCTTCGTTTCTAGACATCTGTTTCATCCTTCAGGGTCAGCTTCCTTATCAGAGGACTTTCAATCTCTTCTGGAGGAACTTCTTCAACCTTGAAGATTCTGATTTGAAAGCGCTTAGCTCTGTGTTTGCTCCCTAACTCCATGAATATCTTCTCTTTTGCGTCTTCAGGTTTTAGAGCTCTAACTTCTTTCCTGAAGGTAGTCTTCAAATTAGGCTTAACCATCTTGCCAGTAACGCGAAACACTTTGACTTCGCTCATCTTATTTCACCACATCAAGCGCTTGACCGATTATAAACATTTCAGGACCTGTTGTAAGATATCCCGCGACTACATCTTTACTTGTTCCAATCAATCCAGTGGCCACATAAGGTATTCCACAATTGATACTGCCTAAGCTCACAGGAGCTTTTAAAACCTCTTCTAAGAGTTGCTGTTCCTCACTCTTAAGTAGAGGGTGAGCAAGTACCCCTCTGTTTGTTGCCAATGCTAATGAACCAACGTAGGGCAATCCTGCAACTTCTCCTGGAACGACTTCTACACCTAAAGCGTTAGATATAGTCTTGATGGTTTTAGCTTTTAGCCTTGGATCGCAAATAGCCCCACGGTCATTTGCGAGAACCATATTTCCGAAAGCCGTCCTCTTTGTCTTGATGATTGTGATATTAGAATCATTTGACGCAGCTTTTATTGCTTCAGTTTCTTCCTTGCGCACGTAATGGGGCAAAATTACTCCGTTAGAGTTGGCACATGCTAAGGCACCTACAACTATAGAACCTCCTATCGTCGTCTTAACAAGTGAGACTCCAAGCCACTCCTCGACGTATTCACTGTTCTTCTCCACTGCTTGGGGAGGAACTATCGCCATTTCGCTCGTGACTAGGGAGTAGACTCCGATGCTAGCGCTTCCAAAAAGGCTCAGTAAGAATATTGCCAACGAGCAATCTCCTAGGCCAAGAAAACTGTTACATTTCCATCTTCATCTTTTGCTGCACGAATCTGTAGCCTTCGAGGAGGCTTCTCGATTCCCCGCTCCCAGATTTTCTCGTTGACTTCTTCATCAATGATTATCCTGCCCCCTTCTTCCTCATCCTCCTCCATCGCCGACTCGCCGACTTTCATATGTCTCTTGATAAAAGCCTTAATTATTCGGATTGCTTTAGGAGCCCGTTTCTTAGGTGGTACATCCCATGCTCGTCGCAAGGGTATAGTGTATATGCGTTCCTCTACAAATTCTTCTTCTCTTTCTCTTCGAGCAGATGGCTCCGGCTTTTCTTCAACTTCCTCTTCGAAGAGCTCTTCAGTTTCCTCGTCAACTTCCTCTGTTGCTTCAGCAACCTCGGTTTCCTCCAAATCCTCTTCTCTTTGCTCTGTGGGATCCTCGCTCTTCTTACTCTCTATTTCCTCTTCCTTCAAGTAACATTTCTCCACTATGCCCTGAGTTTGGAGCGTCGCCAAGGTTTACTCTTTGGGTGTCTCCTAACTCGACCCAGAGTTTTGGCTACTACCCATGTTGGGACTGGTTTTTTTTGTTTTCCAGCTTTTGCTAATCTGCGTTTTCTCGCTGTTGGCTTATTTCTAGCCATTTTCATCTCCTCCTAATCTTTATGTCTCGCCGTTGAGACTGTAACTGAGCGAGTAGTTTTTTCAGTTGATCATCGGTAACTGGGATCTTGAGGCGTCCAGTTTGGGCAAGTTGTATGAGTTGAAGTTCTATCTGCTCTGCAAATTCAGGTTTCACCATTTTCAGGTTCGTTAGACGTTGCCTTGCTTCTGTGGAAAGTATACGGCGGAGTAAGGTTTGCTTCTGAATTTCAATCTGTTGCTGTGTCTGAGCTCGTTGCTGCTCTAGAGTAAGTCTTTGCTGTAGTTGCTTCATTTTCCTTTCGCGTAATGCATCGAGCTCTTCATCTGTGCTCATAGTCTTCAACCATTCTAGTATTTTGCCAGCTCAGGAATCGATTTTTCTAGCTCCCTTTTTAGCTCAGTAGCCATTATGTCCAGTAACTTCCTTCCTTCGCTGGTCAGAGCTCTGCCCTGTCCTTTCAAGTTTTCAACAAGCCCTGCAGCTTCAAGTTGTTGAAAGAGCTTTCTAATGTTACCCCCCGCGCCTTTCCTCACATGTTCTTTGCGGACGCCACAATCTTTTCTCCCTCCATACTGGGCTCTCAGTCTTTCGATGCCGATAGGGCCTATCATATAGGTCTTCCGTAGAAGTGAGGCACACCGTGTGTACCACCAATCTGGATTTTGGGGTGGACGCGCTGTGTGAACTCCTGTTTTGATGTAGGGTGCCCAATCGGGTGGAGAAACCTGGTCTATGTTATCTTTTATGTATCGGGCTAATTTTTCTATGAAGATTTGTACGGGGACATCGTAAGGTGTTGGCAAGATACTTACCTGCGACTATTTTCCTTCAAAAGATTCATGAGGCTTCTTATAAAGGATTACTTCTTGAGTAGACTTCTCACAACTGTGCTGGCTCCTCGGTTTCCGAAAAACTCCACCATGAACAGTTTTGCGTCTTCCACCTTGTAGAGCAGATATCCGTAGAAGCCGACTTCTGCTTGGTATTGTATCTGTCCACTTGGTGCTGAGTAGGCTTTTCCGCCAAAGTTTCCTCTAAACTGGCTGTTACTAACAAACACTGCTTCGCACTCGAAGATGTCGCCAATTATCCCTAGTGCATGCATACATGACGATTTCTAGAAAGACAATCGGCTTGGGAGAGGATTCAACCGCCACTATCACCGTGTCAAACAGAGAAGAATTCGACACATCCGAGGTGAGAGCTGAACTTCTATGTGTCGAAAGAAGGAGACGCGAAAGGTGGGTATACAATGAGAAGCAGAAGCGCAAAATCCGACATGTCTACTGGGACGTAGCCACATTGCATTCAGCTCATCTAAAAGCTAGTGGAAAGATACATATTGTTCCAGGCTTCAAAAAAACCTTTTCCATTACTGTCAATATTCCCGCTGGAGGTCGGGAGTCCTTTGACGGTCTAGATGCAAACGTTCACTGGTCCATCAAAGGAGTAGTAGCCATCAAAGGGCGTCCTGACGTAACCAGTGAAACACACGAACTCCAAGTTGTTAAGTCGACGACTACAACGACACCCGCAAAAGAGAAAGATATTATGATACAGTGTGAGTATTGTGGGAGTCTAAATCCTCAAACAGCAACATCTTGCTCAAATTGTGGAGCCCCAAGAAAGTCGAGGAGTAATAATAGATTATAAGCACACGTGAATACAGATACAACTCCGTCCGGGCATCATATATGCCAAAAAATTGAATAGTATAAGTCTCTCAATTTCCTCGGTCACAGTGAACAAGAAGATAATACTCGGCTTGTCCAGCTTTCAATTCATGGCGATGGCTAGGCGGGGGCTATTCTACACTTTCCTAGCTCTTTATCTAAGGATTGGCCTTGGCCTCTCTGTCACTGCAACAACTCTCCTCGCAAGCTTAACCATGATTATGAATAGTTCCTCTCAAGCGTTTTTGTGGGGGAAAATCTCCGACAAATACCAAGCACGAACGAGCCTAGTAGTCATTGGAGAAACAATCGCAGCATTAGGTTATATCCTTGTGTACTTCGTGCACGTAATGCTCTTAGAATCCAGTGGTCCGACCTCTGCTGCCTACAGCATCATCGCTGGACTCACACTCCTTGAATTCTTCTGGTCAATGAGCAATCTTGGATGGAGTGCCCTCATTTCCGACCTCACAACATCCCGTGAGCGGGGTAAACTCATGAGTGTAATTTCTAGCATCGGAGGCGTTGGACGGATTGTTGGAATCACAGTTTCCGGTGTTCTGTACAACTGGGGAGGAGATGCTGCAGGCTTTAAAAACGGTGTTCTATTTTACTTCGCTTCCGCGATCATGCTTGTAAGCGCATTCATTCTATGGTTTAGTACACGCTCCCTTAAGCAATCGTCAATCATCCACTATGAACAAGCTATGCCTACTCGTCAATCTCAATCATCAAAGAAGCACAGTTCAGCAATATTTTACTGGTTTCTCGCATCAATCTTCGTTGTTGGGTTGGGTATCTACTCGATCTTGCAGATTTTCGTATTCTACGTTGAGCTTGATAGCCCCATTGGTGCAACATTCTTTGACATAGTGATGATTCGCAATTCAGCTTCTGCCGCCACTATTATCGCAAGTTTGCTTGCTGGGACTCTTGCTGATAAGTTTGGCAGAAAGAACGCTCTAGGTCTAGGTTTGCTTTTAGCGGTTATTACTCCTATCCTCTACCTGTTGGCGAGAGATGTTACACAGATGATAGTGATAAACAGTCTCAGTGGCATTTCAATGGGGCTCATCAACGTCGTAGGATACTTGGTGGCAGCGGATCTTATCCCCGCAGAGTACCGAGGAAAACTCTTCGGAAGGTATAACGCGGTGACATACATATCTTTCGGCGTTGCTGGGACATTTATAGGAGGGCCAATTGCTGATTACTTAATCCATGTAGGAACTACGGAAGTTATGGCGTATGTCGCTACTTTTCAAGTCGCCTCAGGAGTTGCTCTTGCGGGTTTTATTCTGTTTATGCTGAAGGTGAAGTCTACCCAACTCAAACTATTCCAAAGCCACGTGTCTCCTTCCAACGAAGACAGAGCAGGCACTTCCTTGACTGAGCACACAAAAGATTAAGGATTGCCTAAACACATCATGTCACCTTTTAATAGAGTTGACCTGCAAATCCTTATTAAGGAAGAAGAGTCGGGTCTGCCCCATCATTTGAACATTCAGGTTTCTGATCTTCACGATTATTGGGAAGTCATTTACAACTTTACCTAGAACAAGGCAGTGATGAGGTAATAGATCTCGAACTATTGATTTCACAGTGCAAGCGTCAACTCTGGCAGCTCTTGAAATCGGATCTAGGTCATGTTCGTTGGTGAAGTTTAAGACGAACAAGTTGTCGACTTGGCGATATATGTTCTCCCGGATTGTATCCGGTTGATTTGTGATGAAGGTGGTGAACACTCCAAAGTGACGCATTCGAGTGACTATATCGTCCCAGTAGGTTTCTCTGAGATATAGGTGAGCCTCCTCAGCAAACAAGAAAATGGCTCGAAGCCTCCAAGTTGTTAATAGCTCCACGAGTTTTCCAAGGACATATTCTACCAAGATGTGTCGATTTGTAGTTGACTCATTCTGGAGATTTAGCACAATGGCGCCTCCTGACCGCACTCGATCTAAGGAGTCCTCTAACGAGGTTGCTTGTGCAGGGTTATCTGTAAATAATCCAGAGTTTAGTAGCGTGTAGTATCGAGAGAAGAGAGCGTCCCGAACATGTTGGTTGCACCTCCAGTTTTTAATGGCTTCGCCTAGTTCTTCAATTGTTAAAGCGTCCTTCTGTTCAAGGAAGTGCCATATTCGCCTGAACTCTCTTGCAGATGTTCCTGGTAGGTGAAGCACATTAACGAGGATGTTGAGTAAAACACGGATTCTCATCTGTTCCAGTGTTATTTTGAAGTTTTGTTTTGGTGTTAGAACATGTATCTTTGAGTAGAATTCGTTTGGTTCTCCCTTAGTGTTTTGACCTAGCCTTACATATTCGCCGTTAAGGTCAAGAATAACCACAGGGGCACCGTGGCTTATTAGGCTAAGAGTTAACAGCTTGGCTATGTGTGATTTGCCTGTCCCTTTCTTTCCGGTTATAATGTTGAGAGCGCCATCTAACGCTCGAACATCTACATCTAGATGTTTTTTCTCCGCTATTTCTCCTAGTCGCATTGGATAGCCGTTCTTGTCACTAGGGCAGGGGAGTAGTTCACTCACGGAAATATTTCTGATTCTCGCGTAAGAACGAGCTGGAAGAGCGAAACCTGTGGGAATCAACTTACCCTTGTGAGTTGAAGCTCGAATCTTACAAATCAGTAGGCGTGCATCTTGAATATACCTAACGTGGGCTGCAACTTCAAATGGATCTACATCTTCTCCTTCTATAGATGCTTCTATAGATGAATCACCGTTACAGTTCCTAAGCAATTCCTCTAGTATGCCTGGGATGTTGGCATATTCCATATCTATTACTTGGACGATTAGACTTTCTTCTCGTTTGGAATCCTCAATTGCCAAATAGTCTCCTTTTCTTACTTTTTCGTTTGGGAAACTGATGATCTGAACAGTGGCACCTTCTTTTTTGTAAAGCCGCAAGTCAGCTACCCTTCTGGACCCTTTCCGAAACGGCCAAAGAGCAGTCGGTGCATGTTAAGTTTAGTCACGACTTTTAGGTTACTCTTTTGTATGATGCATCGCTGCAAACCTAAGACCTCGATTGCTGTGAATGTGGAGAATATGTGGGCTAACCGAAGTGTTTCAGGGTAGCTTTGAAGAATTAGATCGTTTCCCAGAAGGTTTTGAACAGCGTCAACTACCCTAACTGAAGGCAGTTGTTTGTCAGCGTCCATTCGGAAGGCGAAGCTACCTTTGGTGAATTTGGCTACGTACACGTTGCCCATCAATCTTAATGGGCCAATGCAATCAGTGTATTCCTTTATTCTGAGAAGACAGGGGGGTGTATGCTTGATGAGATCCGTTAATCTAAAGCCTTGTAGTGATAGCCGTGTCATCTTCGAAAAGGCTAGAATTATATTTCTATTGCTGCGTGCTGTGGCAAGAAGCTCTTGCATGGTGCTCACTGAAGTTTCAGTGGTGCCTGCTGTGAGACTTCCATCCCAGAGAATTATGCTGTTGTGTGTTGTGTGGGCGATAGAGGATTGTATCCATCGTTCTAAGAGGGTGGTGAGTCTGCTTTGGATAAAGTATGCTTGGGGAATTGAATTTTCTTGCAGATATGATGCTGCGTGATTTTGGTGATATAATCTGCGAATTCTGTTTTCAATGTGTCGGGTAATGTGAAAAGGGAATGGTCCTAGCCGCAGATATCTGTAGTGGTCAGGGTTTTTCCATACTACCGCGCCTCTCACGCCAAGTAGGATGCCTGTTTTTGTTTCGCCTAGTTTTACACTTGATACGTCTATTGCTACTATGTTGGTGGTTGTTGGGTTTGGTGTTAAGGTCAATAGTTCTGTTGTGGGTATGGGGGGTTGGGGGCGTTGATGTGTGGAGAATTGTGTTGTTGTTTTTTTTGTTGGTAGTATTTGTTGATGTTTGGTTTGTTTCAGAGATTGTAGGCTGAGTTCTATGAAGTGTTTCGGTAGTTGATGGAGTTGTAGGGTTTCTTTGGGTGATGGAAAATTATATTTTAGTGTTGTTGCTATAGGGAATTGTGCATTCACCAAGATTCACCAATATATTTGGGTTTGGTTATCTTGGTATTTAAATATTGCGCAATAACAAGTTGTGCAATACAATAACAATAGGTGAAAGGTGCGTGGCTGAGGGAAAATCAACCGTACATCTCAAGATAAGCGTAGGAAACGTTAATTTCGAGATTGAATGCAATGTCAAAGAGATACGAGACGTAGTTGACAACGTTCTAGCAGCAGTGGCTGCTAGAAGCATAAGTGGGAACCTTCCCAACATCGGAAGGAGTGGCACAACTGTTCCCTTGCGAGGAGAAACCTGCAAGAGCATTATTCTCGATCTCTGGGAAGAAGGCTGGTTCGACACTGGGAGAAGTCTGAGCGACGTTCACGGAGAAATGGGTCGTAGAGGTTTCCATTATGACCGCACAGCTGTCGCACACGCACTAGTAGATCTAGTCAGAGAAGGAATACTTACGAGAATAGGAAAACCTAGACGATATCAATATTTGCAGAAGCGACCCCCTCCAAAAAAGGTTGGCGCAAGAAACGAGTAGCTCTGGTACCTATATCTTATTTTTTATCTTTGGCAGAACCTCTTCAACTAAACACTTTGCACCATAAGTTGAAAGCTGGTACCCCCCATTTTCTGTCTTCGTCACAATTCCTTGACGACTCAATTCGTTTAGTCGCGTGCTGGTAATCTTTCCGCTCTTTCCTAACCATACTTGCAGCTCATTTCCGTTGAGCCACAGCCTTTCCCATATGCCTAATCGACCCCCAACGTAGGCAGCGAGTAGAATGAGAAGTAGATTCTCTCTGTCAGTCAACTTTTTCTTCGGGACCAGAACAACTGGGCCTTCCTCTGCAACCGCTACTATATTCCTACTAGCCTCAACAACCTCTTTCAGATCTACAGTTAAAAGAACGCTGCGTGCAATGGTGAAGTGAGGGATTTTCTGGCTGAAAAATCGATTAACATCAATCCATACTTCGTTTGCATCTCCGCTAAAGATTCCCTCAAAGTCCTTGTATTTAATGTGGACGGTGACGCTCATGAACTACGTTCCCTTCTTCAGCTTAGGTATAACATCGTCTTCTACCCACTTCTCACCTTGAGTTGTTAACTTAAGCTCTGGTCGTGCAGGGTCGGGTTTGTACACTAATCCCCGCTTTGTCATTTCGTTTAATCTTGCAGGCACCATCGATTTCACTCCACTGGATTGTAATAGACGGGCGATTTTGGCTGCGGTCTCAGTTTTTCCTTCAGAGGCGTATAGAACAAGTCCAATGGCCTCATAATGGGTGAATTTCGTTCTAGCTGTGATTACAGGTCCTTCCGTTGTAAACTCTACGATTCCCTCCAACTGCGCCTGTGCAGGCAGCGTAAGCTTAGTTGAAACCAGCTCGCCGATCTTCTCGACAAAACCGGAAGGCATGTGCTCTAGTACATCCAAGATCTCTCGTGCTCCATCGCCTTCAACTATAATCTCCCCGAAAGGAACCTTCACCTTTATCCGTAGACGTCTTGGCAAAGCCTCATGTATCCTCCTTCTTGGCTAATATGTAGACGTATCCCGCATCTGTTTTCCATCTTTTCACCTTTCCTTTCTTCACAAGCCAAGACAAAACGCCCGATAAGGTTGTTGGAGGGTAATTGATTGCATTAGCTTTCAAAGCTTTGACCATTTCTGACAAGGTTCTAGGTTTCCATGCTCCCCACTCAGTTTCCAGAAGTTTCAATACGGCTTGGCTGCAGTTCTTCGCCTTCTTGATCGAAGGATACATCTTTGATGGGACAGAGGAGACTAATACTGCCGTTGTAGTCTTAGCCTTTTCAGTTATGGTTTCTCTAGTGTTCTTGCATGTGAAAGCTTTAGAGATGTTCTCAACAAGGCCCGGCAGGTCTTCAATTGTCTTCAAGACTTCTCTCTGTGAGCCAGAGATCTCAACCTCGTTTTGGCCAATTTTGATACGGATTGTGAATGGCATAGTAAATGGAACCTCTCAGTAGTAGAGTTGTATTAGGTAGATATTATAAAATCTTTTACTCAGTGCAACAATTCTGTAGAGTTCCGTAGAAAGAAATTATCGCTAAGTTCAATCAGGTTAATCAACAAGTGTCTCTTCGAGTTGTAAGCATATGCGCGACGATCGGTCACCAACCTTTCTTCCGATACGTCAAGACTGATATGAGCACGTGTCAGGGTTTAAGGCAGATGCGTTAGACTGGCTAATGCATAGCCTAGTTTCGACAGTTTTCGAGGAGTTGGCTAGTATGTGTAATTGAGTGATGGTCTAGAGGAATCTAGACCTTTTCAAGACTTGAAAGTGAGAAGGTTTTTGTTATTCCACCAAGGATTGCAATGAAAGAACTCGTTGTTTGGATGGAGCTTTTCTTTCGCAGGTCTGCAATGAAGTTTGAGTAGTCGCTGTAGTTCTTGTGCATTGTGATCACTACTACGTTCTTTCCTCCAAGTCCATTACCATCAGCGACGAATATGACTCTTGGGTCTTTGTCAAGCTGTTTGTAGAGTGAATCTGCCTCAGTTTCTAGTGGTGGTCGTTGAGTGAAGGTGAAGGCTACGATCTCGAACCCAATTTTGGTGAAGTCTGGTATAGTTGTGTATTGGAGAACGTATTTTTCGTCTTCAAGTGTTCTCCGCGTTCTTGTGACTGTGGGTTGTGAGAAGCCGAGTACCTTTGCCAAATCTCTGTCGCTTCTTCTGGAATTCTTAATTAATTCGTACAAAAGTTTCGGGATTTTTTCTGGGTGCATGTTTTTGCATAAGTTGCAAAGTACTATATAAATTATATGATTGCCTTCGAGGTATGTTCGGATTCCTTTAATTATAGTAACTAATCGGGCGGTTTCTATTAGGTTTCTAAAACATAAAGCCCCTTAGTTAACCTCTCAGCCTTGCCTTTTCTCACTAGAACTGTGTCTTCAATTCGAAAGCCCCCGAATCCAACGATGTACACTCCAGGTTCATCAGTAACAACATTTCCAGACTTCAAAATATCTTTGCTGGAGGTGTTCAACACAGGTTGCTCATGCACCTCAAGGCCTACTCCATGACCAAGACCGTGGACGAAGTAGTCACCGTATCCTGCTTCTTCTATAAGACTTCTCGCGTCTGCGTCCGGTCTTGCAGCTTTCACTCCATCACGTATCCTCTGAAACGCTGCTTCTTGAGCTTCTTTCACAACATCATAAATCTTCTTCTGCTTTCTAGACGCCTTGCCGATGACAACTGTTCGAGTCATATCTGACCGATAGTTCATGTATGTCGCCCCGATGTCTATAACGACAAGATCTCCCTTCGCCAATCTCCGTTCGCAGCAACCACCATGAGGATAAGCTGAATGAGGACCCGAAGCAACTATCGTGTCGAAGGCTACACCGTACGAGCCATATTTACGCATTTCATACTCGATTTCAGCTGCTACTTCAATCTCCTTTATTCCCAGCTTTACCACATCACAAGCTCTCTGCATTCCTGCAGCAGTTAGTTCTGCAGCCTTTCTCATCCTCTTCAGCTCTTCATCATCTTTTATCCTGCGAAGGCTCCAAATGTACTCACTCTTTCCCTCAAGAGAGACACTTCTCTCTAAAGCATTCTTGAACTTCTGATAAACCTGGAAACTCATACTGTCAAAGCAAAGCGTCTTCAACTTCATAGCTTTAATCTGATCTGCGAGTTTCTTGAAGGCTTCTTCGTCTCTCTTCACTCTCTCTACTCTGCAGTTCTTCGCCTTAGTTCTTGCTCCCTCATAATTTACTCCATAAACATAGAGAATACTTTCTCCTTCATTCGGAACAAACATCACAGCAGCACCCAAGAAACCAGTGAGATAAAGCATGTTAATCTCGTTGGCAATCACGTGACCATCAAACTCCTCTGCGAAACCAGCTTTCAATTTCCCGATACGATCTATCAACACATTTCCCTCAAAAGAGAATGCAAATAGAAAAAGCAAGCAATAACATTTGTGGACAATGTCTAGCCGCCACTCATTAATGACATGAGGATCACCTGATCACCATCTTTTAGTTGTGTCTTAACTCCGTCGAGTTGACCGATTAACACCCCATTTATGGTGACTACAAAACCGTACTTTAGATCTTCCTGTTCACGTTCGAAGACTTCCCTTTTGAAAGGCTTTCCATAAGAGTCTGACAATTTGCCCAACAATTCCCGAAGTGCAGTTCCTTCTTTCAATTCAAACTCTTCAACACGCTTGTTAAGCATATTCTTAATGAACCCGAGGTACTCCACTTTCACCCTCATGTCATGACACATCTCATAAATTGATAAATTTGGTACCATTATTTTAATTATTCTGAAGTACGATGCTGTTCAGTCTTTTAACCTGTGGCTCTCTTATGAGTTCTAGTGTCTACGCATTGCATCCATCCTAGTTTCACATCGTTCGCTTGACTTCTCGTATCTGGAGAGCACTACAAGTAACAAATCGTCCTGCTTCTGAGGCTAGGTATACTACTGCTTCTGCGATATCTTGTGGCATACTTTTTTTCCTTTCAACCCATTCGCTGCGATGCTGGCTCATTGCATCAGCTTCTTCTTCGCCAACGTGTGGGAAAGCCGTTGGACAAATAGCATTCACAGTTATTCCGTGTTCTTTTTCTCTTTCCCCA
>SOJC01000074.1 GCA_004376645.1 Candidatus Bathyarchaeota archaeon
TCGCAGAATTTGTTCTGTATTACGAGAGCCCCTTGAGCCTTGAATTCTTGAGCTAGGTTCACAACATGTTTAGCTCTAGTGAATTCTGGCCAATCCTTGCTTGGGCATGGTATTCTATCTACGTAGCGTTTTGCAATAGCCTTTAGTCTGTCTTCTGAGTGGCTCACGTTATTCCAGAAATATCTGCTTCCAGTGCAATGCTCATCAATTACAAATGTTGCTCCAAGATTTTCTACGTTCTTCATGAAAACTCTATCATCGTCTTCACTACCAATAATCATTAGACGAACTGCAGTGTTTCGGTTTAGCTTGCGGTCTGGAAGCTCCTTCAACAGTTGCTCCAAAAATATGCTGTGTTCTTCCTTGTCCACTACTTGGCTTGAAAGCACCATTTCCATGGCTTCAAGGCCAGTTATTTTAGGGTTGTCAAGTTTTCGGTGTTGGTAGACTTTTCGCATTAGCTCCCTGTTTCTGTTCATTATTCTTATTCCTCTGTCAAGATCACTGTCGGTGATCTTCCTGCCAATCCACTCTTCAAGAGAATGCTTGAATTTAGCTAACTCTTGAGTAAGGTACGGGGTTGCATGAGGTGTTTGAACGCCGTGGGGAACATAAATGTAGTAAGCATAGTCAACTGGTATGTGAAGCCGCCATGCATTGAATGTTTGTCTCAGGTGAAGACAAGCTTGCCCCTCAGCGATTCCGTCCAAGTAATCAAACCTTCCCTTCAAGCCTTGAGCCAATGAGTCGCGACAGAGGTGGCAAAACATCGCAAATATGTAAGGTTCGGTAACGGTTGGCGGCTCGTGGCTGCCAAGAATTCTGACTGGTAAGATATCAGCAGCATAGAGTATTTCTTCTGGTACATAAGTGCAAAAATAACCTACTATCTTGCGATCGGTTTTTTCTTTCCATTCTTTAGCGTATTCGTGTCTGTTGTCTATCCAATCTCTGAACTTTTGAAATATCTCTTCGGCCAAGCGATCACTTCCAAGCGCAGTTATATAAATCAGAGAGAGAAAATATAAGATTTCCGCATTTATATTTTTCTGATAGTCGAAACAGCACTGTTCTCCATGAGTGACAAATCATATTAGGTAAGCCAGAAAACTATTACAGCTCAGGAGGTTGCACCTTGAGTCAAGACTTCCAAAACATCATTTACAAAGTAGAGGATGGAGTTGCCAAAATCACCATCAACAGACCTCCACTCAACGTTCTGAATGTAGAGACAATTAAGGAAATCATTTCTGCATTAGAAAATGCTAATGTTGACAGAGACCTGTACGTAGTGATCATTACTGGCGCTGGCGAGCGTGCTTTTTCAGCAGGAGTCGACATTAGTGCTCATCTTCCGGACAAAGTCGACAAAACTCTTGGTCAGTTTCATAAAATATTCCATTTACTGACAGCTCTTAACAAGCCAACAATAGCAGTTGTTAATGGTATAGCTTTGGGCGGTGGTTGCGAATTGGCGATAGCTTGCGATATGATTATTGCTTCTGACAAGGCCAAGTTTGGACAACCAGAAATCAAAGTTGGAGCAATTCCTACTGTGGCAGCAGCGTTGCTTCCTAAATTGATCGGGAGAAAACAGGCTTTGGAACTCATATTTACAGGTGACACAATTAGCGCAGCAGAGGCGAAGCAGATGGGGCTGGTTAACAAAGTGGTTCCTGCGGAAAAACTAGCTGAAGCAGTTGAAGAACTAGTAAGGAAATTAAAAGGTCTGAGCCCAATAGTGCTGAAGTTTGTGAGAAAGGCAGTTTATCAAGGAATCGATTCAGATTTTAGGAAGGCGTTGGACGGTGTAACTAATGTCTATTTAGAACAGCTTATGCAAACTGAGGATGCTGTGGAAGGATTGAAAGCGTTCTTAGAGAAGAGAAAGCCACAATGGAAAGGAAAATAGCAGACTTCGTGAAGCCACATGCATAAGTCCACTTTAGAAGTCAGGTGTTAGTACGACCCTTTTCATTAATCTTCTAGCATGAGCCTCTTCAAAAACTTCTTTAATCAACGCCATCGGTCGGAGTTCAGTGAACGGTCTAATCTCAATGGTTCTGTCCAGGACTAACTCCAACACTTTTGGGTAGTACTGTGGTAAACAACCCCAAGTGCCTATGATATCAGCATCGAACGCCATCAATCTAGAGATACTATATTCGTTTTTCTGCATACCGAATCCGATGACAACTAGTTTGCCAATGAACGACAAAAGATTCAATGCAATGGTTTGCCCCTGAGCAGTTCCTGTTACCTCAAAAATTACCCAACCGTATCTGCTTGGGATGCTCTTTGTTTTGCAGATCTCCCTAAATTCATCACGGACAGTTCTAGCGTCTTTTCCAGTAGAATTTATGACGTGGTCGACACCGAACTTTAGGGCTCTTTCAAGTTTCTCTGGGTTGCGTGCAATGCCAATGACGGTCTTAGCTCCAAAAGCTTTAGCCATCTGAGCCACGTAACTGCCGACACCTCCTGTGACTCCAACTACCACAACATTATCACCTTGTTTAACGCCTGCTCTAATACAAGCTTGGTAAGGGGTGGTAACAGCATCAGCAATAACAGCGAGTTCAGCGAGTTGAAAATCACCACGGTTTTCCACAATACACAAATCGGATGAAGGAACTGGGATATGGCTGGAGAACCCTCCGTAAATTCCCAGACTATTGCCAGGCATCTTTTGAGATAAGCATCGATTTCCTCTGCCAGCTGTGCAGATTGGACAATTATTACAGGGCATGACAGCAGGCACAACAACTTCTTTTCCAAGAAGTTTGTCGTCCCCCGCAACAACTGTTCCACTTATCTCATGTCCCAGAGTTAAGGGTGGTTTTGTGACTGTTGGAACACCATTGTAGAAGTATCCAAGATCTGTATGACATACACCGCAGCCTGCGATCTCGACTAGTGCTTCTCCAGATTGAAGCTGTGGCATAGGAATCTCAGTTTGAGTTATCTGGCCTTCAAGAACCCTGCCTGTTTTGTCATCCTTAATCCAAGGCTTTGTCATCTGCCATGTTCTAATTTTCTCAGGAGACCCAACCATTTTTGTGTCCTCTATGCATGTTCAGCGAGTTCCAGAATTAATTTGCAGGTTTATCTTTTGGTTTAGGCAGTACCGCCTCATACATCTCTTCATCTGCAAGCTTACCCTGCGCGATCAACTGACGGAATTTAATAAAGTCAATTGTGTCTTTGCCAGTTATCTTTCGTGTGTTGAAAGCTTGGAAACCCAGAAAGGCTTCGTAATTCATATTAGCTGCTAACCAGTGACGGTTGTAATCCTTTGTATGGTTCCAGAAGAATTTTTTCTTAGCTCGGATACTATCCATCGCTTTGATTAAGCAGCCGGGAAAGAGATTAGCGAATGTCCACACTATACCATTTACCTCCCTATCTAGAAGCTCAAGAGAGACGTTATTTTGTTCTTTCGCCCTTTTGATATAAGTCCGAGCCTCCTTGTATTCCTCACCCTTTTTGAACTCGCCAAATACTATTTCGCCATCCTCCACGTACTTGTCTAAGACAACGGATGGATTTCGAACCCAGTTATCTCCATCCTTGATTGCTGGAACTACTTTGCTTACAAGCCCAAGCCTCTTCATCTTGTAGGCACTCCATAACTCGCAGGAAACACAGTTCCACATAGCATCTTCAATACTCAAATACCACGGCAGGAAATCTGACGAGCCACCATCTGGAGAAGAACCATGTCTAGGACCAGCTTGCCCAAAGATTGCTAGATCGGATACAACAGCTAAATCACATGCCATCCCTATTTCCTGACCGCCAGCGACACGCATTCCATTCACTCGGTTAATCACAGGTTTTTTGCACATGAGGATCGAGTCAACCATATGGTTGAAGAGGTCCATGTACTCACCATATTCATTAGGTCGCAAAGTGTAGTATTCAGCATATTCTTTGGTATTTCCTCCGGTGCAGAATGCTGATGAACCAACAGCTGTGAAGACTACTGCCACGACGCTTCGATCTAGTGAGGCATTTTCGAAACCTGCTATAACTCCTTTTACCATTTCCGTTGTGTACGAGTTGTATTGTCGGGGATTGTCTAAGATTATCCAAGAAACGAATAGATTGTCGATGATGTTTCCTTCAAGGTCTTTCAAGGGGCGCTTCTCATAAATTATGCGTGGAGTAGAATCACCCCAATGCTGGGGACCATGGAGATCATGATTCTTAAGTTCCTCTTTTCTAGGTAACCAGTTCAAGCCCAAATAATTCACTTTCCCTTTTGTGTATTGGCTTATACCGCTAGATAGAGTATATAAATCAAGCGCGGCACTGTCGGTTGAATATTCAGTAATGTCATTCTTTCATGCTACTGTATAGTTGGGTGGGAGTGAGCACCCGGTTCATGGTGTCATCAGCAATTGCGACTGAATAGCCAGCTATCCTTCGCAGATCTCTACCTATTAGACCCATTGTAACCGCAGTGTCAATATCCTTAACATCTGCCATAACCTCTTTCAAAAGATTATTCTCTTTCTCCCTAACATCACTCATTTTGCGTAGAACTTGAACTGCAAGCTTCGTATCTTTCTCTAGGAATGATTGAACAGCATCTTGCTGCATCCCATACACTAACCTAGATAATGTCTTTATTAGGTTCAAGACCCCTTCACTAACTTTCTTCTTTTTTTCAAGTGAGAGAACATTCGTGGCAATCTGGGCACAATGATAAACCAGTCTACTGAGGTCCCTTGCCATCATCGCGAAGGTGACACATTCCTGACAGCTTTTGACACCTACTTTTTTGGCAATTGATCTGCTAATGCTAGCCAGAGCAACCTGTCGTATTGTAAGCCGATAGTGCCGCAACGCCTCTCCACTGCGCTCGATAACCTCTCTTGCAAGGGGAAAATTCCAATTGACAATGGCTTTTACCGCATCTTCTTGCAGGTTCAAAGAGAATGCAGAAGTTTTTCTCAAAAGTGACTCCACATGGAACGCAGCGGAGTCAATTAGAATTTGGAAGCTTATTCTATTTGCTCCTTCTTCAGAAACTTCTATTCCCGGTACTGCAAGACGCAGAAGTTTCAGTTTTCTCTTCTGTTCAGCGGGAATGATTTTCTTAGATACAACGTCGATTTGGTCTGCTCCTTGAATGTAGTAAGTTGCAACATGATATTCTAAGGCTTCAATGTTAGGAAATTCTTCCATTAGAAGCGTGACTTTCATCGATTCTTCCGAAGGCTTAGTCACCGGATATATATGGAGTGATCCGTTGTCTTCTTCTGAAATGACCATTTGCTGGCCACTCTTCAATTTTCTTTTATCCACCCATTTTTTTGGGATTGAGAGGGTGAAGCTTCCTCCCTTGATTTTCTGTAATTTTCTAATTTCCAATTTCTTCTCGATCCGTTCTTGGTTTTTGCTTCTATAAGTTATATAAATGTGATTTCAGTAATATTAATTCCGCAACAATTAAATTCAACCACCCAACCCTAGTACTTCTAGAATTCGTCACTTGTGAAGTTAATGACAGCTCATATCAAGATTCAACTATTCGCCATGTTTAAAGAAATAGCAGGCAGAAAAGAAATCGTGCAGGACATCCACCCAGAAACAACTCTTGGAGATGTTCTCAACGGTCTAGCAAAGAAGTATAGCAAAGACTTCAAAGAAACCATTGATGAAAAAACTCGACAAGTTGATATTAGCACTCTTGTGATGTTAAACGGTCGAAACATAAGAGACACGGACGTAAAATTGAAAGACAACGATCTAATAATAATCACAATCCCCGTCGGTGGAGGTTAAAGGATGAGAGATGTGAAAAAATGAGTGAAGTAAGATGTCTAAACTGCCTAGAAAGATTCCCTGTTGCACCGAAAGCCGAAATGGCAACATGCCCTAAATGCAAAACAAAATATCGAATCTCTTGGCCGACACCAAATCAAGCCAAAATAAAAGGACTAGCCTAATCCTCTGTTAGTCAGGCGAAAAGAAAAATGGTTTGGAACAGAAAAATAGCGTTCATAAACTTGTCAACAGGAAAGGTTTCCCAAAAACTTGTCTCCAAAACAATGCGAACCTTGTACCTAGGTGGCAGAGGCCTTAACATGCACATGCTCTACACCCTTTTAAAGCCGAAAACTGACCCCCTAGGCCATGAAAACGTGTTGTTCGTGGGAGCAGGACTGCTTGGAGGAATCCCCTGTCTAGGTTCAGGGAGATGCGACATTGCAGCAAAGTCTCCCCTTACTGGCGCTGTTGGCGACTCCAACATAGGAGGCTTCTTTGCACCGGAGCTGAGATTTGCCGGCTTTGATCACCTTGCAATCACGGGGAAAGCTGACAAACCCGTTTATCTTCTAATAAAGAATGGTGAAGTCGAGATAAAAGATGCTTCTCACCTTTGGGGAGAGGACACTTTTGAAACACAGACAGTAATAAAGCGGGATGAGGATGATCAAAACATCAAATCCTTGGTAATCGGTGTAGCTGGAGAAAACTTGGTCAGATTTGCCAATGTACGAACTGGCATGAAGAACTCTGCTGGAAGAACCGGCATGGGCTGCGTAATGGGTTCAAAGAATTTGAAGGCTATTGCCGCTAGAGGAACAGTCCCCCTCGATTTTGCTTATCCAGATGAACTTCTCGAATACTGCAAGCAGATGAACAACATGATCACGAGTACTCGCTGGGCGAAAGCGCAGTCACGGTGGGGCACAATGATAATTTATAGCAACACAAACACTACTGGCTTGATCAGAACCAGAAACTTTCAACTCAATCGGTTGGAGGAAGGTGAAGATTTGGAGCCTGAGAACATAGACCGGTACTCTATAGGCACTTCCGGATGCTATGGTTGTGCTGTCCATTGTCGACACCGCTATGTGCTTAGAGAAGGACCATATGCGCCTCTTTACGGAGAAGGACCGGAATACACGTCGTTGGGAGCTTTTGGAACAATGGTTGACTGCAAGAAAATGGAGACAATCCTTGTGGCAAATCACTTAGTCAACAAGTATGGTGTTGACACATTGGAAACAGGAGGGCTAATAGCGTGGGCTATGGAACTTTACGAGAAAGGAATACTCAACGACAAAATGACCGATGGACTGAAGTTGCAATGGGGCGATGAAGAAGCTGTGTATGAGATGATACGTAAGATTGCATATAGGGATGGCTTTGGAAATACGCTGGCTGATGGATTTAGAGGAGCAATCGCCAAAATAGGCAACGGTTCTGAGTATTATGCGATTCAGATAAAGGGTATGAGCAACCTTCACTCCGATGAACGCCCTACACCAAGCTTCGCCTTGGGCATCGCTACCTCCACAAGGGGCGCTGACCACCTGCGAAGCCGCCCCGCAATAGACCTATATGGCTTACCTGAAGATCTTTTGAAAGAAATCTACGGTGGGTCTGTAGCCACAGACTACAATTCGTACGATGGAAAAAGTCGAATGGTCTGGTGGCAAGAACTCCTTTACGCCATCACAGACTCAATCGGAACATGCAAGTTCCAAACAGTCTTCTGCGCTGTGCATGCTCCGAAATGGAAAGAATTCTCAAAGCTCATTCAATTAGCGACTGGGATGAAACTTTCAAAAGCACAACTTATGGACATCGGAGAAAGAATCTACACCGTCGAAAGATTGTTCAACTTGAGAGAAGGCTTCTCAAGGAAGGACGATAGCTTGCCAGAACGCTACTTCAAGGAACCCACCCCAATCGGGCTGCCTGCTGCAAGAAACAAGAAGATTGATAGAAAAAAGTTCAACAAGATGCTAGACGAATATTATGAGCTCCACGGCTGGGATAACAACGGTATCCCCACGATGGAAACCCTGAAGAAACTTCATCTCGACAAAGAGCCATCCAATCTTACATGAGAGGCGACTAACCTTGCAAAAAATCTTAGCGATCGATCCCGAAAAATGCACAGGCTGCAGACTTTGCGAAACAGCATGTTCGATCCATAATGAAAAAACTTGTGCACCTGAAAGAGCGAGAATTCACGTCACAAAGTGGGAAAATGAAGGAATCTACATCCCAATGGTTTGTCAACAATGCGACATCCCAATCTGCGAGACTGTATGTCCTATGCATGCTGTAAAGAGGGATACTGACACTCAAGCCGTGATTATAGACGAGAAGTTATGCGTTGGGTGCAGGTTATGTGTGCAATTCTGCCCTTTTGGTGCTATCGGCGTGAATGATAAGACCAAGACAATCACCAAATGCGATCTATGCGGCGGTGAACCTGTCTGTGTCAAGTTTTGTCAACCCGAGGCCTTGCAATACATTGACACAATCACACTGAATCAAAGAAAGAGAAGAGCTGCAGCCAAAAAATTCTCTGAGTATCTAAAAAAGATGCTGATTACTATCTAATAATGAACATTAACCATTGCAGTCTCAACGATTTCAGCGAAGTCGCAAACTTCGATTGGAATTGAGTTTCTAGTCGATGAGTAACGTAGATTCATTTGGCACGTAGGACAGGCGGTTGCTAAAACATTTACCCTAAGCGGAACCACATCTTTTGCCAATCGATCAAAAGCTGAATTCATGCTAACTCGATTATCATACGACCAGAGCCCACCCCCACCTCCACAACAGCGAGAGCGACTTTTACTCAAGGACATCTCAACAAATTGGAGATTTGGAATTTCGCTCAACACGTTTCGTGGAGAATCATATACATTCGTGTGACGGCCTAAAGAACATGGATCATGGTAAGTAACTTTTTCATTAAAGCTTCCAAAGTCGAGTCGTCCTTCTCCTATCAATTCTTCTATGAACTGTGATGTATGTAGCACATCACATGGCATTTCAACATCTATTATTTCAGGGAAGAGTTTCGTGAAAGTGTAATAACAACCGGCACAAGATGTGACTATCAGCTGAGCTCTCGTTTTTCCCACTTTTTCGATAAGTTTTTTTGCATTCTTTTTTGCTTCATCCCACAAGCCTGATGCGAGCAGAACATAGCCGCAACATCCTTCCTTTTCACCTAGTACAGTAAAGTTGACTTCAGCACAGTTCAGAATATTTGCAGTCGCTTTGGCTGTTTTGGATGTGCGCGTAGCCACTGTGCAACCAACCCAGTAAAGAACGTCAGCAGTCTTCTCAAAACGCTGCTTTGATACCATTCCTAGCCAAGAGAGACGTCGCTTCCGAGAAGATGGTCCCCCCGGATCTCCTGCTTTCAGAATGTTTTCCGCTGCAACCTTGAAGATTTGTGGAGTGTGCCCTTGGAGTGTAAGCTGCCGTCGGGTAGCGCGAATAGCTTCAGGGAATTCCGTATGTTGTAAGCACTCCGCAAAACAAAGCCCGCAATTGCTGCAAGTGTAGAGAATTTCAACAGTTTTTGGAGAGATTGGTAATTCGCCTCTCGTCATTCCTCTCATCAAAAGCAATCTCCCTTTTGCGGACCACGTTTCAATGCCATTGAAGGAGGACGCTACAGTGCAATAACTGCTGCAGGAGTTGCATTCTTCGCATTTTGCTGTAGGTTTGTCGAGAAACGATAGTTTCTGTGCGATGGCTAGTTTCCTTAGGGTACCGTTTTCAGTTTCACGAAATTCTTTGATGTCGTCTGCGAACGTTTTGATGGTTTTTTCGAATTTCTTCAGGCGGAGTGTTTCCGAGTCATCTAATACTATTATCGGCTTAGAAGTTCTCTCGGAATCCGCGGTTTTTCCTCGTTGGGCAACAATGAAGCCTTCTTCATCAGCTAACCTCTTCACTGCTCTAATTTCTTTCAGCGACTCTGTTTTAACCACCGCATCTATCTTACGTATCCAACGTGCTCGGTAAATCCGCTCGAAAGAATACGCGTAAAGGTCGTTGATGTCTGTTAGAACGTTCGCTTCCCCAACAATTTCCTGAAGGGAATTGATTGTTTCGGTTCGCACACTCAACGTTGAACCACTTCTATGCGCGCGTATGTAGAACCTGCAACTCAAGGACAGCTTATTTCTGCTTGAAGTGAGGTATTACCTTTTCCGCAAAGAGCTGGCATGTTTCTTTAAGGGTTCTTGGTGGGACTTGGAAGTTCATTACAAAGTGTTGACAACCTGCTTTGGCGAATTTGTCAAGCTTGTCTATGATGTCGTCTGGGGTCCCGAAAAGGAAAGGTGCTTTTTCAACTGCTTCATCGGGTAACTCCTTTGCCTTTGCCAGCCAGTCTTTCCCGTCCCGGGGGAAAACCAGTTTAAAGGTCATCTCAAAATCGTAGGTAGATGGTTTAAACCCTATTTTTTCCAGTATCCTTGGCCTTGACAGCAGCATCATCTTGCCTGTTAGCATCATAGCCTTTCTGGCAGCTTCAGCCTCCTCTGAAACCACAACATACATGAAATGTGCTGGATCAATGCTCAAAGGATCTCTACCGTACTTCTTCGCTGTCTCACGTATCATCTCAAGGTTAATCTTGTACTCTCCAGGTACGAGGTTTGCAGGCAGCCATCCATCGCCGTAATTGGCTGTCACTTTCATAGTCCTTGGTGAACTAGCAGCTATGTATATTGGTACTGTAGATCGATATTCAGTCTCCGAAATGGGAACTGCAGGTCTAGGTCTTAAAAGTGCTTTTTCTAGATCGTAGTATTTCCCCTTGAAATCGACAAATTCCTCAATAAACAACCTTCGGATAATTTTAATGGCTTCGATCGTTCTTCCCACTGGCTTGTCAAAAGGAATGCCAAATGGCACAAGGTTCATCGCCTCACCTACGCCAATCCCGAGTATTGCTCGACCGTTTGACAACACGTCGCAGGACATAGCCATCTGAGCTAGAGAAGCGGGATGATGCCGGTAAGTGTCGCTCACACCTGTAGCTAACTTGATCTTCTTCGTGAGCACCGCAAGGGCACAAAGCGTGTTCCAAGCATGTAAAGCATCCCAACGGCGAACACCAGTCCCCACCAAATGATCTGGCATCCAAAAGGAATCAAACCCTATCTTCTCCGCTAGCAAAGCAGTATCACGAATAACCTCCCAAGGATAATTGGGACACTCCACACCAAACCTTAGGGACCCATCTCCACTCATACGAACACACCTCCATTGTTCCAATCCATTGACACTAAGCCTTCTTCAGCTCATAAGTAATTCTGCTATTAGGCAAGCGTACCGGTGTGACCTGAAGATCCATGCCGATTCGCATTTCCTTTTCATCTATGTCCTTGCTTAGAAGTGCATATACTTTCACGCCTTCTTCACACTCCGCCAAGCCAATGGTGTAGGGTACGTCGTCTCGGAAGCCGGTTGGGGCGAAATGAGCAGTGGTGTAAGTTAGCAATTTGCATCTTCCGCTCAGTTGTTGCCACGTCATGTCTGTTGACAGGTCATCTGGGCAGTCAGCTCTAGGAGGAAAGTAGAGTTTCCCGCATCTGCTGCATCTTGTCGCCATGATTTTCCCGTCCTCCAAGTGCTTCACAAAACTAGCTACCTTAGTCTCCGAAATGAAACCGATCTTCCCAAAGCGTTCAAAACTCATGACCATCACCTTTTTAGTATTGTTACATTTCCGTATAATCCGATTCCTCCAATGTTATGGACCAAGCCGATCTCAGCACCGCCTACTTGGGTTTTGCCAGCTCTCCCTTGGAGCTGGAGCACAATCGTTCTGATCTGCGAACCTCCAGTAGCTCCTATCGGATGTCCTTTGGACAACAAGCCTCCATCAACGTTCACAGGAATCTCGCCGCCTATATACGTTTGCGACTCTTCTATGAGCTTGCCACCCTCGCCAGGCTTGCAGAATCCTAGGTTTTCGTAGGCCATTAACTCAGCAATTGTAAAACAGTCATGCACCTCCGCCACATCCACATTCTTAGGCTCTATATGCGCCATCTTGTAAGCTTGTTTTCCAGCTTGAATCGCACAGTCGAGACCTGTGAGATTGGTTCTGCTTGTTGTAGACAAGGTATCGCTTGCGGCGCCTATTCCTGCGACCCTGACCGGGGTGTCCGTTATCTTCCTGGCTTTCTCTTCACTCGCCATAATCACGCATGAAGCGCCATCAGCGTTTGCACAGCAGTCAAACATCTTTAAGGGGCTCGCTATGACTCTAGCTTTCAAGCATTCTTCCAATGTAACTTCTCTTCGAAACATTGCTAGTGGATTTGAAAGGGCATATTTTCCGCTCTTAACTTTGATCTTCGCCAGTTGGCCTTCAGTGGTTCCATATTTATGCATATGGCTTCGGGCAAACATTGCATAACCAGCTGGCATCATGGTGCCGAATGGTGACTCCCACTGTATGTCTGCGCCTCTACCCATCCTTTCTTGGGCTTCTGCAGAGGATATCTCTGACATCTTCTGAAAACCGATCACTGCGACTATTTCGTGAAGCCCGGATTTTATGAAGCTATACCCAACTCTTACTCCAGTACTGCTTGAAGAACAAAGAGACTCGGCGTAAAGGGTTGGCTTGGACGCTAGACCGAGATACTCAGATATTAGCCCCGCAGGGCTCCTCTGCTTATCATACTCTGGCGCAGAACAAACCACGGAAGCATCTATTTCCTTAGGAGCGAGATTTATGTCTTCCAACGCTTCTTTGAAAGCTTCAAAGCACAATTCTCGAATATTTATTCCACAATTTCTTCGAAAAGGGGTTTGCCCCACCCCTACGATAGCAACACCCATTGCTTAATCCTCTTGTGCTGATAAATCCGTTATGCTCATAATAAGCCTACTGCAAAATACACACGGATTAATATCCATGATTATCAACTGTCTTTCCACTGAGTTCACATGCATGCATCTTCGTGACTAAGAGAGGCTCTCTCAAAGATAAAAAGACTTGAGATCACGCGCCCTAGGAAGCGTGCGCAAAATATTCATTGCATGCATGAGGTCTTCTGTTCTCGGTCCTTTATCCGATGTCGTAACTATCGCACTGGAGGGAGTGTTTACAAACGCCGAAGCAAGCGGAATAAGTGTTAATGTGGGAAGAGCTGTGTTCCAACTTCCCTTTAAATGTCCTCTCTTCTCGATTAGTTCATTCTCCCTGAACTATGGGGAAATATTATTGTATTTGACAATTCAGGAACATTCTTCTATGAAAACGCGTGGAGGGTAGATGGGTTTTAATTTCTGGACAGAATATGAGATTCTGTTGGTTGAAGTTGCCATAAGCTTGGGGGTGGGAACTCAATATTGCAGTTGCTGGGTGTATATTGGTATCATTGTTTCAGAGATTTTTGTCTTCAGTTTGACGTTTTTTGATTCAACTTCTCTTCTAAGATTTGATATTTCTGAGTTAAGTCTGCTTTTTGACTCGGGTGCTAAATCCTTTGATTTCATGATGTTTTTTTCCATTTTGTCAATATTTTTGAAGGCTGTTCTTTTCATCTCTTCGTTTTCTTTCAGCGATTCGACTTTGATCCTTTCGATTTTCTCAAAATAGTCTCTTATCTTTCTCTCTTGTTTACGGGTTTTTTCTCTTATCTTCTCTAATTTGTTTATGTATTCACGTTCTGAAGTGCTACCCATACTTTGGGGTCTCCACATTTTTTCGTCTATCGTATCACTTAATGAATATTACGTCCTCACAATCCATGCGCACGCAAATATTGGTTTGCCCCCTTCCTGACGATTGCACGCACGCGTTATCTCGCTAGCTCTCGCACCTTGTCGAGATTCTCTAAATCACTTCTTCTCCCATCAATTGGAGTTTCAAGTATTAGAGGTCGACTCCCTAAATCACTTCTTAGCATATTTCTGAACCCTCTCTCTCCTATCCTACCCATCCCAATATGCTCATGTCTATCCAGCTTCGACCCGAAGCCGGATTTGCAGTCGTTTAAGTGAACCAGCTTTAGCCATTCCAGTCCTATTACACTCTCAAATCGAGATAAAGTATGTTTAACAGCTCCATTAGAAACTAAGTCGTAGCCTGCAGCAAATGCATGACATGTATCGAAGCACACCCCAACACGCTTCCTATCATGGATTCGGGAAAGGATGTCTCTGACATCTTCAAAAGAGGAACCCATACTGTTTCTGGTTCCTGCTGTGTTTTCCAAAAGAAGAGTGACGTCGTTCTCAACTTTAGCAAACGAGTTGTTGATTGCGTCCACTATTCTCTGAAATCCACCTTTTTTGCCATATCCAAGGTGGCTCCCCAAATGGGTGACAACATATGGAACTCCTAACTTCTCAGCTCTATGCAACTCTTCCATCAAGGCCTTCAATGATCTGCGATAGACATCTTTCTTCGGAGAAGCAAGATTCAACAGATAAGGTGTGTGGATAAACACAGGCCATATCTCGCTCTCCTTCAGCCTTCTCCGGAAATCATCAATTCTGCTACGCTCTAGCTCTTTGGAATGCCATCCACGAGGATTTCGGGAGAACATCTGAAACGTATTGCATCCCTTCTCAACTGCTCTGGGAATAACTCTGGCAATGGATTCCCGTATAGACAAATGGAGACCAAGCTTCATGATTCACCACAATCTTCTGGCACAAGAGAAATATGATAGACTAAACTAATGGCTCTTCTGTGCATCTCTGCAAGAACCCTGGGATTATCAACAATGAGCATTTGATTTGACAAACTCAGTTATATCTTTTCACGAAGTCGGAATCACTGACGGAACAGATGAATGGCTTACAGTTCCCTGATGAGTCGAAAAAACTTTCATGCCCTCAGTTCGTTATTTCTCTTGCCGATCAAGAGAGAAGATCCGTCTGAGAAGATGATGGACGCTGGGGTGTCTGAGGCGCTTCTGACTCTAGCTTAGTCACGAATAGCTCCTGAATTCTTCTGCGCGCGCTCCAAATTGATCGCACAAGAGATATATCTCCTTCTTGGAGAATACTATCTTCTTAACTCAAAATGGTGAGAAGCTTTGGATTTTGAGCTCGATACAGAACAGAAGATGATCGTCCAAGCAGCCTCTGAGATTGCAGAGGATTTCAGTCCTGAGTATTGGAGAAAGAAGGATAGAGATCATGAGTTTCCTGATAAGTTCTGGAAGACGTTGGTTGACGCCGGCTTTGCTGGAATGATGATCCCGGAAAAGTATGGTGGCGGTGAGATGGGGATGTTTGAGATGATTCTAGCTATGGAAACTCTTTCTTCAAAGAGTTGTGGGATGGCTGGAACATGGTTTCTCGTTCTCACATCGGTGTTTGGTGGGTTGTCCATTGCTAATCATGGCAATGAGGGACAAAAAGAGAAGTATCTGCCAAGAATCGTCAAGGGGACGGAATTTTGCTTGGCTCTAACTGAACCTGACGCGGGAACGAACACTTTGAATACTCAGACTATGGCGATCGAAGATGGTGAAGAATATGTGATTAATGGTCGCAAGACTTTCATCTCTGGGGCAGACAGAGCTAAAGGTATGGTTCTTGTGACGAGAACGACGCCTCTAAACGAGGTTCAAAAGAGAACGCTAGGCTTAAGCCTCTTTGTTGTTGATATCCCAGACCCTGCGATTGAAGTAGCTCCAATAGAAAAGCATGGAATTAATTACTCAAAGACCTGTGAAGTGTTCATGAGTGATCTGCGAGTTCCCAAAGAGAATATGTTGGGTGACAAGGATAAAGGTTGGTATCTCATTCTGGACACTTTGAATCCTGAACGAATGTCCTTCTCATCAGCTGCTGGGGCAATTGGCATCTTAGCCCTCAACACGGCCGTTGAATACGCTAAGCAAAGGAAAGTTTTCCAAGCTCCTATAGGCTCTCACCAAGCGTTACAGTTCCCCCTCGCCGAAGCAAAAGCAAAGATTGAAGCTGCAAAACTCCTTAACTATAATGCTGCTTGGCTATACGACAAAGATCTCCCTTGCGGAGCTGAGGCCAACATGGCGAAAGTTGCTGCTGTAGATGCAGGTTTTCAAGCGACTTATTATGCAATGCAGACCCTTGGCGGCTATGGCTACGCCACAGAATATGATGTGGAACGTTGGTGGCGAGAGATAAATCTGATTAGACTGGCACCAGTAACTCATCAGATGGCTCTGGCTTTCATCGGTGAACATGTCTTAGGTCTGCCTAAGTCTTACTAACATTCCTTTAAACTGCAGAACCTGAAGGCTCATCTCACCATACTCTTTCCGCCTGACTAAGAGCGGCAAAATATATGAAGTAAAAGATCAATTGTGATAAGTCTACTTCAAATAAGGAAGGGCGTGTTAATGGATTTTGAACTAAACGAGGAACAGCAGGAGATCAAGAGAGCTGCCAAAGAATTCAGTGAGAAGGAATTTACACCAGAGCTAGCCTTGGAGCTCGACCGGAAAGAAGAGTTCCCAATGGAACTTTATAAGAAGGCTGCCAAACTTGGTTTCACCGGTATGAGGTTTCCCGAGGCATATGGTGGTCAAGGCTATGGTCTATTTGAAGACTCTATTGTCGTTGAAGAGATGTCTAGAGTAGACCCTGGCATAGGTGCGGCAATCTCCCTTGGCAACCTCATGCTCCCCGATGTTCTGTTAAAATGTGGGACAGAGGAACAGAAGCAAAAGTACATTCCTCCCTTGGCTACGGGAGAAGCAATAGCCTCAGCAGCCTTCACGGAACCTGAGCATGGAAGCGACCTCTCGCGTATGGACACAACAGCCAGAAAAGATGGGGATGAATGGATCATAAATGGAGGTAAAGAATTCATCACAAATGCACCTATTGCAGACTTCTTGGTAATCCTCTGCCAATCAGACCCAGATGCCTCTCCTTCCCACCGTGGTCAAAGTCTATTCTTGGTGGAAAAAGGGACGCCTGGGCTGGAAGCAACGAAGTTGCATGGCAAGATGGGAATAAGACCCTGTACAACTGGTTCACTAGCCTTGAGCGACGTGAGAGTGCCCGCAGGAAATCTTGTCGGTGAACTCAACAAAGGCTTCTACTACGCACTAGAACTCTTCAACAGCACAAGAATTACCGTTGCGGCCCAAGCCGTAGGAATGTCCCAAGGAGCTTTTGAAAGGGCTTTCCAATACGCCAAGAAAAGAAAACAATTCGGTGCTCCCATAATCAAATTCCAAGCAGTATCCTTCAAACTCGCAAATATGGCATTGAAAATCGAGGCAGCTCGACTTCTAACCTACAAAGCTGCCTGGCTATACGACGAAGGCAGGGTCAGCCCTATGGCAACATCAATGGCTAAAGCCTACGCTGGAAAGATAGCTATGCAAGTAACCGACGAAGCCATGCACATACATGGTGGATATGGATATTTGGCAGATTACCACTTGGAGCGTTTCCACCGATGTGCAAAGATTACTGAGATCTACGAAGGAACAACAGAGATGCAACAACTGACAATCCTAAATAGCCTTATGAAGCAATTCTAACAATTACTTTGAGGCACTAGAGGCTGCGTAAACGAGTTCAACCTCCAAATGCGCATGTGGCGTTTGCGGTGACATCTCCATTTGTCGCGGGTTCAAACCCGACCCGTGGCTTTCCGTCTTGCTCAATCTTCTGGCTCACATATGCTTCTGTGCTAGATAGATTATGAAGTACGGTATTCTTGAACATCTATCGTAGTGTACTGGATCACTCTTTTTAACATCTCTTCCAGGCTTGGGTTCTACTATTCTTAGAATTTCAAAGCCTGCTTCGGAGATCATGTTAAAGCATTGCTCAATTGTATGTGTGTAATACTTGAGAGTGATGATTCGTCCTGGACTGTGCCTTATTTGCCACTTTCTTTTCGTTTGTGAGAAATAATCTTCGATGATTCTGGGTGCGCTGGTTTTTTCACTTTCCCAATGTCCCTTCGCCTCAAGTGTTGGATGGGTGTCTGAGACTAGAAGTAACCCGCCATGCTTTAGGACTCTTGCTGCCTCTTCAATTGTTTTGCTGTTTAAAATCATGAAGATTAAGATGGCTACGTCGAATGAATCATCCTTGTAAGGCAACGAGTGCGCATCTGCTTTCTGCAATGTCAACGGTATATTCTTCATCTTAGCGTTGTTTCTAGCCTTGTCTAACATCTTTCGAGAGATGTCTACACCGAGAACGTTGGCTCCTCTTTTTGCAAAATCCACAGAATAGGCGCCTGGACCGCAACCAATATCTATCAAGCTCTTCCCACGAAGATTACCTAAGAGATTTAAGATGGCTGGCAACTGCATCTTGAATTCATAAGAGCCCCTTTTCCTCGCCGAGTACCAGTCCGCAAGCTTATCCCAAGCTGCCTCAGCCTGCTCGGGTACATCGTCATCATAGACTAGGAATTTTTCGTTACTGTTCACTGTTTAGTACCCTCATAAAATTGACTAGACAGCTATCATACGAGTGTTTGAAGAACTTAAGAAGTTGATGTCTCTCTGTGCATGCATGCCGTCTCCCTTGCGCTTTTGTTCTGTTTGTTAGTGAAGTTGAGAATTTTCTCGTAGCTATTCTTGCTGAAGTTTCTTACATTAATCAGTGGATAAGAAAAAGTCGAAAGTGGTGTGAAAATATGAAGGATACTTTGAGGCTGGAATTGCTTGGTTCGGTGCAATTAGTTGTGGTATAATCTTGGTTTTATGACTTGAGGGGGGAACTTTGATCCAATAAAGAGGGGAAGGGGAGCTAATGCAGGGTTTGTTCAGTGTAGTGTTTCTGAGATGTTTCTTCGCTCCTTGGGATTTTCTGGTCACTGTAGAAAACTATGAGGCAAATGGTCTATCGCTCGCGCACAATGCACACAAAGAAAAATGCATACATGCAATAGGGCGTTTGCTAGAAGATGTCTCCATAGTTCCTTTAACTAAACTTATATGAACAACCTCTCTTAATGAGAAGTTTCTCACTACGGAGGATTGTTCTTGCCTAATCCTCAGGTGTTGAAAGAAGATAAAGTAGGAAAACAAGTTCTCTCTTGGGCAACGAAGCCATTTCTTGTGATGAGTGCGCGCGCTTCACTCTACATAGGTCCTTCAGGCCAAGGGGAGTAACAAGCGTAAGTGATAGCTAGCAGATCTCCTTCATGAAGTATGTACTTTGCACATGAGTACGGCATACTTAACCACATTGTATTTTCCTTTTCCCAAATCCAATAGAACCATCCGTGAGTGTTGTTCTGGGAAACCCCATTTATCGAAGTTACTAGTATGCCTAATTCGCCGCCGAAATCTTGGTATCCTACATCGCTGGCTATGTGGATAGTTGCATTAAACGCTGTTGAACCCAGTGGAAGCACAGTGTCGTTTTTCCAGATTCTCGTTCCATTCCCATAATTTAGGACAAAATCCACCTTTAATGATATGTTTGTAAGCTGTTTGGCGATCTCATTGTATTCCCGTTGATACATATCGCGTTGGACGAAGTAGTAGCCAGCCATGACTGTTCCAATGATGGCCCAAGAGAATAAAGCAAGAACTAAATAGGTAAAGATTTTTTTCTCCAAATGCTCTCACCTCCAAGGAATTGCTGTATTGTTTTTACCATCGGGAAGAAAACAATAGAGAAGATCACGCAATTTGATATGACAGCCACTAGTGTAAATGGAGCCCCAGAA
>SOJC01000055.1 GCA_004376645.1 Candidatus Bathyarchaeota archaeon
TCCTTTGATTGAGATCAAGGTTAGGTACATGGTGAAAACTATTCTTTGAGAATAGCTGGGTCATTTACAGTTAATTCGGTCTCATATGCAGTAAAAGCATTTTGCTTGATGAATTCAGATAGAAAATACGAACGCGTATGCAAAACGAAAGCGCCTGCGCATAACCCATCCTAGGTTTATTGTAGTGGGGTCGCTGAGATTTGAACCTCCCCCACTTGGGTGATATATCCCGATTTTCACCCGCAAACTCCCTTTTTTTCTCCACAGTGCGCCCTTGGTCTGCAACCTTAATAGGATCAAATCGTATTCTATGTGTCACTGGATTTGAGACCTCTTATCGCTTGCATGCATTTTGTGTCTAACCCAATTAGGGATTTCTGAAGCACAATGTATCGACGACTGATCTTCCAATTGCTTTTAATGTAGAATGGTACATCGACCCATCCGGCAGTGACATTCGGAGCGCCTAACGTCTTCATTTGAAGCATTGCCTCCAGAAGCAGGCAGGTACCAATTCCCTTTCGTCTAAACTCCTTAAGGACAGCTATTGGTCCAAACCACCAACGCTCGGAGTCTTTGAAGAATCTCGCCCATCCAACAATGTCTGATTTCGATACCGCAACTATAGTATAACAGTTTTCATTGAAATGCAGTTCCCAATCCTTCGGAAACCACTGTGGATAGTCCAATTTCTCTGCAAAACGACGCATCTCATCAAAAAACTTCGTTTGATAGGACTTGATCGCAACTCCCATCAATTCGATTCTTTGCTGTGCTAACCTTTGGTATTCTGTGGGTTGAAATGCGTTAAGATCGATCGTAACGTCCTCTTCTACATCAACCTTTTCAAAACCGTTATCTAGGAAGAATCTTAGCTCTTCTTCATATCTTATGTCGATGCCAGGAGAGAAATAGCGACCAGTGTATTCTCCGACTCTCGCTATCTTTTTGCCTTTTGACTTTAGGAATCTTAGCGCTTTTTCAAGCAAGCATCCTTTTACCTCTTTCCCTTCATAATTCTTCAACACGAACAACCCTTTGATGTAGCCGAAATCTTCCTCGCGGGCTTTACCCGCTCCATCTAGCCCAGCTGTTTCTTCTCTCGCTACGGCAGCTATGAAGCCAATTATCTTGTCATTCCAAGTTGCCACGAGGTTTCCTTCCCTCTCGTAGTTGGGGTCATCAAAGATTATGCTTTCAAACCTTTCCCTGCTAATTCTGTCGTAGGGTAAGCAGAGGTTCCAGCCTGTAACTATCTGGCTAACGTCAGATCGTCTTAATAGACGCGCTTCGACTTCCATAAGTCTAGAAACTCCAATTTCCTTTAGGGCTAGTCAAGCAGTACACATGCATTATGAAGATGCACTAGTGTCGTGTGTGATCGTTTTTTGTTACTCCAGAATCACTTATCGTCCATCGTTTCATTTTGTAGTTTTTTGGGAGCGTTTTATGGGTCTTACGAGGCCTTCCTTTGTTATCTCGATGGCGATTCTGTCTCGTTTAAAATCGCACATTCGGCAGTCGAGGACGCGTGCGATCCTGACGAATTCGCCTCTTTTGACTTCTAAGTCTGTCTGTTGATCTTGCCAGTAGACACGTCCGTAATCGATGATTATGGTGCCGTCAAGGTTGTGGGCGAGTCCGATGCCTCCAGCCATCTCATAGGTGTCCCAGGCCTCTCTGCTCCGTTGGTTTACGTAGATACAAGTTACTCCCCTCATCTGGTTGTGTCTAGCAAGCTCCATGACTCGATATTTCAGTGCACCTCGATATGATTCGAGAACGGTTACAGAATCGATGATGGCTAGGTCGATGTTCTCCTTTTCAATGACATACCTGTAAGTTTCAGCGAAAATATTCCAGTTGCGCAGTTCTGGATGCATAACTGTGTCTAATACGAAGAGGTTTTCTTGGATCTTGCTCCAGTCCTTTTTGAGGTAATCGGCTTTCTGTTTCATGCGTGATTGGAGGTCAAAGCGGGGTGTAGAACTCTGCCATGTGTCTTCAGCTGTTGTGTAAAGAACTTTCTTTCCCGCAGAAGAGACGCTTACTGCGATTTCCTCCGCGAGGATGGACTTTCCTGCACCAGGCAGACCGGTAAGAGCGAACTGACCCCCAATAGGTAGACCGCCTAAGGTTTTTCCTTCAGGAGTAAAAAACATGTAGTCGATGAAGGTTCCCGTTGAAAGGCCAATAAGGGTTTTCTTTGCTTCTTTCGCAGAGCTTGGTCGCAAGATAAAGGAACTCAATGTCTTCTCCTTGCGTTCAATCTCTGTGATCATAGGTCTTGTGGCTAATTCCCACTCATCTGCAGGTTCTTGTGCTTCTTTCATGGCAGTAGCCAAGGTTCTAGCCATTGCCTGAACAATCTTGTCTACGTCGGAAGTGGGTTCTCCTTCTCCTTTGACAGCAGTAACCATCCGCTCTTCTGTTACATCTTCAGCTGCAAGTGTTTCAGCTTCTGCTGTGAGAACCCACATCTCTCCCTTCCTGTCCACAACACCGCTAGATTTTAAGGATTGCATTATGGCGTATGCGGATTCAGGTCCATATTTCGCTATCCTTAGCCCTTCAGAGATTTCGTCGAGGGATGCTTGACCATCATTCTCTTTTAGAAAAGCTATTACGTCCTTCTGGTCAACCATTCACATCTTCCACGGACTCTATTACGACTCTCTCACTAAAAACTTCTCACTCAAAAGCGTAATAAGGAAAGTAGAGATAGAAGACAGATGTATTGAAACGGAGGGAGAGACTTGAACGTTTTTGAAGCTATCAAAGTCCGAAGAAGTATCAGAAAATACAAGCTTGGAACCATTCCTAAAGAGAAACTGAAAATGATACTTGACGCAGCTCGGCAAGCACCCTCTGCGGGCAACCGTCAACCATGGCGCTTCATAGTTGTAACTGACTGGGAAAGAAAGAGAGCATTAGCAGAGGCAGCAAACAATCAAATGTTCATAGTTGACGCTGGTGCGATCATAGTTGCGGTAGGTATCCCTGCGATTTCAAAGAGGTGGTTTGACAAAGATCCAATGATTGCAACCGAACATATGGTTCTAGCGGCCACAGCCCTTGGCTATGGTACATGTTGGATAGGCGACTTCAACGAAGATGAGGTGAAGCAACTGCTCAAGATCCCACAGGAAGTGAACGTCATCACAATGTTGCCTATAGGAATACCCGACGAAACCCCTGAACCCAGATCAAGAAAAGAGATTCCCGAAATCTTCTTTGAAGAAGAATACAACAATCCTCTACTTTGGAAGTGATTCCTATGGATATGAAAGCTGTTTACAGATATATTGATCAACACGCGCAAGACCTCATTCAAGATTTGGCAGAGCTAGTGAAACAGCCCAGCGTGTCTGCGAAACGAGAGGGAATGCAGGAATGCGCTGAGAAAGTGGAGAGCATGCTTCAAGAAACCGGGTTCTCCACAAGACTTCTCCCAGAAAAAGATGGGAATCCCGTCGTCTATGGAGAGCTCAAGAGTAAACATTCAAAGAAGACATTGCTATTCTACGATCACTATGATGTCCAACCCCCTGAACCCCTTGAAGAATGGAGATTTGACGCTTTCAGCGGCAAGGTGCACGAAGGAAGGATCTATGGTAGAGGAACCTCTGACAACAAAGGGAACATTGTTTCACGAATAAAAGCTTCGGAAGCCTTCTTAAAGACAATTGGCGACATTCCCGTGAATGTTAAATTCGTTGTTGAAGGTGAAGAAGAAATTGGCAGCCCCCATCTCAAGCCTGTTATGAAACAATACAATGAACTATTCTCCAACGACGCGACCATTTGGGAATTCGGTGGAACGAACTATGAAGGACGACCTGAGATATATCTCGGGCTCAAAGGCGTTCTGTCAGTAGAGTTGAGAGCCAAAGGTGCAATTCGAGATACTCATTCCGCGAATGCACCATTAATCCCAAATCCAGCTTGGCGCCTTATCTGGGCTCTAAACACTATGAAGAACGATGAAGAGCAAATAATGATTGAAGGTTTCTACGATAATGTTCAACAGCCTTCAAAAGAAGAACTTCAGCTGCTGAAAGAGATGCCACTTGAGGAAAAAAAACTCAAGAAAGCCTATGGGTTAAAAGAGTTCCTCCAAGGGAGAACAGGATATGAAGCTAAGAAAGAACTGCTTTTCAGTCCAACGTGCACAATCAACGGATTCCTCACCGGCTATACTGGACCCCGTTCCAAGACAGTGTTACCCAAGGAAGCTATGGTGAAGCTGGACTTTAGATTAGTGCCAAATCAAAAGCCTGATGAGATCTTCGAGAAACTCGTTAGTCACTTGAAAGGAAGGGGATTCAGCGACATTGAAACGGTACAATATGGCTCTACTGAACCAACAAAAACCCCTGTTACCGATCCATTTGTGGAAATAGTGGCAAAAGCTGCAGAAAAAGTATACGAAAAGAGAGCTGTCGTGTATCCCACAAGCGCGGGTTCAGGACCTATGCATCTATTCCGAAACCTGCTAGGTTGTCCTGTCGTGTCAGCAGGCTGCAGCCATGCCGATGCAAAGGTGCATGCTCCAAATGAGAACCTCACTATAGACGGCTTCATAAAAGGAACCAAGTTCATGGCAACAATTATGAACGACTTAGCGTGATCTCTCTCTTCTCAACAAGATACCCACACTGAAACCATCCAAGGTCAATTTCTGGAAGTATGCTACCCACGTTAGTGATGAAATGGCTGCACTCGTACAGGTCTAAGTGTAAACTCCTACAAGGTTGAACTCTGTGATTTCGAAAAACGAGGCTATTAAACTCGTCAAGAATACAGCCAAGTTTTCTCATGCGTTGATTGCCTCGGCTATGATGAAGAAGATTGCTGAAAGACTAGGCGAGAGCAGTCTGGAATGGGAGCTTGTCGGTTTGTTGCATGATTTGGACATCGATGAAGCCAGAAATAACATGAACAAACATGGTATCATTGCTTCTGAAGCGTTAAAGGGCAAGCTTCCTGAACATTGTCTTTACGCTATTAAGGCCCATGATCATAGAACAGGTTTCAAACCTGAAAGTAACCTTGACAAAGCGCTGATAGCAGTAGATTCAGCGGCGGTTCTGCTGGAGCATGTGCGAAGGCAATTGATGGAGTTAGATGTTGAAGCGGTCAAGGCGCAAATAGAAGTTGTAGCTCTGGAACAACCTTGGCACAAGAGGAACATCCTCAAATGCAGAGAGATAGGTTTGAGTCTAGAGGAGTTTCTCCTGATCTGCTTGGGTTCATTTGAAGGAAATCGATAGCAAGACAGATGTAAGCGCGAACTTGTTGAAGACAGCTTCAAGGTTATGTGTGTGTGCTGGCTCTGCTTCATAGTTAAGAATCAACAAGAAGCTCAATTCTGCGCATATATATCGAGAGAGGGAATATTCCACCATTCAGAGGACGATATTTATAGAATTTTCATCTATTCCGTGTTGGTGTTGGGATGCAGTATTTTGAGATGCCGGAACTTTCAGTCTTGCGAGGAGAAGATGCTATTATGGCTCTTCATGAGTACATAGATGAACTTGAGGAGAATAGAGATGAAGATTTGACAGAGAGCCAAACAAAGGCGTTGATAAGACTGGCTAAAGGATTAATCTCAACCATTGAGGCTGCCCCCTCTGTCTGCGAACCAAAGAAAAAGCCGCAGATTCTAACCCGACTGAAAAGTGCAATAACAGAGAACGTACAATCACTAATCAAAAAAGCAACAGACCCAGTTCCAGAAGAGAAAGTCGCTTCTCATCTTGACATTTACCCCTCTCTAACACCACAACAATCCCGCATTATGTAAAGCTTCCATGTTCCTGACGAGCCTTTCAATCTATATCTTGCTTCAGAGAGTCGGGGCTTCGCAGGCGTTAGAAGTTAAATTCACACTCAAACAGTTTTGGACCCTGCTTCCATTTGTAGTCGCAGAAGTCTAGGAACATGTCGATGTGACCCAAGTTCTTGAAGCCTTGATTGTAGAAGAATTTGATAGCTTGAACGTTACGTGCGACTGGCTTCACCTTGAGGAACTTCACTCCGAGATTGCGGGCTTCTGAGATGGCGATTCTCAGCAGTTGCATACCTATTCCTTTGTAGCGATAGTTCTCGCTGACTATAAGGGGTTCAATTTCAGCTTCCATCTCTTCAACGACTAATCCTATGAAGCCAACTACTTGGGAGTCGTAGGCTGCAACCCAGAGTCGCTCAGGACCAACCTTCGCCAAATGCTCATCGAAGTAATGTTCAGGGTGTTCTCCTCCTATAGTTGGATCTTGATAGATCTTGCGATGCCAAACTGTGAGTTCTTTCCACAGATCTCGGCATTGCTTTCTGTCTGCGGGTTGATACCTTCGAATCTTCAGCATAGTCATCACCGTTTTTCTATAGTTTGGACGATGATGTCTAATAACCTATAAAATATAAGTTAACGGTTCAAAACATTAGTAACAACGTGTTCTCTGAATTCACAAGAGTACACAAAAACACTATAAACCTC
>SOJC01000109.1 GCA_004376645.1 Candidatus Bathyarchaeota archaeon
GAGAGCCTTATAATTGAGCTTCGAAAGAAACATGTAACTATTTCTCCAGATGTTATGACTTCGTTGCGATCTGCAAAAACGATGATCAGCATATATCAATCCGACCCATCGTGCGTTGATCCGATCCCGGTTATAGAGAATGACCTCATAAAACTCGAATCTGGTCTGATGAATATGGCAAAGGAGGAGTTTGGTCAGAAGTTTGCGAAGGAGTGGCTTGAGAAGTTGGAGAAGGCGAGAAGAGAAGCAGAGTCGAAGGTTGAACTCTCATCCCATTTTATCCCCGGCGTTCCGAAGAGCAAGTACTGGATCAGAGTTCTGCCCTCTGACGAAATCCTTAGAAAAGATGTGGAGGAACTAGCCAGTCAAATGGAGCTTTCAATCAAAATGCAGAAGGATGGCTACATGTTAGTATATGGCAACAAAGTGGCAGTGAAAGCCTTTGTTAAAAAGATGGCAGAAAGATGTCGGAGAACATAGAAAAATTAGGCTGCGCTGTATAAAAAACTGTTAAAACCAGATGAATTTATTTATAGAAGAATTCTATAGAAGAAGCTATCAACCCGTAAGCCATAAAGGGCGGGGAACCGCGGAGCGACCTTAGAGAGATGCCCTACATCAAAAAAGTAGAATTAAGAGGTTTCAAATCTTTTGGGTCAAAGACAGTAAGTATCACACTAGACAAGGGCTTCACCGTGGTAACTGGACCCAATGGTAGCGGGAAAACGAACATTGTGGACGCTATCCTCTTTGTTCTAGGAGAACTGAGCGCTCGCAGGATGCGAGCCGTCAACTTGACTAAACTCATATTTCACGGCGCACCCAATGCAGGATTAGCGAAGGCGAAATCAGCAAAAGTAGTCCTGCAATTCGACAACAGAGATGGACGTATACCCGTAGACACAAACACAGTGACAATATCAAGAGAAGTCTTCAGAAATGGGCAATGCGTCTATAGATTGAACGGAAGGAGAATCTCAAGAAGTAACATTCACAACATGATCTCCATGGCAGGCATCACATCAACAAGCTACAACATCATCCTGCAAGGCACAATCACTAGGATGACTGACATCTCCTCAAATGACAGACGCAAGGTCATCGAAGACATGATTGGCATCGGCCAGTACGACTCAGAGAAGGCGGAAGCAGAGGAGAAACTGCGAAGCGCCGAAATCTCCATCCGCACAGCGACGGGAAGAATCGACGAGGTACAGAAACGGCAGGACGACCTTGAGAGAGAGAGAAATGAACTCCTTCGATACAATTTCATACAGAACGAGATAAAACGATTCGAGGCTATGAAACTCTCCCATCAAATCATAATTACAGGTAACAGAGTGTCTGAGGTCTCTTCAAAACTTGAAGAAACTAAGGAGAAATATGGGAAATCTAGACAGATTCGTGATAGGATGCGAGGACATCGCCATTCAATTGAGATTGAATGGAGAAAGCTAAGTTCAGACATGGTCGAGGAAGGCAGCACAAAAGTTCTGGAAGTTCAAATCAAAATAGGTGATCTCAAATCACGGCTAACCGAGCTTGCCACAAAGATCGGAGCTGGAACATCAACCCTGGAAGGACTGAGGAAAGTCAGGGAAAACCATGTTCAACAATGGGTTTCAATGAGGAAGGAGATCGACGAGAATCGAAAGCAGACGCAACGTCTTAAGCGACAACTGGAACGCCTGCTCAGAGAGATTGAAACCATACAAATTGAGCATGATACCTTCGCCAAAGAGACGACGCAGCTATGGGGAAACATCGGTGAGAACAGCAGGGGAATTCGAGAAACAAGCAAACAGCTTGACAGACTCTATCAGGAACTCGCAGACTTAAGATCCGACTACGCCAGCAGACAAACCTCTATAAGGATTCTTCAACACAAATTAAGCGAACTTAAAAGCCGCAAAGAACGATTTGCCAGCGGCTTCACAGATCTTGAGACATCTTATTCCGATCTTCAGGAAGTTCAAAAGCAACAGAAGGCTCAGCTGAAAAGCTTAGAGAGATCGCTAGAACGAAGAATCTCGCAGAAAAAAGGGGCTGAGCGAGAGATCGACGAAGCTGGCAGAATTGCAGGAACAGCACGTGAGGCTGTTGTGGAGTTCGCAACCCAACGGGAACTCGCAGAAACAATTGCCGCAACAGAGAATGCTCTTATAAACATTGAAGAATTGAGTGAGCTCGGCGTAATCTCAGGAGTCTACGGGCGTCTCAAGAACTTGATAAAAATTGACAGCCATTACAGGAAAGCAATCACCGCAGCCGGGGCGGGCTGGCTAGACGCATTAGTGGTAAAGGACTTCGATGCCGCATTCACCTGCACTGAGACACTGAGACGCCTGAAACTCGGAAGAATCAAAATCATTCCAGTAAAGGGGCTGGCGAAGAAAGCTTTGAACCATCCTGGAATGAGGAATGTAGAGGGATTAGCAACAGCCTTCGTGAAATGCGCAAGAGAATATGAACCTGCGGTCGATTTCGTCTTCGGAGACACGTTAGTAACTCGCAATGATAAAGCAGCCTTAACAATCAGCAAAAAAGGATACAGAAGCGTGACTGTAGATGGAGACATCTACGAAGCTGGAGGAGGATTGGAAAGCGGTTATTTCCGGTTACCAATAGACTTTTCCACGATAATCCCCAACGAAAAAGCCATCAAAAGTTTGGACGAGGCAGTGAGAGCCCTACAAGATCATCTGGCAAGAAAAGGAAAGGACGTCTCTCTCATAGAAGAAGAGATAGACCTAACCAGAAGTGAAATAACTCAACTGTCAGAAACCATAATCACCCTTGATGTTGAAATAGCGAGAGTGAAAAAGAGCACCAAAGTTGCCAAGAGGAACATTCGGAGAATAGATTTTTACATTAGAGGTGTTAGAGCAAAGCTGGAAAAGGAGAGGACGGAGATTGCTCTGCAACGAGCAAATCGTCGAGCAGTTCGAAAGAAGATGCAAGAACTACGGACAAGATTAGCTGAACTAAGACGAAAGACAGACCCTACACACATCCAAAAGCTTGAAATTCAAAGGGACAAACTAGCTGAAAACATCATCTCCCTCAGACAAAACCGTGGCACAATCGAAACTGAGATGTCAACTTTGCAGTCGAAATACGACAACGTCTTGAAGACTAGCTATAAGAATGTGAGAGTTCAACAGCGAAAGGTGGAAAGGCAGCTGGTAACAGTGGAAAGAGAGGTTAACGAGGCACTGCAGGAGAAGGGGGGACTTAGAGAGGAACTCATCGAACTGGAAAGGAGTCGAGAGGATCTCGCTCAGAATGTGCTAGGTGCTAGAAAAGAAGCAAAGAGATTCATCGCCCAGATCGACGACATCGACAAGGAACTCCAGAAAGTAGACATTGAATGTGAACGTGGAGATCAACTGCACAACCAGCTTCAACTCTCACTGCAAACAGCACAACTGAAACTAAACAATTTCAAAGGAGAACTAAGGGTTCTAGGCTACGAAGAACCCATAGAGATGGACTCAAAACAACTTGAAGAAGCAGAAACGTCCCTCAGAATGATGAAATTCGAACAAGATAGGATAGGCGCAGTGAACCAACTTGCCCTAACGCATTACGCTGAACAAGCCTCCCGCTACAAAGAACTGTCACTACGCATGAATGAGCTGGAACGAGAGAAACAAGCCATAATAAACTTCATGAACGAAGTTGAGCGCAAAAAACGCGCTATATTTCTGGACGCCTTCGAGAAGATAAACAAGAATTTAGATAAGTACTTCCCAAAAGTGACAGGTGGAGGTCATGCAGAGCTAGAATTGGAAAACCCTGAAGAGCCCTTCAGCGGGGGAATCGACATGATAGTTCAGTTCCCAAATAAACCCTCCATACTCGTCAGCGGCGCTAGTGGAGGAGAACGATCAGTCTCCGCAGTTGCATTCCTATTTGCCATACAAGAATTCACGCCAGCTACATTCTACATCTTAGATGAAATCGACGCCCACTTAGACGCCTTTCACGTCGCAAAATTGGGGAAACTTCTATTAGAAGAAGCACAAAGCAGTCACACCCAATTCATCACGATTACACTGAAGCCTGAAATGGTCAGCAAAGCTCAGAAAGTCTATGGAGTCTACGAACGCAACGGAGTTTCCCACGTGGTCTCCACCATATTTGCAGAGGGAAAACCCAATTGACAATCAAACGACCATTCTACCTTCAGGCTCCATGGAATATCCTCTTCGAAATCCACAAACTGGAAAAAGTGAAACCGTGGAACGTCAACATATCTTTCCTCTTAACTTCTTTTTTGGATGAGATGCAGAAGCAAGGCGATGTTGATTTTCGCGCTTCAGGCGTGGCGTTAGATTCATCTGCCTTCATATACCTAATGAAATCCAAACTCCTCTTAAAACTTGAAGAAGCACCCGCACCCCCCAAAATCTCCCCTGACTTCATCCCACCACCAATCTTTCTTCCTCTGAGGTATGAGCTAACCTCAACTACGATTGAGCAGCTTCTTGAAGCGCTTGACTCCGCTCTGAAAGGCGAAAAGATGCTACCGTTAAAACCTCGGCTGGAACCCGCACTACCACTGCCAGTCGATTTACTGCCTCAATTTGACCAGTACTTAATAGAAATTGAAAGTCTTATGGACACACTCTACATGGAGATGACTCATTTTGCCAAGGGAAAACCCTTCTTCAGCTTCTCCCGTTTTGTGTCAGGCAGAGATAAACTTAGCACAATTCACGCTTTCATCCTCATCCTCTTCCTAGCGCAGAGGCAGAGCATCTGGCTTTGGCAAGAAGAAGAATTCGGCGATATCTTCATCTCAACAGAAGGCGACACACCTTTTGAAGGAAACAACACAGACCTTGCCTGAAACCAAACCGTCCGAGGCAGAGAAACAGCAACAGCGTCTAGTTCTGATCGAGTCAGCACTATATGTAGCTGGGAGACCCTTAGACCTGAAAACCCTAGCCTCAGTATCCAAGACCCGCTCAAAAGATCTTATCAAGCAACTTGCACGCACCTTACGACAGGAATATGCAAGCAGAAATACGTGTCTGGAAATACTTGAACTCGAAGACTCTCGCTTTGTGATGCAGCTGAAGCCAAAATATTCGTCCCGTGTGCAGAGATTAGCTTTACGCCCTCTATTAACGACGGGCCCCCTAAAGACGCTCTCCTACATCGCTTACAGGCAACCCGTCTCCCAGAAGCATGTGATAGATGTTCGGGGACATCACGCTTACACTCACCTAAAACAGATGGAAGAACTGGGACTTATCAAACGCGAACATGCAGGTCGGACAAAAACTTTACGGACGACACCATTCTTCGCAGACTACTTCGGACTAAGCCACGACTTACGGGGAATGAAGCGCCAACTCAAGAGAATCGGATTCGACGAGCCCACCTCCAGAGGAACTGGAGAATGAAAACGCTAAGCTTATATGTTGAATCTCAGTAGTTTCATCAAATTTCTTTGGAGATGCAGCATTGTCTGTTTGGCATGGCGGTTCACACAAGAAGAAGCTGACGGGAGGCCGCAAGAGAGCCTACCGCAAGAAACGCAAGTTCGAAAGAGGAGCCTTTCCCGCAGAGACAATTCTGGGCGAAAGAAGAATGAAGAAAAGCCGCAGACAAGGGGGCAACGTTAAGATTAGAGTGCTCAGTGAAAGACAAGCGAACATATCTAATCCGACAACAGGAAAGACGGAAAACACTGAGATCATACGAGTTGTGAACAACCCAGTCAATATAGACTACGATAGACGTGGCGTGATTACAAAGGGAACCATCATAGAAACAAAGTTGGGCCTCGCTCGTGTAGTTTCTCGCCCTGGACAACACGGGTTGATAAATGCCGTTTTACTTCCGAAAGAACAATGACACACACGCAGTTGAAAAACTACGTTTTCCTCCTGCACTATTACTGTGTTGTTTGGAGCGAATGAGAGAAACCTACTTCTTTTCCAGTTGACGGACTCTTACTAATTCATCTGCAACTTTGATTAAAGTACTCGTTTTGGACTTGTCTTTCCGCACCAACAGCCGCCCTGTCTTCAACCATGGAGTAGCTGGATGGGCAGCATCAGCCTTAACATCTGGTTTTAATCCTAGGTGCTCCGCAGCCACATGCAACTCCTTCAGCCGCGGGTTGGGAACTGCGATGTTCTTGGGAACTCTTCGCCCCTCCTTCTTTGTTCGGGAACGGTCGAAGTAGACTGGCCAGAGCATCACTTTATCTTGTTTTCGCATTTTCACCTTCTCCTTAACATCAACATTTATTTTATTCTTTTGCCTTTCTTCTAGCTGCCGGATGATGAAAAGGTATTTGCTTGACTGATGATATCTCAGAGTTACACAGACGGCAATTGATGAATAGCCTGCATTAGGTAGCCCTCATGAGTACGAAGAAGTTATGATCTTGATGACAAAGGCTTCAATGTTATTTCCAAGCCACATAGTGGGGGAAACATTGGGAACGGAATTCCCATCAATTTTTTGAGTAAGTTAGGGTTTGGCGCCTATTGAGTTTGGCTTTTAAGCTTTTCGGTTGCACAATATTTAAATATGGCGGAGCTTCACAAGTTTTTATCCTTTTGTGAGGGGGAATCAGAGAGTTTGCAACGTCTAGGCCATGTGCTCCACGTGAGTTCGAGCCGAAATCTAATACTGAAAGCAGAAGCTACCCCAAAAATCGGCTCAAAAGTCGTGAACGAAAATTTCAAATCGATTGGCACGGTTCGCGACGTTTTTGGTCCAGTTTCCTCACCCTACGTCTCAGTGGAACCTATCACCTCTGAGTTGCAGGTTTCGATTGGAAGCATTCTTTACACGGTTCCCTTAAGTAGAAGGAGAAAGGAGAAGAGAAAACGTGGAAGATAAAGGAAATCCTACCGCTGTTACTGCTTCGACACACTCCATCAAGGCTCAGAAGTGTCCTGAATGTGGAAGCGAACGTCTCATACGTGATTATGAGACTGCCGAGATTGTTTGCATGGGTTGCGGCATTGTTATCGCTGCAAAGCTTCAGGATAAAGGACCTGAATGGAGAGCATTTAACGATGAGCAACGTGCAAAGAGAACGAGAGTAGGAGCGCCACTAACCTATACCATTCACGATAAGGGCCTTTCTACAATGATTGATTGGCATGATCGAGACGTGTATGGTAAGCGTCTGTCGCCTGGGCAGAAGGCGCAGGTATATCGTCTCAGAAAATGGCAACGACGTATCAGAGTTTCAGACGCAACAGAACGAAACTTGGCTTTTGCCCTCTCTGAAATCAGCAAGATTGCCAACGCCCTCAGCCTTCCTAGAAACATACTTGAAACCGCCTCCGTGATATACCGAAAAGCCGTAAAAGAACGATTGATTCGAGGTCGATCCATTCAAGGCGTAACTGCAGCAGCAATCTATGTTGCATGCAGACAATGTTCTCTTCCAAGAACCTTGGAAGAAATTGCTCAAGCCTCGCACATTAACAAGAAGGAGGTTGGGCGAAGCTATCGCTTCCTAGTAAGGGAACTTGACTATTTCATTCCACCTCTCAAACCAAGCCAGTACATAACAAAATTCTCAAACCAGCTAACGATGCAAGGCAAAGTAGAAGAAATCGCTCACAAAATCTTAACGACAGCAAGGGAGTTGAGGCTTACTTCTGGAAGGGGACCTACAGGCATAGCTGCAGCCGCAAGTTACATAGCTTCAGTCTTAACTGGAGAACGAAAGACACAAAGGGAAATCGCTGAGATCGCTCAAGTTACAGAAGTCACAATAAGGAACCGCTACAAAGAACTTGTTGAACGACTCTCATTCATACTCAGTCTGTAGCTACAACAACCCTTTTTCTCACAAAAAATTCGGAGAACCGAAACTGCAATGCTCTAGCATAGAAAATTCAGTTATGCTGATTTTCCTTCCCCAAGAAGGCCTGCGATTCAAGGCGTGCATTCGTGAGGGGAAGTGGCTATATCAATGGCTTCTGCCAAAATCCAACAGATTTTACCTATGAACCGCAAGCTTGGTTCTGATTATCTGGCTTTCTATTTAATGGCTTTGAGGTAACGTATAGTTGGAGATAGGGAGAGTTGACTGAAAGTGAGCTCTGCGAAGATCATGTAAAAGATTGCGCGCGGCAGAGGTGCCCTCGCGGAAGAAGGGAAAGGGATTGCGGGGTTGATGGCAACGCGCGCAAAATAGAGTATAGCTAGCTGATTTTTTAAAGGCTGTGAAATCTAACTACATATCGTTGATTTTGCAGAGTTCGATTCAGAAGGAGAAGTGTGATTATAACTCTTTTCAGCTTATCATAATAAAGACGTTGGAACGAGGTGGCGAGTGGAGACAGGAGAGTGGAGGATTTTAAAGAGAATTGTTGTCAGATTTAGATGCCTCACGCTCGCCAATATAATTAATGCTCAAGTCTACCTATATTCTTTCTTCTCAAATGAGAAGATTGCCAATTATTAGATCGGACTCTTCTAGTTATTTGATGCATTTCTGATGCAAGTTGGGAGACAAGAAAACCTATTGGAGTCATCATTGCTCCCCTCAACCTCCAAATCCCGCCATGATAATGGAATGAAAGCTGAGTCTTTTCTAATGCTTGCGTTTACAGAAGAAGCTTTTTAGCGTAAAGCCTCTTAATTTAAGTGTGGAGTATACCTTGCCAAAATGTCCCAAGTGTGGAACCGAAGTAGACATTCCGTTCAAAACATGGTATGTTTCAAGGAAGACTTCGGAACCTCAAGGCACCGTAAGAATCGGTTTCGGGATGTTCAAATGCCCACAATGTGAAAACAAGTTTCGCGCTGGAGCGAAGATTGAGGAGGAGAAAGAGTTAAGAATAAAAGGTGTAGCTGAGGAGATTAAAGGGATCGAGGTAGAGCTTGTGAATACGTTGAAGAATCTAAGGGAGAAACTTAAGACTCTACATACAGAACGTTCGAATCTCCTGTTGGAGATTGATGAGTTGAAGAAGATGGCTGAATCAAAGGCTGACGCTCTGGAAAGCGAAATCGGAATGCTCAAAGAAGAAGTGGAATCACTGAAACAACTGCTTGGAGTTGGAGATTTAGACATCTAAGAAGATTCTCAGCCACTCTGAAATTCGCTCGATGCTCACTAAACAAGATAGTTAAGTCTATCAAGTGAGAAAGTCTTCGTTTCAGAGAGTTTGCTGAACATGCAAAAACCCTTTTTATACCTCTAATACTATGCTTTCCCCCATGGAGATACTAGAGGTATCAACAGCCTTACCTTCAAATCAATACTCAACAGCAGAGTTGATCGACGCTTTTCCATGCAGAATCCCACTAGGCGTCAAACAGAATATTTTCAACATAGGAGTCTCAAGTAGATACTTAATCAGCCACTCTCGAACGTCAAAGAAACTAGAAGCGATTCTGAGTGAAGATGCGCTCATCAACCTTTGTGTAGAAGCATGTTCAAAGACCCTAGAAAACTATGATCTCTCCCCAAAAGATGTAGGCTATTTCGTCGCCACCTATGACGCAAACCCCTTTCTATGTCCCGGTTTAAGCCAACTCTTAATCCGCAGACTTGGATTCAGCCCCCACATGAAGTATATTAACATCCAAGGAATGGCATGCACAGCCTTCACTAAGGCTCTTGAATTTGCAGAGAAGCATATTGAAGTGCATCCTGAAGATCCTGTTCTCCTATGTATTTCCGGAGTAAACTCTTATTGGTTTTACAATCAGGTACAAGGTCTGAAGAACATCATGGAAGTCAGTGAGATCAACTCCATCAAGAACCTGGAAAGAAGAAGCGTGGAGCTCAGAAAGTGGATTGCAACAATGGAGTTCTTCCTGTTTGGTGACGGAGTCGCTAGTATTCTCGTGGCAAAGGATGGAAACGGGCTCTCAGTCAACGGAATATGCGAAGTCACTAACATCAATGAGGATGACTACTTGGCAGGCTACGCAAGACTCACAACCTTAGAAGCACCTTTCAACTTCGGCTTATACACATATCTTGATAAGAGAATTCCAGAGCTTGGCGTCCAATACGTCTCATCGATACTTGAAAAGCTAGAAGACGTTAATGGTGAAAACCCATTGGCTGCAGCTGAGAAGTTGGCAATCCACACGGGAAGCGAGAAGATCCTGCATCTAATAGCTGAACGCCACAAAATACAGTTCAAAAAGATTGAAGAATCTTTTGAAGTACTTAGAGAACTTGGCAACTTGGCTGGCGCAAGCTTGCCATTCATCCTAGAAAAGATAGTTTCCGGAAACAAGCTGGTGAGAGACGACATTCTCTTCATACTGGGTTACGGATGGGGCTTCTCAGCCTCAGCCTGCTCCCTAAAGTTCAACAGATAGAACCCTGCATGTACAGCTGCAACAGTTCTATTGAGAAACCGGGAATTCTTGACCCTAGGCTAAGTTGTCCCGCGCGCGTGACCCGACCGTGGCCCGATTATTGTTACCAGTCATCTAGAGTTTCAAGTAGTAGACTTTATATTCTTCTCCAACGGTAGTTTATTTACGCCCGTTGCGACGCAAGTGTCTACTTGTAGAGAGTTGACGTAAAAGTATGCCTTACAGGTTCAGCTTCGATCTCTCAAGGATTTCCAAGGCTTTCTTCAGAGACCTTGCTGGTATGGCAAATGAGAAGGGTCTACATAGGAGACTGGGTAGTCAAGCTAGGAATTTAGCGAAGAAGTTCAGGTTACAGGAGATATCTGGGTTGGAGATCTCAGACGCTCTTATGCTGGTCGAGGATCTTGTCGATATGTATGTTAGAAACATCTCTCAGACAGAGAGATTCTGCAAGACGAGAAAGCGAGCACTTCTCCTGCCCCATTGCGCCCGCAAGTACATGGACAAGCGCTGTCAAGCTAGTTTCGACCCTAAGATTCCCTCCTACAGTTGTGGACACTGCTCAAAAGACTGCCTAGTTAACAAAGCCACTGAATTAGCTGAGGAACTTGGCTACGACGTCTTCGTACTCGCAGGAAGCTCATGTGTTCCTCAAGTGCTGAAGAAGAAGGGATACGAAGGAATTGTAGGCGTAGCTTGCACTCATGAGTTGAAGATGGGCGGCGACTTCCTTCAAGGAATTGAGTTAAGTGGACAAGCAGTTCCACTAACAAAGAATGGTTGCGCAAATACCAGTTTCAACATGGAAACGTTGAAGAGAACTATGTGCCTCGCCTAAGATCGTGACTCCTCTTAATCTCCCACGTACTTATGATGACTTATCATCCCAAGATTCCTGTGTAGAGTTGTTTCTGCTTGAACAGAAGAAAGAGAGAGGAAACTGTGTAGTCTAGAAAGACTTTTAAGAAGTCTATGAGAAGCTGTATCGATTCAAGGAGGGTATGATGTTCTTGAGCAGTTCTGAAGGCTACCCGTTAACCAAACTCAACAAGCCAGCAGATTGGAACAACTTAGCCGTGATGGACAAGAAACACGTACCCAAGGTGAAAGCTCCTGACACTGTCAAATCTGGTGAACCCTTCAAAGTCCAATTAAAAGTTGGCGGAATAGACGATGTTGAACAACCAAATGTTCTGTCCCACTACATAAACTGGGTTGAACTCTATGCTGGAGAACACCCAATTGGGAAGATCGACTTCGCCCCAGTGATGAGTAACGGATACAACGTTAAGATTAGCATAACCTTGGAAGAGTCAACAACTCTTCGCGCCAGAGCATTCTGCAATTTACATGGTCTATGGGAAGAACCAAGAGAAAAAGTCACAGTAGAGTAAATAGAAGCATCATCTTCTTTTTTCTCAAGCCTGCGGATTACCTAGCGGTTTCACTCTTCCACTAGGCGATACATGAAGAAGATTCCAATCAGGAAGGAAACGAACCCTGCTGCCATTGCATAGAGTTGAGGAATAATGTTGCTCATGATGGCTACGAAATAGGTTGGCCCTACAAAGCATAGGAGTGCAGCCAAAACAGCATATAACATCCGCCTGACTCCTTCGTTTTTCAACTTGAGGAATTTTGCCAAGAAGGATGTCTCCATGTGGTTAGGTTAGTCCAGAACTGCAGTATTAACCTTTTCCTTCAGTCTTTACTTTAGGTGTAACATCTAGTCCCAAGATTTTCGATAACAGTTGGAAAACTTTGAAACCAGCATCTTTGTCTGGTTGCAACCCTTCTGTTCCGCCTAGCAAGCAGATTCCAGTCAATCCCCTCTTCTTTGCCAAACCTAGGAGCAGCCCAGTAGCGCCCATAATCCGTCCTTTCCCATATATGACTCCCCCCTTCCCCATGATCTCCGCTGCCAAAGCGTTCGAAGTCGCTGCGACGTAAACCTCCTTCTTCTCGCTTGGAGTGGGCACTCCTCCTATGGTGACTAGAAAGCTGCAACCTAGACTCTCAATAAAGTCTAAAACCTCTTCGCAGATACTATAGTGGGCTACGACGTTGTCTACGGGAGGCTGTGAATTACCCGTTAGAATTATTGCACTAAATTTCTCTTTAGATTTTGGAGCGTAGAACTTGTAGCATGGGGGGCTGCAGATTCCATTGCTGTCCACATTAACGTAGTCGGGAAAGAAGGGGGAGTAGTACTTGGCAGAGAGTTTGGCATCGATGGACTGAGCAAGAAGCTGAGCTGCTACTTTTCCCACATTTCCAAACCCAGGTAGACCTTCCACAAAGACAGGGTCGTCAAGTTCTGGATCAAATATCCTGTGAATGTATGATTTCTCCAATCCGAACACAGCTAAGAGAAGCATTGTTTATGTTATAATTCTTTTTGGACAGGGAAACTCAAAACATTTAAAGGATACTGCAACATGAGATTGAGGCTGAAGCGGGGTGGGGTAGCCAGGTTTAACCCGCTGGGCTCATAACCCAGAGATCGGTAGTTCAAATCTACTCCCCGCTACCAGAATCTTCACAACTCAACCCAATTCTCGCGGTTTCTCTAGGTCTGAAATAACACTGTTTCAAGGTCAGAAACGCTACATTTCATATTCAATTAAAGTTAATAGCGACGCTCTACAAAACAATGTAGATTCGCAGGTGAGTGTGCATGTTCGAATTTGGGGATCTTCTGTTTAGGCCTGTAGAAAAGGAAGATCTGAAGATTCTACACAAGTGGGAGAACGATTTTGAACTCATAATGTATTCAAGAAGTAATCCTATGAACTTTGTGAATATGGCGCAGTTAGAGAAGCAATACGAAGAGTGGGTGAAAGATGAGAAGCAGCTCCACTTCATTGTCGAACTAGTCGATTCGAAAGTGGCTATTGGGATCGCTCTCATTAGGCGTGGTGAATGGGGCAACGTAAAGAGTGCAGACATCGGCACATACATCGGAGAGAAGAAATACCAAGGAAAAGGGTTAGGTCGCCAGATCACCGTGGCACTGTTGGAGATGTCATTCAACCAACTGAACGCAGAGAGATGCGAAGCATGGAGTGTAGAATACAATCATCGAGCTCACAAAGCCTTAGAAACATGCGGGTTCAGAAAAGCCGGAGTGGTAAGGCAAGCTGCCTTCGTCAACGGACGAAAATGGGACGGCTTCCACTTTGACATACTCCGGGATGAATATTTTAGCGTTAGAATGAAGCTGCTGAAACAGACATTAGGAAAGAGGATGAACAAATATATCGAGAAACACTGCACAATTGAAAGCAACTAAGTCGTAGATATATCACGTAAGCTTAGAGGTTCAGCGTGAAAAACTCTTGGATGAATGGAGACTAGAGGGTTAAGGGTTTCTCTTCGCTGCTTCTTCTAGAGCTGCTACTCCAGGCAATTCTTCGCCCATCAAGAACTCTATTAACGCTCCGCCAGCAGTGCTTATGTAACCCATTTTCTGTTCGAGGGCTAACTGTTTTACGGCTGCTACTGTGTGTCCTCCCCCAACGAGAGAGAAGGCTTGCGAATTAGCCACAGCCTCAAGAATGATCTTAGTCCCCTTTGCAAATTCCTCATTTTCGAAAATCCCTACTGGTCCGCTGACTACGATAGACTTGGCCTTCTCAATAATCTCCGCGTACTGTTGTATCGTCTTTGTGCCGATGTCGCAGAGAGAATAGTCTGTTGGAAGCTCTTCCACACTTATTTCCCTACGCTTACCGTCTACGTCTATAGCAAGATCGGGAGCTGTCTTGATTCTCTCCGGATATTCTCTTATCAGTTCTCTGATCCCTTGGACAAATTCCATCAGCTTCTTCTTTTGGAGGAACTCGATGTTGAGTCTGCCGAGATCCATGCCCTTTGCTACTAGAAATAGGTGACCAGCGACTCCGCCCATTAGAATGTAGTCAGCTATGTTATTGTCTAGTACGTACTTGGAGATCCTTAGCGCATCGTCTGCTTTGGCGCCGCCTAATATGTACACACAGGGCTTCTCTGGGGATTCAAGAGCTTTAGCTAAGGCTTCAAGTTCTCTTTCCATTATGCGGCCTGCAACACTTGGGAGTACGGGGGCAAAGCCTATTATGGAGACGTGGGCTCGGTGGGCTGCAGCAAAAGCGTCGTTGACAAATATGTCTGCTAATGGTGCTAGGGATTGAACGAACTCTGTCTTCGCTTGCTCCTCAGGAGTTCCCTTCTTGCATTCTTTTGTGTAAGTTCTAACATTTTGCAGAACTAGGATTTCCCCGCTCTTCATCTCTCTGATAGCGCTTTTCGCCTTCTCCCCGAAGAGGTCGTCAATGTATCTTACTGGTCTGCCTAAAATCCCGCTTAGGGCTTTTGCATGTTGTTCCAAGGATGTAAAGTCTGGTTCTCCAGGTCTTCCTTGGTGGGCTAGCACCACAACTTTGGATCCCTTTTCAACAAGTTCTTTGATAGTGGTTTCTCCATGCATTCTTATCCTGATGTCTTCTAGGATTTTTCCAGTTTCAGGGTCAATTGGTGAGTTGAAGTCTACTCTGACGAGAACCGTCCTGTTATCGAAATTGAAGTCATCCATCGTCAAAATGTTAGTCATCTTTCATCAACCAAAAAAGGAGGACGTATGCCTTTAAAGGCATCTTCTAGAGGTTTTAGGGTTTTAGAACCCTGCTTTCTTGCCTATATACTCTATTAGTTCTACCATTCGGCAAGAGAAGCCCCATTCGTTATCGTACCAAGCAAGTACTTTTGCCATGTCACCGTCGACTACTAACGTGGATGGGGCATCAATTATCGCAGAGTGTGGATTGTGGTTGTAGTCTACTGAGACAAGGGGTTCTTCAGAGTAGGCTAATATGCCTTTCAGTGGACCTTCTGCGGCTGCTTTGAATGCTGCGTTGATCTCTTCAGGTGTTGCCTGCTTTTCCAGTAATACGGTTAAGTCAACTATTGAAACATTTGGAACTGGGACTCTTAGGGCTAGGCCGTTCATCTTTCCTGAAAGTTCGGGTAGTACGAGGGTTGCTGCTACTGCTGCACCTGTTGTTGTGGGGATGATTGAGACTGCTCCTGCTCTTCCTCGTCGCAGGTCTTTATGGACTAGGTCTTGGATCCGTTGGTCGTTTGTGTAGGCGTGGGATGTTGTCATGAGGGCTTTCTTTAGGCCAAAGTTGTCGTTTAACACTTTGGCTACTGGGGAGACGCAGTTTGTGGTGCATGAGGCGTTTGAGATGATGTTGTGTTTTGCGTGGTCATATTTCTCGTGGTTCACCCCTAGCACGACAGTTATGTCGGGGTTCTTTGCAGGGGCTGAGATTAGGACTTTCTTTGCGCCTGCTTGCAGGTGCAATGCGGCTTTCTCTCTTGTCCTAAACAGACCAGTTGATTCCACAGCTAGAAAGACATCAAGGTCTTTCCATGGCAACTTAGCGGGGTCCCTCTCTGAAAGCACCTTTATCGGCTTACCGTCTACAACTATGGAATCTATTCCAGCTTTCACGTCGAATGGTGGATGTCCATGCACGGAGTCGTTCCTTAATAGGTGAGCTAGCGTGTTTGGAGGTGCAAGGTCGTTTAATGCCACGAAGTCGATGTCTGCTTTTCTTTCTGTTGCAGCTCTGAAGAGTAAGCGTCCGATTCTGCCAAACCCATTAATAGCCACTTTCATTGTCATTTTAAATCACCATAATTTTCCGAATTTAACTTACATTAGCTATGCTTTCCATATTAATTTTCCTACAATTGATCCTCTTGCCACGAAAAAAGAGGGGGACCTTGCCTTAGCGGAGTTTCATCAACGCCATCTCGGCCGCGAGAACCATGGGTTCCCAAGTTTCACATAGGGGTGGTGCATACGCTGTGTCCGTCTTTGCCAGTTCTCGGATGGTCATCTGTTTTTGTATGCCAAATGAGAGCGCGTTGATACGTTGAGTGGCTTCCTCTCCACCTATGATTTGAGCTCCGATAATCCTCTGCGACTCCTTCTCAACCACAATCTTCACTTTTATGTGCTTGGCACCTGGATAATAGTCTGCTCGGGTCTTCGAAGTGATTGTTCCAGTTACAGTTGCCATTCCCGCTCTCTTTGCGAGGAACTCGGTTAATCCTGTGACCCCGATTTGAGTGTCAAAGAGCTGAGTTACTGCTGAGCCTAGGACTCCAGTGAAGAGGGTGTATCCCCCTGCAGCGTTGATTCCTGCCACCTTACCGTGTCTAACAGCCACTGTGCCGAGCTGAGGACAAGCAGGCTTCTTTGTCACGATGTTTATGCTTTCAGCGCAGTCTCCTGCGGCGTAGATGCTCTCCACATTCGTTTCCATTCGGGCGTTTGTCTTTATGGCGTGAGTTTCACCGGTGGCAATACCTGCTTTCGTTGCAAGTTCAGTAGTGGCTCTTACTCCGGTGGCGACTACGACGATATCCGCGGGGAGCTGTTCACCTGCTACTGAGATGGACGTCACCTTCTCTGTGCCGAGAATCTCGTCCAAACCCTTTCCAACAATGATTCTCAAGCCTTTCTCTACCAGCATTTTGTGGACGAGCCTTGCCATGTCCGTGTCCAGCATCACTGGCAGAACTTGAGGTAGAAGCTCGACTACAGCAGTGTTTAATCCTCTCTCCTTCAAGGCTATCGCCATTTCTAATCCGATCAATCCAGCACCTATAACTGCAGCGTTCTTTGCTCCGTCCCGGATGGCCTTGTCAATTTGCTGACCATCTTCTATTGAGCGGAGTGAGTATACGCCTTGTTTTTCTCTGCCCTTTATGGGGGGAATGAAGGAATAGGCGCCTACTGTGAGGATTAGACTGTCGTAGGAAATTGTCTCTGTGGCTCCTGCTTTGTTGGTTGCTTCAATTGTCTTATCTGTAGGGTTGATGTTGGTGACGGTTGTTTCGGTCTTCAGAGTTAGCTTCATCATCTTGTAGAAGCTAGGTGAAAAGACTATGAGGTCGTCGAAGCTGGCGATGTGACCGCCAATCACAAAAGGTAGGCCACAACGAGAATACCCTACATGTTTCTCTCTCGATATTAGGGTGATCTCAGCGGATCTATCGGTTTTTCTAGCCGCGGAGGCAGCGTCAACTCCAGCAGCATGCGCACCTACGATAACTATTCTTCGAGGCATTCGTCAGCCTTCTCTCATAGACTCTTGTGCCACTCTACTGCTTTGGCGTGATCCATTATATTCTTTAGTTCGTCCATGTTGTTGGGGGCTAAGACGAGTAGCCAACCTTTACCGTAGGGGTCTTCGTTGAGGAGTTCTGGAGTGTTTTGCACTTCACTGTTCACCTGCTCTATTGTACCGCTCAATGGAGCGATCAAGTCTGAAACTGCTTTGACTGATTCTACGGTTCCGTACGGCTCGTTCTGTGTTGTTGTGTCACCTTCGGAAGGTAGTTCTGCAAAGACTATTTCGCGCAGCTGTTTCTGTGCGTGGTCCGTTACCCCGATCCTGGCTTTATCCCCTTCGATCTTCACCCACTCGTAGTCTTTCGAGTAGTAAAGTCCCTCAGGAACTTCAACATCGTTTACTTTTACCATGTTTGGATTCATCTCTTATGTTGGAGGAATATTCTTATGATGTTGTATTTTAAAAGGTTGCCTCATCTTAGAACGCGTCAATGGTTAGACTATTCTAGCTAGTATTCTATGCGTGCTTAACGAAGCTGATGAGCTTTGGCATCAGTTCAGTGCCAGACTCTAAGATACCTAAGCTTCCCTTCTTGCATTCTTTCTCTGAAAATTGAGAAACACTGTCGCTCACCAGTCTTTGCTTGAAGATGAGTAAGGGGACAGGATCGTCGCTGTGAGCTTTCAGTGCACAAGGCGTTGAATGATCTGCTGTGACGCAGATGACTATGTCCTCTAGTCTCACTTTTCGCAGCAGTTCCCCGAAGAAGTGTTTGTCGATTAGGGAGATCATATGCTTTTTCAGTTCGAACTTTCCATCATGAGCAGGTTCGTCAGGACCCTTTATGTGAATGTAGAAGCAGTCAAAAGAGGGTAGGAGCTCAAGCAGCTTCTCAACCCTAAGAAGGCAATCCGCCTTTATGTCATTTGAAGGAGGAGGAATATCTTCAGCTTGCATACCAGCTAATTTGGACAGCCCCCTTTCAACAGGCATATCTGTGAGCGAGACAAAACTAAGACCGTACTTCTCGTTTATGTTAAAGAACTTCGGCAAACGGTGCCCAGCGTCTCTAGCTAAGATGATGTTTGCCTTCAGCTTCCCCTTGGAAACCCGCTTTAGGTTTACATTGTGATTGTCTAGAATTTCAGAGCTTTTAGTTATGAACTCGTTCAGCAGTTCCGCGGAGATCTTCGCTTCTTCAGTCTCATCCATAGGTTTGCATTTCCCGAGAACCATCTCCGCGTCCGCGTCTACTACGCCAAGTCCTTCCACCCTATAATAGGCTGGGTCAACGTTCGTGATGTTGCTTGAGAGAGTTCCTTCTCTGGTTTTGATGATCAGAACAGCTCTGTATCTTATAGTACTCTTGAATTCAAAATCAGCTGGATGCGACTCCAATTTTACAGCTTCGTTGATTGCTTTGCTAAGTTCTAAGGCTTCACGAGTGGTTAGATCCCTCCCAACTCTTCGATCAATAATCTCCTTTCCCGGGCCCACTGTGGCGAAGTTGCATCTCAATGCAAGATCACCGTCTCTAACAGCTAAGTCAGCCCCAATTGCCTCTACAATTCCCCTACCAGTACTGAACTCAAAAGGATCATATCCCAAGATGGACATAACAGCTACATCGCTCTCTGGAGCTATACCTTTCCGCACAGTATACATCAAACCAGTCTTTCCTTCTCTGGCTAGAAAATCTAAATTCGGTGTTTCAGCAGCTTCCAAAGGAGTTTTCCCCCCTAAT
>SOJC01000113.1 GCA_004376645.1 Candidatus Bathyarchaeota archaeon
TAGCTTATTCGAGCCTCTTGATTATGTGATATCCGAATTTTGTCTTTGTTATAGGTGAGATTTGGCCTTTCTGAAGTGTGAAGGCAGCCTTCTCGAATTCCTTCACCATCTTGCCTCTTCCGAAGGTTCCAAGATCTCCTCCATGCTTCTTAGAAGGACAAATGGAAACCACCTTGGCAATGTTCGCGAATTTTTCGCCCTTTTGTATACGTTCAAGAGCAGCATGTGCTTCCTTTTCTGTTTTCACAAGGATGTGGGCGCAATGAACTTTGTTGGGCATAGAGGGAGAGTTGTTAAATTGGCTTAATAATTGTTTTTCTTACAGCAGGTTGGCAATGTGCATATGTATGTGTAGCTGCGGTTATCTGAATGCACGCTCACCTAGTTTTGGCTTCAACCATTAATGGTTAGGTTATCAGCTCTTACTTCTGGGGAGGTTTCGGCCCTGTCTTTGAGCAATTTTTATGGCTGAGATAATATCTCTTTTTCCTCTTCTGTGAGAAGTTTCTCCTAAGGTTCGACTTGTTCCTTCTTCGCTTACTATTTCGAATTTTACGTCTTTCTGAAGGCTATTGAGACGGCGTAGAAGCTCTTCAGTGATCAATGGTGCTCCGTTGCCAACTCTAATGGTTCTGTGGGAAGCAGGTACTCTGTCTAAGATGTTAATTATCGCATTTGCAGTTTCAATCACGCTAACGCAATTCTTTGTCTCGATTAGACTTCTGTCTCCAAGAACTGCAACACCGAAGTTTGAACCGGGGTCAATTCCAATAATTAAGCTTTCGTATGTTCCTTTTCCTTTGATTAGCCTTATCGCTTCTTCAACTATCTCCGCAGGATTTCCATCTTCGGCGTATTCTAGTGTATTTTGATGAGAGACTCGGGATCTTTCCTTCCTTGTCGTTATAACTGCCTTGATGTCAATTGGGATTTTATCGTTGAGGGTTAAGCTTAGAAATGATACCCCTCTTTTTTTAAGTTCGTTTACTATCAGATAATATGCTTTCCCAGATAATGTTACAACTGCGATCTTTGGATTCGTTGCTTTATTCTTTCGAGTTAGCGGGGTCAATTTGAACAAAGTTAATAATTTTCGCAACTATTAAATAGTTTTCATAAGTGAACTCGTTTGACCCGAACAATTCCGACAGGTTGCCGCTCCCTAGATGAACGGTTGAAAGATGGATTACATGAAGGAAGAATTGTATTAGTCTATGGTGAAGCTGAAACAGGCAAGACTACTTTAGCAATTCAGTGCGCTGTCAACTGTGCGAGAATGGGGTACAAAACTATATTCATAGATTGTGATCATACCTTTTTTGCTAGGCGTATGGCACAAATAGCCTCTAAAGATTTCGAAGAATTGGCACCCCAGATCATCTTGATGAAACCTCAAGATTTTAGGCAGCAAGCTTTTGTCATAGATAGGTTGGCCGAATATGTAGGTGAGAGAGTTGGTCTCATCGTAATTGACACCGTCACAGGCTTTTACAGTGAAGGGCTAGATGGCAACATGAGGGAGATGTCGAGGCTAAACCGTGAACTTAATCGTCAAATGGCATATCTTGCACAAATCACACGAACTAAGAAAGTAGCAAGCCTTATTGTGAGCCAGGTTCGAAGCGTGTTTCGTAAGGCAGATAGAACTGTGCAACCTGTTGCCATGAGAGTATTGAAGTTTTGGGCGGATGCTTCTGTGAGTATTTGGCCTACAGCGGAGTACAACAAGATTAGAGTCAACGTAGAAACACCTTCTAAGAAGAGGGGCAAACCCATATTTTTAAGAATAGAAAAAGGAGGATTACGAGATTATAGGGGATGATGAAATGAGAAGGAGGCTTGCCGGAAGATTATGTTACTTGAGTTAGTTGTAAATTCCCTTTTGTACATCTTTCCTGCCTATAGCGCTAACGCTGTTCCAGTGGTCTTCGGTGGAGGTCCACCACTGGATTTTGGGAGAGTGCTTAAAGATGGTCAACCTGTCTTCGGCTCTCACAAGACCCTCAGAGGATTCTTCGCAGGCCTAGCGGTTGGGACTTTAGTTGGCTGGGGAGAAAGTCTTATCTTCCCATCTTACAGCCCTGCACTAGGCTTTCTACTCTCATTGGGTGCATTATTAGGAGATTTAGCTGGCGCGTTTCTTAAGCGTAGAATGGGACTTACTCCAGGCGCTTTCTTGCCCGTTATTGATCAAATAGACTTCGTGTTAGGTGCACTGGTTCTCTCTCTTCTCCTTACTCCGCCTTCGCTCTTGATGGTTTTAGTGATTCTGGCTTGCACGATACCTATACATTTCCTAACAAACCTTTTGGCGTATTTGTTGAAAGCAAAGAGCAACCCCTGGTGACTCCTTAGGTGCTTAGCTGCTATCGACGCCTGCATACTCACTTTTTATGGCTGAAACGGTCTGATAGTGCTCGGAAAAAGAAAGAACTCTATGATTACCCATCCTATAAGAAGTAGAACGCTGCCAATCATAAGCCAAGTGAATGCCTCTCGTGGGCTGTAAGCGAACTTAGTACTTCGATACATTAGTATCAACCCTATAATACCAATAGAATACAAGACCATCGACGCAACGCTCTCACCAAGAAGCTGATCGTTCAGAGCTTGAGGGTAATAAGGTATGATCCTGCCCTCACTAACGAATGCTACTATTGGCTGCTCCAGAATATCATATATTCCTCCTCCAAGCAAGAAAACGGAAGCACCTATAGCTAGGGCGGACAAAAAGAGTGTGGAAGGTTTTAATGTTACTAATCTCCAGTAAGTTTTCTGGAAATGATAAGAAAGTGAAGATGCACTTCTCCTAGCTCTGCGGGACAAACGATTTGTTGCTCCTAAGACTGAACTTGTAATTCTCACCTATATGCATTCTCATAATAACTTAAATGTTCCCATCTGCTGATTCACATCTTTGAACCTTGTTTTCTCTATCTCATCCCGCTCTTAACTATGGACAAAGAACAATCCGCTAGTACTCTCCTGATGAAAGACATTTTCGTAGTTGATCGATAGACGCAGGATCAACAGAAAAGTAAAGTACTACATGAAGGCTGAAATGTACGCTTGAGGAAGTGGCTGACTTAGCTAGCACAGAAGAAATTATGGAAGTTGCACTTGAGCTTGCAGGCTTAGATAAAGCGCCAGCGGACAGTACTATATATGTTAAAGGGAAAGACATCAAGAAGGTCTTGTTCGGAATAGATGCAGGAGCTTCGGAACTCTTACTTGCGAAGCAACTAGGCTACGACGCGGTTATTTCCCATCATCCCAAAGGCGGACTAGCTATCATTGATTTTCATAAGGTATTTCGAAAGCACATCCAACAAATGGTAGAAGCTGGTGTTCCTAAGTATGAAGCTGAGATGGCTGTTGAAAAAAAGATGAATTCCTTGGAAGTGGAAATGCACACTCGAAACTATGATCACACGGTTGACTTAGCTCGGCTTCTAAAGATGCCTTATATGAACATACACATGCCTCTAGACGAGATAGGCAGAAGAGTAATGATTCAAAAAATCAGAGATGGAACCGATAAGGACACAAAAGTCGGAGATGTTATTTCCACACTAAACGAGCTACCTGAATTCAAAAACGCAAAGACTACGATCAAGGTGCGTTTAGGGAAATTTTCTAATTCTGCTGGAAAGACAGTGGTTTCTCATGGTGCTGGAACTAATGGAGGCTACGAGATTGCCAGAACCTACTTCAAATACGGAGTGCAGACACTAATCTATATTCATATAGGCACAACAGACCTTGAAAAACTACGAGCAGAATGCATGGGTAACCTGATTGTCACTGGACACATTGCGAGTGATTCAGTAGGAATAAACCCCCTCATTAAAGAACTCGAAGAACTAGACATAACAGTAACGAGATTAGGCATTGTTCACCCATAGGAAACAAGCATACTCAAAACAGCATCATCAACGAAGCTAGTTCGCTCAACGATGGTGGGTTCAGAGAAGAACATTATCAAACCAAGTTTTATGAAACAACTTGACTACGAAGCGGAACTCGCCGTAGCGATGAATAGAGAAGTCAAAAATGCAACAAGTAAAGAAACTGAATCGAGCATCTTTGGCTATACCTCTAACAGGGTACTCAATGTCTTCGAGATTATTCGCAGTCCAAGTGATATCATGACATTGGAACCCAGTAACAGCATCTCAACGGACACTCCTGCAGGTGTGGACTTCGCAATAAAGCCCAACCCAAGGTTTCTTCAAGAAGATGACCTTGTGGAGATAGAAATCGAGGGAATAGAGATCTTTAAGGACAGGGTTGTAGAGGATTCTAATAAGGGAAATAGATAACATTAAACCTTGTATACTACAATAAGCGTCAGTCAAGCGGGAAGAACGTATGGAAATCAAGTTGACACAAAACGAAGGCGAATTCCTTGTAAGACTCGCCCGAAAAAGCGTTGAGGAGTATCTGGAAAACCATAGGTTAGTCATGGTTCCTGAAGATGCTCCTGCTACGTTAATGCAACGGTTCGGGGTGTTCGTCACTATAAGCATCAAAAGACATCGTAGAAAGGAGCTTAGAGGATGTATTGGCTATCCCTATCCGACAACAAAACTCGTAAAGGCAGTCATAGAATGTGCGGTCAACTCTTCAACTCAGGATCCTCGTTTTCCTCCTCTCTCGTTAGATGAACTCAGCCAAATAATATTCGAAGTCAGTGTTCTTACACCACCACAGCAAATTAAAGTTGAGAACCCAATTGATCTACCATCGAAAATCAAAGTCGGAAAAGACGGTTTAATAGTAGAAAGCGGAATCAACCGCGGTCTGCTACTTCCTCAAGTACCAATAGAGTATAACTGGGATGAGAGGGAGTTCCTCAGCCAAGCTTGCATGAAAGCAGGCTTAACCCCGGATAGCTGGCTAGTAGAAACAACCAAGATCCATAAGTTTCAATGCATTGTAGTGAGTGAGAAGTCCCCCAACGGGTCTGTCGAGATGAAGGGGCCGGATCTGAGAGCATCCTGATTTTCTGTATATATATTAGGGAGAGTCAATTTCTCTTTAACGCATACACACTACGTGTTTCTTGATTTTTTCCCTTTGCTCATACTTTCTCACGACTTCAAGCGTGATCTTTAAATCATTATGGGACAGATAACTCATTCTATGAGCTCTCTCACTTGCTCATGCTTGAGTATGCAAAAGTGATTCTTGGAATTCGACGGTGAGTTGACAGATGCGAGTTCAGTTCGCTCCATGCGGTGTTGGCCTAGGGCATGCTGGTCGCTGCATCCCCATAGCTCGAGAGATGCAAAGGAGAAATGCTGAGACAGATGTTTTCTTTTCAACTTACAGTGAAGCAGTGAGTTATGTACGTCAAGAAGGGTTCAACACAATTGAAGTCCCAGCGATGGAGTTCAAAGTTAAACCAGATGGAGCTGTCGACTTTCGAAGAACAGCTATCAGCCCAGGTCCATTCATGGCGCCTCTTAATTTTTTGGTACAGGTAAACAAAGAAATCGAGATTATGAAAGCCCACAAACCAGATGTAATTGTTTCAGATTCCAGGGTTTCACCCATAATTGCAGCACGGATGCTGGGCATACCAACAGTATGCATGCTCAACCAATTCCAAGTAATAATCCCTAGAAGAAACCGTTATCTACGACTTGCAAAATTCGCGGATGCATCTACATTAGCAATCATTGGGAGAGTTTGGACTTCTGCAGCCAAAGTAATTATCCCAGACTTTCCACCGCCTCACACCATATCTACAGGCAATCTACATATTCCTCAAACTTATCAAAAGAAAATCGAGTTGATCGGCCCCATTCTCCCAGTTCGCCCAGAAGCTCTACCGACAAAGCAACACCTTCGTAAGAAACTTGGCCTAAAGCAAAAGACCCCCCTAATCTTTGTTCCTCTAAGCGGTCCTTTAAAGGAACTAGCCTATCTGACGAATCTTCTTCAGAAGATCTTCGCAGATCTGTCCAGTAATTTCCAAATCGTTATATCGCTTGGGCATCCACGGTCTCATAAGAGTCCAGTCAGACATGACAACCTCAACATCTTCAGATGGCTCCCCAATCGCTTTGACTATTTAAAAGCTTGCGACCTTGTAGTCTCTCGTGCAGGCCATGGAACTATATCACAATCTATATGCTACGGGAAGCCGTCAGTCTTAATTCCAACACCAAACCACACAGAGCAACTAAACAACGCTAGCAAATGCGTAGCGCTTGGCATAGCAGTTGTTGTCCACCAAGACAACATGGACAAACGCACACTCTTAGCTGCTATAGATGAGGTCTTGACAAAGACTTATTCGGAGAGAGCCAAAACTATTCAAAAGGAGGTTGCTACACTAGACGGGTTATCAGCAGCCATCGAAGCAACTTTCAAAGTTGTTGAAGGAGGGAAAATGTGTGTTCCTGCCTAAGAAGGTTTTAGCTAAAAAATTACTCAAATATTTGGAAGAGGATGTTGGGCAAGGCGATATAACTACTCATATCACTATTCCTGAAAACACCATCGTCGAAGCTGAAGTAGTCACGAAGGAAGAAGGAGTGGTAGCTGGCATAGAGGAAATATTAGCTCTGTCTGAGACCTTGAATCTTCAAGCAGCAGCTTTGACTTCTGATGGAGCGTACGTAAAGCCAAAAACTCCAATAATTCGCCTCGTAGGAAATGCTAGAACTCTGCTGTCCGCAGAGAGAACCATGCTTAACATACTTTCGAGAATGAGCGGAATCGCAACAATGACACACAATCTGGTAAACAAAGTAGAAGAAGCCGGATTCAAGACACGTGTCGCCTCAACCAGAAAGACCGCTCCAGGACTCAAATACTTCGACAAGAAAGCTGTTTCCATTGGCGATGGTGACACACACAGATTGCACCTAGACGATTTGGTGCTTATAAAGGATAATCACTTGAAAGTTGTCGGGGGCGTCACAAGCGTTGTGGAAAAAGTGCGAAGAACTGTCTCCTTCTCTAAGAAGATTGAGATTGAAGTTACGTCTCCAAAAGAAGCTTTGGAAGCAGCAAGGGCTGGAGCTGACATAATTCTACTTGATAATCTCTCTCCATCAGAGGTGAGAGAAACAACATCGCTACTGACCAAAGAAGGAGTAAGAAACAAGGTTCTGCTGGAATCGAGCGGAAGGATAACTGGGAAAAATATCCTTGAATACGCTGCTACAGGTGTTGACATTGTAAGTGTCGGTCAAATCACCCATAGCACGAAGGCGTTGGATCTAAGCCTTGAGATTGTCAAAGTGATAAATAATGATTAGTGTTGACTGATACGAGATTATCACATAAGATGGCACTACGCAAGAAGAACGGATATAGCCAGCACAATTAGATTCATAGTAGCGTGAGAGACTGCTGGAACCAGATAAGAGTTCCATCGACTATACAAATAGCCCAATAACAAACCTGACAGGAAAGCGGAGACAGTATAGATCAGTTGAGGATCGAAATGAAAAATTCCAAAGGCAGCGGAGGAAACAAGCAAGGAGATCCAAAGTGGATATCTACGGTTCATGGCAGTTTGCAGAAAGCCTCTGAAAGTGAATTCTTCGCATATTCCAGCCAAAGACAAAGCTACAATCAGTAGTAGTAATCCCTGTGGAGAGCTACTCATCTCAGAAATCAATCTACTAGCCTCTTCAACAGCCTCACTTACACCAAAGATAGAGATCAATACTGTGGAAACAATTACGTTAAACAAGAAGAGAAAAACTCCTAACAGAACCCCTATTACAACAACCTTAAGCTTTAGGTCTAATTTGATGTATGTTCTTATGTCAACTCCCTTAAACTTCAAATAACTTAGCGGGATAACAACAAGCAAAAGCTCCCCAAACACCATTGCAGAGCCATAACCTAAGAATACGATAAGCGCTACTCCACCAAACAGAAACAGCGCAAAGGTGGCTACTATTGTCAAAATCGCTGAGAGGGGAGAGATTGTGTTAGCATCCTCTTCTGTACGGCTGCTCGGGTGCGTCTTTCTGTTCTTCCTGACAGATTCTTGTTGTGAATTGGCTGCCATCGTTTGAATTACCTCGTCTCAGGAATTAGCTTCAATGCTCGAAACCCTCTTGCGCAAGGATTCAGCATCTCTTTTACTCGAATCCTTTCGAACACTCTTTCTTTGTCTTCAGCATATCCCATGATGTCGTGTTCTCCACCAATAAGGGATCTCAAGGTGACTCCGCCCCGTGTCAACCTTGGATAGCATTTTAATGGCAAACCTAGGATCTGTTCTTCATTTTCTCGCAAGGCCTTCCTGCAAGCGAAAATAATAGCGTGAGCCCCTGTAGTTAGTTCAGCTACTCTGACAGGTATGCTTTCTTTTCCGATAGCCAGCACATCAATGCCATAGACTCGCTTTATGTTTGTTGCGAGTTTTCTTATTCTAGGCAGAATCTTCAAAATACTACTTTTGGCTTTTCCTCTAAGCTGAAAAGGAGAAATCTCTTCAACCAACAATCCCCCAACGGACATGTCCAAATGAACAACATCCGCTTTGATAACCTTCAATAACTTCTGACAGAGTTCAAGCTCATGAATTATTAAAGCATACCCGGTTTCCACCGGTGCAAAGATTGGCTCAACTAAGAATCTACTAGCCATCCTGAAAGGTTGCTCAACCAAAACAGCGCCCGAAGCAACAATCTGCAAAGGTTCAAAGCGAGTGCTTAGAATAGCGGCTCCCGAGTCAGCTGAAACAACCCTCAACGCTCTGTCACCACAATTAACGTTCTATAATGCACATTTAACGATTAACACAGTACATACAATCGATAGTCAAAAGCATTACCGTTTTTCTTTCATACTCATGCCAAGAACAAAGATCTCTGCACTCTTGGTCCGACTTGCCTTAGGCTTCATAATTTTGACTCTACTGAAACATCCTTTCACTTCCTTGATGAAGGCATCGAACAGATCACCCTGGAACACCTTCACAAAGAAGTTCCCGCCAATCCTCAAGAGTTCATTTGCAATCGCTAGAGAACTACGTGCTAAGTCCACTTGACGGGCGTGATCAACTTCCCAAATTCCGGAGACCTTTGGTGAGACGTCGGAAATGACTGCATCGGCCAGACAGGGTAGAACTTCCTTGATCTGCTTCACTATTCCGGGTTGTGTAATATCACCAACAATGATACAGACATTGGCTTCTTCGATTGGTTGGATATCGTTTAGATCAACTCCCAGCACAAACCCGTGGCTTCCAACAGTCTTCTGAGCAACTTGTAGCCAACCGCCAGGTGCAGCGCCCAAGTCTATAACTACGTCGCGTTCATCTAAAAAATGATACTTCCGAATTGCTTCGAGCAGTTTGTAGGATGCACGTGAACGATATTTATCCTCTTTCGCCTTTCTATAGTAATAATCTCGCCTTCGCTCTCTTAACCACGCGCTAGGCAATACTAACTGTCACCTAGTAACTCGGCGCCTCCCTGAGCCAAGGCATCAATCCATTCGGTTAGCTTATCACAATCATTTGGTGTTATAGCCCCGTAAGCCCCACATCGAATGCTCTCCACGCAGGTTAGGCATGGACAATCTATTATAGAGTTAATTGAGACAGGTTTCCTCTTAGGATAGAGCCTATAGGTCCACCTCCCTTCGAAGAGTTCCCGCTCTCGACGTATGAGCCCTTTATTTTCCAGTTTGAGCGCAATTCGAGAGCCTTCCCTGCTACTAGCGTTGAGTTGCCTCCATAGGTTGGATTGAAGCACTCCTTCATCTCCAGTATTAGCAATAAACTGCAGAGCTTTATGTTCCAAGACGCTGTGTTTAGGCATCTTTTCTAAGCCTTCAGAATAGAATAGAGTCGTATCGGAATAAAAATGTGTATGAAAACGGATCAGGCTCCACCTGCTAAAGGCAAACTGGAAAGTATTTAATTAAGCAATCGCAAATCCTTTTTGGACACTGAACCTGATGAAAAGGTGCAACTCAACGAAGATATGCTTAGGCATAGAAGCGACAGCAGATGATTTCGGAGTTGGGTTGCTCGATTTTGAAGGAAAGGTTCTGGCAAATGTGAACAGTACTTTCATACCCGAAACAGGTGGAATCCATCCTCGAGAGGCCGCTAGGCATCACGCGAAGAATGCTGGAAGAATCATATCCAAAGCCTTCCAAACAGCAAAAATAGAACCACAGGACATCACTGTTGTAGCCTTTTCACAAGGGCCGGGTCTAGGACCGTGTCTTCGCACTGGCGCCACTGCCGCAAGGGCTCTGGCATCATATCTCAACGTTCCTTTGGTGGGCGTTAATCATTGTGTAGCCCACATAGAGATAGGTAAACTTGTAACTGGCTTTACAGATCCTATTACTCTATATGTCTCCGGAGGAAACACTATAGTTACAGCCTTTGACGCTGGTAGATATCGCATCTTCGGTGAAACGTTGGATATTGCACTAGGCAACTGCTTGGATGTTTTCGCAAGAGAAGCAGGGCTTCGCCAACAAGAGGGGATGCCACTAGGCGCTGTGGTTGAAAACCTCGCAAAGAAGGGAGAAGTGTTGGTTGACCTGCCATATAGCGTAAAGGGTATGGACCTATCTTTTAGTGGGTTCCTTACGGCTGGAGTTAGACTTCTCAGAAGTAAGAAATATAGACTGGAAGATCTGTGTTTCAGCATACAAGAAGTTGCTTTTTCCATGCTCACCGAAGTCACTGAACGTGCTTTAGCTCATACTGAAAAGATAGAACTTCTCCTAACAGGAGGAGTAGGAGCGAACAAACGGTTACAGACTATGCTAAAAATCATGGCTGATGAGCACGATGTTCGCTATTGCGTAGTCCCCAAGCAGTATGCCTTGGACAACGGTGCAATGATTGCTTGGACAGGGATACTTGCTTACAAATACGGCTTAATCATTCCTATTGAAAACAGTTACGTTCGACTGAAGTGGAGACTCGAAGAGGTGGACGCTCCATGGGTGAAGGGATAGGATGTTGATCAAGAAGGGAGCAGAAGCAAGCATCTTTCTCGAAGATTGGCAAGGTCAGAAAGTGATAATGAAACATCGATTGCCGAAAAAGTACAGACTTCCACAGATCGATGAAAGGATTCGTTCCTACCGAACCATCCGCGAGTCTCAGTTGCTTCACTGTGCAAAAGAAGCGGGTGTCGCAACTCCTATGATCTATTCTGTAGATTTGGTTGATTCAAACATAATCATGGAATTCATAGAGGGAATACAAGTAAAGCAGGTTCTGAATGGTTATTCAACTGAAGAGCGCCAACACCTAAGTAATTGCATTGGGAAACTCATAGGTAGTCTCCACTTGCACGATATAATTCATGGTGACCTCACAACCTCAAACATGATATTAAATGAAAGTGGCAACATCGTCTTCGTCGACTTTGGTCTCGGGGAGATCTCTGTTGAGTTAGAATCGAAAGGAGTTGACCTGCATCTTATGAAACGCGCATTTCAAAGCATTCATTTCCGTTATGCAGAAGAATGCTTTAAAGCCGTTTTGGAAGGTTACACTAAGATGGTTGGCGTAGAGATGGCGAAGAAGGTAATAGGCAGGATAAGTGAAATCGAAAGGCGAGGCCGGTACGTCTCTGAAAGAAAGGGCAGGGTGCAGAGGTGAATTCAGGAACACAACTACCTCCATATCACGGGCTAGCAGATGCATATACGCATCCATCTGATAAAGCGGGGAGATGTAGACTCAGAAACCAGACAAGCAGAGAGGTATGTTTTCTAAGGTTGATTTCGACAGCATTGTTAAAGAGTGACTTGAATGACTAGGCTTTTGAAAGGCAGAATTGCACTTCTCGCGACCAGCAACGTACACAAGTTTAACGAAGCCCGTCGGATTTTGAGCGAACACGGAATCGCTACTGCGATGTTAAAAAATATCCGGGCAGTCGAGATTCAAGATGACGATATTGAAAATATCGCAAAAGCAAGAGCGATGAATGCATTTGAGAAGTGTAGATTGCCCATTGTGGTTGAAGATGCAGGTCTATTCATAAGGAAACTGGCAAACTTTCCAGGTCCTTACTCTTCCTACGTTTACAGAACAATCGGCAATGATGGACTTCTTAAGCTGATGGAAAACGTGCCAGACCGAAGGGCTTGCTTTCGATCCGTCGTTGCCTTTCTAAGTCCCATGATTCACACCCCAATTTGCTTCAATGGAGAAGTTGAAGGCAGAATCACTGAGGAGAAACTCGGCCAGCAAGGATTTGGCTTCGACCCCATCTTCGAACCCTCGCACTCTTCAAAAACCTATGGTCAAATGACCGTTGAAGAGAAAAACCAACTGTCACATCGAGCCTCATCTTTCCGCGGATTCGCTAAATTCTATAAAGGCTAGAACTCAGAAGTTTTAAATATTCGCTATGTGTCGTTACAAGAGCTTCCAGAGGACAGAGCTTTGCCAAAGCAAGAAAAGGGAAAATCACATTCTGTACGTCCGGTGAGTAAGCGACCACCCTCATGGTGCGGATACGAACCTGAAGAGGTGGAGGCGGTGATAATCAAGTTATCTAGGGAGGGCCATTCAGCCAGTAAGATAGGCACTATATTGCGAGATCAATTTGGGATTCCTATGGCTAAGCCTATCACAGGAAAGAGCATAACTCACATCCTGAAAGAGGCAGATATGGCGCCTCCCATGCCCGAGGATCTTGAAATGCTGTTGAAGAAAGCTTCACAGCTCTCGACTCACCTAGAAAAGAACAAGATGGATTTAGTAAACAAGAGGTCGCTGCAAATTACTGAGGCAAGAATTCACAAGCTTTCCAGATACTACAAACGAAAAGGTACTCTGCCGTCCGACTGGAAATATAAACCTAGAGCTACTTCTATTCTCTAAGTTTTGGGGTGAACATGACAGTAGAAGAGAACGCCATCAAGTGTTTTACAAACAGAGCCAATGAAGCTGCAAAATTCATATCCGAATGTGCCTTGGAAGACGGTTTTATTCACGTAATTTCACACTTAGATTGCGATGGACTAGCAGCAGCTGGAATCATAGGCAAGGCCTTATGGAAGCTAAATGTGGATTTCCGTGTCAGAGTTCAGCAGTGGGTGGACGAGAAAATCGTGTCGGACATAGCTTCTGACAAACCAGCACTCACAATTCTAACGGATTTAGGTAGTGGCTACTTAGATGTGCTAGGTAAACATCTCACAAATCATAAGATTGTCATTTTGGATCATCATCAGCCAGTGGGAGAAGCTACACCAAATATTCTGGAAGTCAACCCGCATCTCTGCGGAATTGACGGATCAAAAGATATTAGCGGGGCAGGCGTAGCCTATTTTGTAGCTAAAGCCCTCGATGAAACAAACAAGAACTTAGCTTGCATTGCCATCGTGGGTGCTTTAGGAGATATGCAAGACAAATATGAGAAAAGATCTTTGGGTGGATTGAACGAGAGTATTGTGAAGGACGCTATAGATAGTAGCTGCTTGAAAGTTGAGAAGGACCTAATGTTTTTTGGCAGGGAAACAAGACCAATCCATAAAGCTTTGGCGCACACGACGACTCCCTTCCTCCCAGGGATTAGCGGGGAAGAAGGTAAAAGCTGGGCTTTTCTCGAGAGTTTAGAGATTCCAGTTAAGATTGGGGATAAATGGAGAGCGTTACGGGATCTTTCTGAAGAAGAGAAACAGAGGTTATGCTCAGCACTCTCGGACCATCTAGTCTCAAGAGGTTATGCTGGCAATGTATTAAGCTTAGTTGGCACAGTTTATGTGCTTGTACGTGAAGAACCGTGGACTTACTTGAGAGATGCGCGAGAGTTCTCGGTTTTACTGAACAGCACAGGTCGACTGGAAAAGGCTGGTTTAGGTGTATCAATCTGTATGGGTGATCGAGGTGAAGCTTTGGAACTGGCTGAGGAAATTTTAGTAGAGTATAGACGGAGTATTACAGAGTATTTGAGTTGGCTCAGCGCAGAGCCAAATCGCATTGAAGAGTTAGACAACATATATGTCGTTCATGGGGGAGATTTCATAAATGAGAAGGTTATCGGAACTCTTTCTTCAATTCTTTCAACAAGTTTGTCGCATACAAGCGAGAAGCCAATTATTGCGTACGCGGCTGTTGCGGAAGAAGATGTTGTGAAGGTTTCAGCTAGAACACTAGATGTGTTGACGAATAAAGGATTGGATCTAGGCAAAATAATGCGTGAAGCAGCGGAGGAACTTGATGGCAAAGGTGGGGGGCACAATATTGCAGCCGGAGCCCAAGTTCCCTCAAAGAATGTTAATGGCTTCATCAAACTAGTGGATAGAATAGTCAAGAAGCGGATGGAGCAGATTGCTGCTGGAAGCTAAGCTTTTATTTTCATACCAGACCGAACGCGAGGCAGAAGCAGTGAATAAAGCAGTGTCCCCTGACAACGCTAAAACGCCTCTAGGCTTAGATGTTCGCACTTCAAGACACAAACGGAATTTGCTGACCTCTGTGCGTTGTGAGAAGTCAATTGAGACATTTATAGCTACATTAGATGATTTGATTGCTTGCATTTCAGTGGCGGAAGAAGCCTTCAGAGCTGCCAATACTTCAGACTCTTAGCCCAACAACCTGGTTTGGGCACAATCTCTTCTGCAGAAAACTTGCAGTATAGGTTCATGTAGAAGTTGCCACAATAAACTAAATAGCTGATTCCCAATAGGGAAGTTGGGTAACCTTGCTAGACATTAAGCTAGTTCGTGAAAATCCAAAGAAGATCAGTCGGAACCTAGAAAAACGGAATGACGCCGACGTTCTTCAGCTGCTAGATGATTTAATTATTTATGATCGAGAATGGCGTAAGAAACTGAGCAATACCAACGAACTTCGTCACGAAAGACGGAAGATTACAAATGAAATTGCTTCTCGTAAGAAGGCAGGTAAGAAAGTGAAGCAATTAATCGACAAGGCTCGAAAGTTGGATGCTGACATTGATGTGTCAAACCAGCAAACAAAGAAATTGAAACAGAGAGCTAATCACATCCTAATGAAGCTGCCGAATCTTCTGCATGAATCAGTTCCTATAGGCAGAGATGAAAAGGACAATGTAAGAGTTCGATTATGGGGTGTCCCTCCCAAATTCGGTTTTAAACCTAAGAATCATCTTCAAGTTGCAAAGGGTTTAGGGATTATAGACGATGAGAGAGGCGCCAAGGTTGCTGGCCACGGTTTCTTATACTTAAAAAACGAGTTAGTCCTATTAGATATGGCTTTGCAACGTTTCGCTATAGACTTTATGCTTGAGAGGAATTATGAACTTGTTGAGCCACCTTTTATGATGAGAAAGAAGCCTTACGAAGGTGTAACTGACCTATCGGATTTTGAAGGCGTCATGTACAAGATTGAGAAGGAGGATCTATTTCTGATAGCCACAGCCGAACATCCACTAGCAGCCATGTTCATGAATGAAGTCTTGCTTAAGGAAAACTTACCTATCAAGCTAGTAGGTATCAGTCCATGCTTCAGGAAAGAAGTAGGTACTCATGGGAAATACACGAAAGGATTGTTCAGGATGCACCAGTTTAACAAAGTGGAACAATTCATCTTCTGTCTTCCAGAGGAATCGTGGAATCTTCATGAAGAACTGCAACAGAATGCTGAGAAGATATACCAAGCGTTGGGCTTACATCACGAAGTGGTAAATGTTTGCACTGGGGATATTGGGTCTTTAGCAGCGAAAAGGTACGACATTAATATTTGGATGGTTGACGGCATCTACAGGGAGGTCGGCTCTAACTCCAACTGCACTGACTACCAGGCTAGACGCTTAAACATCCGTTATCGAGCGAAGGAGGGCCAAGCACCAATAGGCTTCGTTCATACAGTGAACAACACTGCAATTGCCACTAGCAGAACTATGCTTGTTGTGTTGGAGCAATGCCAGCAAGAAGATGGCTCGGTTCAAATTCCTCTGGTTCTAACGAAATTCATGGACGGTTTGAAAGTTATCGAGACGCACTAAATCCTTTAATACTTGGATGCCGATTCTTTCCAAACGCAACGAGGACTGATAGTGTCAAAACGCAGAGGACGCGTCCGCGACAAATGGCGCAGCAAAAATTGGTATACAATAGTGACCCCAAGCTACTTTGGCAACGTGGAGTTAGGAGCGATCCCCTCTGATGACCCTAAGAAACTCATTGGCAGAGTTATCAACGCCACGCTTTACGATATCACCAACGACTTCGCACACCAATACCTTAAAATGTCCTTTCAAGTCACTGAAGTAGATGAGAAAAACGCTAAGACAGTATTCAAGGGACATGAATATAGTCGAGACTACTTACGGAGTTTGGTTCGAAGAAGAACAACTCGCGTGGACACTTTCGTGAATGTCACAACAAAGGATGGTTATCGCCTCAGAGTCGCTGTCTGCGCTTTTACTCTAAGTCGTGTGAAGACTTCCCAAGAGATTGCCATCAGGAAGATCATGATACGTATAGTGACTGAGAAAGCCTCTAATCTTCCCTTCGATGCGCTTTCTCAAGAGATCGTTTTGGGCAAGATAGCTTCAGATGTATATAATGAGACAAAGAAAGTATCCCCACTGCGTCATGTAGGCATAAGGAAATCAAAGCTTATCTTCAACCCCACAGAAACTGTTAGTCCTACCCCATGAGTCATTCCAGCCCAGAATGGGAAAAAGAATGGTTTTTGATCGATCATCTATCCAGCGAAAGCGGGTTGCGAAAGAAGCTGCAGAGTTGCTATATACGGGTCAAGAAAAAGAGTACAGACAGGCGAAGCTACGTGCCGCAAAAAATTTAGGTTTCCGGATATTGCCAAGCAATGCCGAAATAGCTATCCAACTTGACTCAATCGCTCAAGAGAAAGAGGGAAGATCAAGGAATAGAAGACTTGCTCAGATGAGACAAGAAGCTTTAGAGGTAATGCGAATTCTGGAAGGCTTCTCTCCACGACTAGTTGGAAGCGTCTGGCGGGGCACTTCCCATCATAATAGCGATATTGATATAGCCATTTATACACAAGAGCCACAAGAAATCGTCACAATCTTTCGAAAAAAAAATTACAGTATAACGTGTATTAGAACTGAAACAGCCACAAAGGAAGGTGAGCGGAGGAGTTCTACACACATTTATGTTGATCTGCCATCTGGCAACCAAGTTGAAATTGTCGCCCGTAATCCAGAGGATGCTAACCGACAAGCAAAGTGCGAAATCTATGGGGACGACGTTACAGGTTTAACTACACTACAACTGCAGCAAGTTTTAAGCCAAGATGCACAGAAAAAATTCGTTCCGTGAAGATTTACACGCGCAACTTGTCCCATCTAAGTAAGTATATCCTACATACGCGTGAACAGCTGATCTATACTCATTCCAAAGCAATTTTGTGGGTGTCGGAATCTTCTAATCCTTTCTCCTTCGAGAAACAGATACAGGCAATGCGGCTAGCATTGCAGCTCCACTGTTTGCTGCGGGTTTCAACAGGTTCTCGCCACAGTAAGGACACAGTCTAAACTCTACCATGATCTCCCGACCACAAGCGGGGCACGTTTTGTACTTTTTGATCTCTCTCTCCAAGCGCTTCATCATTCTCTTCAACCCCTCAACGTCAGCCTGTAGATGTTCTACACTTTTACTGAGAGGATTAAGCCTCAAAACTTCACTGCGCACATTAAAGACCACATCTCGCAATCCAGCCAGAAGCTTACTATTGTCCGCAAGAGTCTCACTCATCATCTCTAGGATACTTGTCTTCGCTTCTAGGAATTCCACATCTTCTTGGTTCTCCCGCTTTCCATCCTCTAGCACTCTCCCCAAGAAGGCTTCAATGGGATTTCGCAATGCCACAACTGTTGTTCCACCCCACAGTAGAAACACTGCAAACAGGGAACATAATAGATACGGGACTGGCTCGACCCCACCCAATAATCCTGAAAGGGGATACATCGTCAAAAACAGTGACGCGCTTTCTTTTCCCGTTAACCATAAGAAACCATCCAAAGCATGCAACCCAGCTAGGAAAGTCAAACATCCTAAGAACCAAACCGCAACACCCTTTCTAACCACGATAGACAACCTCTCTAGACAACAATTCTATAACAAAAGTACAGTCTCGGTAATTAAGACAGTATTCTGAAAGGATGCATATATCAGAAATTGATATACCACATAACAAGCTGAGCTACGCTTAAATACGCCAAATTTTGCATGTGCATATGTGATTAACATGGGATTCAAAGCAGTGCATTATTCAGAGATAGAAACAGACAAAATTGATGAATGCGGCGCAGACAAAATAGAGATTCGCTGGCTGATAACCAAAGATGATGGCGCGGAACACTTCGCTATGCGACTATTCGAGATGACCCCAGGAGGACACTCTCCTCACCACTCCCACAAATGGGAACATGAAGTGTTCATATTAGAGGGCCAATGCCTAGTCATTTGTGGTGAAAAACGAGTAAGAGCTGGACCGGGATACGTCCTTTTCATACCGCCAAACACGATGCATCACTTCCGAAATGAAGGATCTAACGTGGTAAAGTTTCTCTGCCTAGTTCCCCATCACGAATGATTACTACATGGACTAGAGAAACTGCTTTCCCTTGAGGTTACATAAATACAAATTGAAAGTTGTACCATAACGAATCAAAATAGTGATTCAAAATGTAGATTTAAAAATCGTAAAAGTTAATGGAATGCCATCTTGACTCTTCTAAGCTGAGGTGAAATCAACTGGACTACAGTTTGTTTAATGCGTGCAAAGAGCTAATTGATGACGCCAAAGGACGAAGTGTAGACTTAGTGTTCAAGGATCTCTGCTTGGATATTCTCGCTCGTGCGAAGCAAGTTCTGAGAGAAGAGGAGTTCAAGGAACTAGTAGATTACGCGTCTGAACGGATACAAGAAAAGGCAGTCATCTCCATTGATGCACTAAGGTAGTATCATCCTCTATCACATTCATCACGATTTTGAAAATAGCGTCAACGCGCTAAGCTAAGCATATTCAGCAATGAACTATGGATAATGATCAATAGAAACTACTACTGATTACCAGCCTGCCAAATTTTGGAAATCAGCTATGGACTTTTTAGACCTAGTGCACATATGTGGAACCTTTTCCTTCCAACCAACAGCAAAGCTTGTTTTCTTAGGAGGTGATCCGGCCGCAGGTTCCCCTACGGCCACCTTGTTACGACTT
>SOJC01000139.1 GCA_004376645.1 Candidatus Bathyarchaeota archaeon
GAATGGCTGAGCTAGAAACATGCTCGCGGAGCTGCTTATTCTTCTTGTGTCTCTTCTTCCCTTTCCAGCATTATTGGGCCTTGATAGCCACATCTCTCACATACGCATCTCTCTGGTAGAACCCAGCGGTCAAATTTGCTCAAAAGCTTAATTTTAGGGTCGCCACACTTAGGGCAATACTTCTTAGCTGGCTTCCTATGTTTCAAGTTAGTGAATATTTCACGGAAAATTTGCAGCTTACCCAGGTATTCTCCGCCAGTTATATCATTGGAGTTCAATGTTTTGATCAGGGAAACCCATCTTCATGAGGAACGTCTTAACCTTGCTTCGATGATCGCCTTGGAGGATAATTTGCCTATTCTTAGCTGTTCCTCCACACGCACAGAAAGCCTTTAGTTTCTGCGCCAATCGACCAAGATCCTGATCTTTGTCACTGATGCCTTCAATAATTGTTGATGGCTTTCCATACTTTCGAGTTTCTCGCCGTATCTTAATACGCTGTTGTTCTTTGCTTATCTCAGTGCACACACAGATGTCCATTGGGAGTCCGCAGGTCGGGCAAATTTCTGCCATGTTGTTCAAATAGTTAAAAGAATGATGGCGGTATTTAAGATTTTCAATGTCGCAAACACAATATACAGCCAATTATCCTCGATATCTATGCGCACGAACCATACAGATCCGTACTCCTGAATTGAACCTTGAGAAGACAGAATGGATGTTGACTCTATTTCTCTATAGAAATATGTAGTATGTTGTTTCCCCTCACCAGTACACTCCCGTAATTGGCGATCAATCGGTCACCTCTGCATTCAGTGGCTCCTTCTAGAATAATGTTCATGTGGCCATCACATTTTGTCATGGTGCCTTTGTACATGGTGCCGTTCTTCAACGTTATTGTGACATGATTCGTTAGCTGCTTCACTAAGACATTCAAGGGTTTCTTGCTCGGCTCTAGATCACTCAAATTGACGACTCCTAACGATATCCAACTCACCTTTACCATATAAAAGTTTTATCGAGGCTTCTCTGAAAGTGCATCCAGTCTCCCCGCTTTGCTTCCCCTTTCGGCATAAGCGTGCCGATGGCGAGATCTTATAGAAAGAGTTAAGACTATTTTGTCCCTAACCAAATGGTTTGCGAATGGAGATGTCTAGTTTGAAGTTGAAGGTTTTCACTCTGCCTACTTGCAGGAATTGTCCTGCAGCCAAGAAGATTACTCAAGAGATTGCAGAAAAATATGGGCTAGAGTTCTTAGAGGTGGACATAAACACCCCCGACGGTCAACTGGAAGGACTAATGCATCAGATCATGAGCACACCTAGCATAGCCGTCGACAACGAAGTGATCTCACGAGGAAACATTCTTTCTAGAGAAGAGTTGGACGCCGAAGTAAGGAAACGACTAGGTAATGAAGCTACCGGAAATTAAAGGTTTCATCGATCTCAGCCTAGTAGATTGGGATGGAAAAGTCTCAGCAGTCATTTTTCTTCCTGGCTGCAACTTCCGATGCCCTTTCTGCTACAACTCAACCATCGTCTTGAGACCAGAGCAACTGCCAACAATGCCCTTTGAAGAAATAAGGAATTACCTAACTGAAAAGAGGGGCTGGCTTGACGGGGTTGTGATCACCGGAGGCGAACCAACAATTCATACTGGACTCCCACACCTCTGTAAGCAGATCAAGGAGTTACAGTTGCTAGTCAAACTGGACACTAACGGAACGAACTCTCAAATGGTCGAGGAACTGATAGCCCAGGGATTGGTAGATTATATTGCAATGGATATCAAGGCTCCTTTAACAATTGAATCATACTCACGGGCAACAGGGGTCACTGCGGAGAAATTGCTGAACGAAGTGAAAAGAACCTTGGAGTTCCTGATCAATAATCATGTGGATTGTGAGTTTCGCACAACTCTAATTCGTACAGTTCATGGTGTGAAGGATTTGAAGCAGATGTGTCTTAGTCTACAGGGTTGCCAAAAGTATGTACTTCAGAACTTCAAAGGAGATGTGGAAACACTTGATCCGAAGTTCAAGGAAATCAAACCGTTCTCTCAACTGGAGATGGAGAGTTTCCTAAGTCTGACTAGGCAAACTCTGCCCAATGTATCGATTAGATAGAAGCTAGCTGATAGAGAGTTTACCCAAAACTGTTTCGGGAATAAACTCTTCTCGCGATCTCACAGAAGCCTCTTCTACATAAAGTCGTATTGCGTAGTTTAACGCTTCTTCGCTGACGGTTATGTAGTCAAGATCTGATTGGAAATAGCTAAGGAGAGATGCGGCGCAAGCAAATCGGATCGCACGATCTTCTAACCTAGCTGAAAAGCTGACGAATTCATGGGGGATCTCGTCTAGAATTGCTTTCCTAGCTTTCGTAAGGATCTCTTGAGTCTTCGGAGTGAGCATTACAGGCTTTCGTGAAAATCTACTGGGCGTGAGGGGATGGTTAGTTTCAATAGCGTAAACCAGCGAAAGATGATCTCTTATCTGCTGAGCTTCTTCACCTATGTCAACTTCTCCAAAAGCTAAACGTATTTGGCTTTCAGCAATCTCCACAAATCGTTGCTTAGTGAGTCTATGCAGTCGACAGAGCATACGGTCTTCGATTGCACTGAAGTTAGGATCTTGAACAGTCACTTCGTAGCCTCGCCTAAGTGCAGCCACATTGTAGTTTACGCTGAAGAAACTGCTGAAACGGTATGGACCAATGACTTCTCGGTGAGTTTCATATTTGATTTTACCTCTTTCCATAGCAAGCTTTAACGGTTCAACCATGCCTTTGTACTTGAACCAATCGTTAAATTCGGGAACAATGAAGTTGAAAACTTTCCCTGAGTAAGCTTGGCCTATTCGAATGAACCTCGCGGGGGTCATGCCTCCAGCATAGCGGTTTCGTCCAGGAATACCGTGAGGGGGGATCTTAGCCTCCAACTTTCCTATAATGAAATCTCGAGATGAGAAGCTCTTACCCGTTCCCGGCTCCCCAAAAAGGGAGAGATTCCATCCAGTTCTCATTCCAGTTCTGCCTTTGCTGTGGACTATCTCTACATCAGCTAGTCCATACTGCTGAGTGATGCTGAGTAAACTATCAAAATAGAGAACCGAGCCGAAGAGTCCTTTCAGGTAATCAGCGAGATAGGAGATGGAGAAGGATTCACCAAACCTCACCGTTTCTTCAACTCTGTATTTAAGTAACTCATTCAGATAGTCACTCAATTCATGATCCATCTTCTCTATTACTTGGAGTTCTTCATTTACAGGGTCAACTTTCCCCAAGCTGCTAACGGTAACCATTTTCCGTTCTTCTGTTATAGGCAACCCTAATTCCACACGTATAATAGGTGATGTTTCTTCCAAAATCACCCATTCTTGGAGCCTTTCGCTCCGGTACGAGGTGACTATAACTTTTAGCCTTTCTAGGTCGGACAAGATTGGTAAGATACCCGTCTTCTCCGGAAAGTTTTGTGTGATCTCTTTGAGGCCGCAACTCTTGCCGGATTCAAGTAAGTACTTCAAAATGGCAATGGTCTTCCTTCCAAATTTCTTCCTTGCCTGAGCTATCCCCGCTTGAATCTCCCTCCAGGAGCCTTCAAGCTTAAGGTTTTCTTCCTCAAAGGTGTAATGTTGGCCTCTGAAAATTTCCCATTCCCTTGGGTTGTTTGTGTCGAAGAGATCCTTCAGTTTTTTGTCGTCTAAGTTGAGAGCGATTTCAAGGGAGGCCTTGTCGACATCAATTTCCCACATGCTTTGAGAGCTGTTAAAGTAGGGAGTGCCCAATTTTTTTCCGATTTCGAAAAGCTTGCCTCTAGGGAACATACGTTGAAGTAGAAGTTTTCGCTCAATGGCTCTATCGTCCAGCATTCTGAAACTCTCTAAAGAAAGATGCTTCTTCAGTTTTTAACTGTTCATCGAGAGGGCTCTTTTGGCGCATAGGTTTCTAGTATCGCTGTCTTCTCTTCTGGCTTGATCCATCCTTCAGCTTCAAGTTTCTTCATACCCGCCGTGACTAGTTCCTTAAATTTTTCAGTTGTTAGCAAGTTCTGGGATTTCCCCAGCCTGCTTAGGACTTTTCTAACTTTACTGTCGCTTTGGGCTTCTTCTTTGAAGGGCTTTAGCAATTTTTCCAAAGCCTTGGAACGTGGTTTGAGAAGGTTACTAATTTTTGATTGAAGGCTGCGTCTTCGCAGGGTCTTGCGGATTTTCATGGCAAATCCTTTATCTCTTCTTATTAGAGCAGGTAGGTGAAGGCAGTATCTTTCCTTATTCTTTGATTTGTAGCAAACTAGGTAGAGTGGTAGATGGATTAAAGTTGGAGCTTTGGCTTTCCATGGTATAGTCGTTTCTCTGATTGTTGAAGAGCGGTCTTGTTTTCGCTTGATTAATCTTTCAATCTTGTTGATGATTGTTGTTGTTTCTCCTTGTAGTTCATTGATCTCTTTCTCTTTGTTGGCGATGTCTGCTTCCTTCTTGCTGTTTAAGTCTTTTACTCTCATTTCCTCCGCATCTAGATGTTTTTGGTATGTATTGTGGAGGTTCTTTTTGGTGTTGTCCATCTCTTTGTTGCTTCTGTCTATGAAGTCTGAAAGTGTCTTTACCTTTGTTTTCGCTGTGGAGATTTGATCTTGGGCGTTTTGCAGCCTCACGTTCCATCGAACAATTCCCACTTTGTCGCCTTTCGTCTTTCGCAGTTCCTTCCGCTTTTCATATTCACTCTTTTTCTGCTCCAGCTTCAGTAATTCCCGTTCCCGCCTTTTCTTCTCTACGAGTCTCGTCTCTGCCTCCTTTTTGTGGACTGCTGTGATCTTCTCTACTTTCCGGTTCAACTCTCTCTCCAACTCTACTTTCCTTTGATTAACTTCAGTCTTCAACTTAGAGATCTTGATTTCGTATTCTTCTTGGATTTGCTTTCGTTCTTGGCGAAGTCTGTTGATGTGTTTCTCGGTTTCTCCGTTTACAGTTTCAATTGCGAAGCGTAGCCCCTTTATCTCTGCTTGAAGTTTTTTAAGATGCTTCATAAATCTCTCAGCAATGTCAACAGCAGTCACTTTGTCGATCTTTGGAGGTATTAACGAATTCAACTCCGATTCCGCGGATCTTTTGGTGAGGGTTTTACCGTCTTGGATGAAGTCGAAGATGTCGGACAGATATTCCTTGTTGGCGATGACCCCTCTGATTGGCATTTCTGTTCTAGAAGCGAATTTGGAAAAGGTTTCAAGATGGCTTCTCAAGGCGCCACAAAACAATTCTTGAACCCCTGTGCTTCTTCTCAAATGCTCCGTGAACGCTTCAATGTCAGGTGGCTTGAAATACAAGATGCTGTTTGAAACAGTTTCCATTCCGTCTATTAGAAGGGAGGCGCCTTCAAAAGGAATTGCCCAAAGAGGATAGTTTAACCTGCAGAGGATTGTGAGGACTTCCTCGGATCTTCCGAAGATGCCTGGCTTCTTTTTGCGTTCCGATTCTGCGACGCATAGAAGGACTGCAACTTCTATATTTTCTGAGAAGGGAACATTCCTGTTGCTGTCTACTACGGCAAATGGCAAAAATAAGTTTGGAGTGGACACGGTAACCTCTAAGGAAAAATATCCTGCAGGATTCGCTTATAAAATATACTCAAAAGAAAGGCTAGAAAAGGAAGGACATAGCTTCTTCTACTTTCTCCTTGTCAAGTTTTTCATAGGCTTCGATGCTGCCGATATCGTACCAGAAGTCCTTAGAGACATATCCGTATACAGGTCTGCCCATTCGAATCAAATAAGGAAGGATATCCCCCATCAAATCAAAGGTTTCATTCTTCTCAGCCAACATTTGGAAATCTTTCAAAGCTTTGCCTTCGAAGGCTAAGATGCCAACGCTCACCGGCTTCTCTAGTTGAGGTTTCTCGATGAATCCTCGAATCCTGTTATCCTCTTCAAGATCCGCCAATCCTACTCTAACAACGAAACCGGAAGCAAGGGCGACAGTAGCGGCTCCCTTCATTTTAACATGAAAATTAACTAGCTCCCGCAAGTTGAAGTTGCTCAATATATCTCCGTAGTAAACAAGTATCGTGTCGTCTTCATTGAAGGCTTTATGTTTGAAGGCGTTGATTAGTGATCCTCCTGTGCCCTTCAGTGATTCACTGTCTTTGACATAGTTGATCTTTACGTCAAATCGATTTCCATCTTCAAAATGGCTCTGTATCTGTGCCGCTCTAAAACTTACAAGGAGAGTAATGTCTTTTAGATCGTGAAACTTTAGAAGGCGGATTATGTACTCGAGAAGAGGTTTCTGCCTAGTGCCGATTGGAATCATGGTTTTTTGGAGGTAGTAGGTTATTGGTCGAAGTCTTTTTCCTTCTCCTCCACATAGGACGAAAGCTTTGACATGTCTCATAGCACATCACGTAGTGCTTTCATTGTGGATGGGAAAGAAAAAAAGTGTTTTGCTGT
>SOJC01000005.1 GCA_004376645.1 Candidatus Bathyarchaeota archaeon
ATAGAACATTCTTCTAGAACTTACGTCACCAAATGTTGAAATACTCGCGACCGAAAACTAGAGAAGATGATAAACATGATCAGTGTCAAAAAGTTTACGGCGTTGGTTGCTACAATCGTGTTGATTGGTGCCTCCCTCGCATATGTTTTTGCCAGTCAATTGCAACCAGCCTTCCACGGTGTCGGAGTGCTCAAAAATGCTGATAGTTTCGCCTACACAGGTGATTTGGTTGAGTATCAGATTAGAGTGTATAACCCTTCCAACTACGACTTATACAACATCAATGTGACTGACCCAATGCTTGGGCTCAACGACATGATTCCATTCATGGCAGCAACAAACACAACTGGTTTGACCTATACCTTCTACAGAGAAGTTTTAGAAGACGATCCTAACCCATTAATCAATGAGGTTTATGTGGAAGCTGTCGATTCAGAAGGAGCGTATTCATCGTCCTCCACTCAGGCAATTACGATCATAACTGAACGTATAATAGATATCGCCAAGATGGGTCCTGACTCTGCTTACCAAGGCGAGATGATAATGTACACAATAACGGTGAACAATACTGGTGCAGTTGACCTTTTCGGTGTGGTTGTAGAAGATGAGATGCTGGGCTTCAGCTGGGAAGGAGATCTGAGTGAAGGAGAATCTAACGTTTTTAACCTTACTTACAGGGTTCCATGCGACGCTGAGGAGACTTTGACAAACACAGCCACAGTGTGGTGTGAGCTAAACGAAACAATGATCTATGCCGAAGCCTTGTGGACTACTGAGCTTCTTTCACCTTGTATTCCACCCCATAGTATGGGATACTGGAAGAATCATCCAGAAGAATGGCCTGTAGAGGAGGTAGAGATTGGCAACGTCACCTACACAAAAGAGGAAGCCCTTGTCATATTGAAAGAGGCAAACGCTAAAGACGCAACTAGGATGCTCGCAGCACAACTTGTTGCCTCAAAACTAAACAAGGTCTCCAATGATTGCTCAACTTTCTGTTACTGTGACGAAACTGTAGATATAGCCGAAGTCATCTCAGACGCTGACATTTTTCTCGGAGAACATCCTATTGGTTCTAACCCTCAAGATGATGACAGGCAAGCTGCTTTGCAGCTAAAGGACATATTGGATGCTTACAATAACTCGGAATGCGATTAGCTGCACACGTCTCCCGCCACCCTCATTTTCTTGGTTGTTGCCTTGAAAGTTCCAGTATATAGGAGGAGCTAGAAGCTTTTCTTAGTAGTGAATGTTGTTATCATTGGGGGAATGATAATTACTACTGTTACTAGTACCACAGTTTTTGACATGTTTCCAGTTGTTCTAATGACACTGATTCCTTTTTGAGCGAATTCCTAATGCAAGGCGGCATACGCGCTCAAAATACTTACTGATGATACGAATTTTCTATTCATACGTCTTAATACTGCCTTTCTTGGATTTAGAATCGGATACTGAACTTGAGGACTACAGGGTATGTCTTACATTCTACCTGAGTTCTTCGCCTTCCTCGGAGTCGACGTCTTCATAGCCATGAGCTTGCTTACATGCCTATTAGAAGATCACTTTCCAAAAAATCTGCCCTATATTTTCCAAGCAGCAGCAATCGGCGGGTATGTGCACATATTGATCAGCAAGGAATTCCTCGGTCTTTTTGGGGACACAATGAGATTTTGGTACTGCTTTCTTTACCTAGCGGTTGCTTTAGCCAACCTAATCGCAGCCAATGTATATCTCGCCGTTGCCAAACAAAGATGGACTCTTGCAAAGATCTTCTCAGGAGCAATAGTTCTCCCAACGCTCCTAATCTCAGCCTTCTTTGTTTCTAACTACATGAGTCAATTTGCTGGGCTATACCTACCGCTGACTATGCTTTTCAGTGCTGTGGCCTTGGGAATTTCCATACCCTTGCTTCTGAGTCCAGAAATCAAAAGAAAATATTGGAAGAGGAGGTGAGAACGAATGAGTCGA
>SOJC01000111.1 GCA_004376645.1 Candidatus Bathyarchaeota archaeon
ACACAAGAGGATAGGAAGCATAGTTGACACTTTTCTATATCCAGTGTCGGGTTCACTCGTTTGCACAGCTCACACATGAGGCGTTTTTTCCGTATGATTTTGCATGTATTGCAGATGTGAAGTGCAAGTGCCGTTCTGTCCATGCCGTCATTGGACAGTGACTCTGCAGTTTGGACGATTAGTGTTCTAACTTCTTCCTTTATTTTTGGTGAGAGCGCTCTTCCTCTAACATGGTGTATATATTTGCTTACTGCTGTCTGTGTGATGCCTAGTAGTTGGGCTACTTCGGTTTGTTTCATTCGATAGGTTTCGGTGAGTTCTTCTGCAAGGAGAGCACGTATTGCTGGGACAACCGATTTTACTGCGACCTCACATGGGAGTTTCATATCTTCTGCTCCGCCAATACCGTTGTGGGAAAAGGTATATAAGCATGACGTACGTCATAGTATTATGACGTGTGTCATAGGAACGATGGAGGAAACTAATTTTGGATAGAACCTCTTCTCCTTTCTCCCCACGAAAGAATAGTCTTAGCGACACCCAAGTTCTTATGACATACGCTTCCATTGAAGAGCGGGTTAAAAGCCGACAACCAGTTGGTGATTCGATATGGCTGTCGAAGAAGATGGCTGACGATGGTTGTACATTAGAGCAGACTTTACATGTGATGGAAGAGCGCTGTAAGGCTTGCAATGTCGTTTCACCGATGGTGTGTGTAGACCAATGTGCGACTTGGAGAGTGAAGAACGAAATCAGACAAGTTAACAGATTCCTTTCAGAGGCTAATCATGGAGTCAAGCTACTGAATGCTATCAAGAATAGGAGAAGACTGGCGATCCTTGATATTCTTGAAAGAGAGTTATCTCTTGATGGTCTGCAGAAGAACCTTAGAAACTACGAATTCAATCATAGTAAGAAAACAATTGTTGAGTATCTGAAACCGCTGTTAGAAGCCAGCTTGGTGAAAGAAAGTCACAAACGCTTCAGACTCACATTATATGGAAGAAAGGTCCGTAATGCCATAACCAGACATGGGTTTTGTACCGTGCACAGGCAACTACCGATTCATTCCAGCGGTCACGAAGAGAAAATCCTTAGAAGTCTCTTAAATAGTGCAAAAACCCGCAGTGAACTGCTGGAGGTTTCCCCTGTGAAGAGCTTGTCGAGGATTTTGAAGCGTCTACGAGAGCGAAAACTGATATTAGCAAATCCTTCTTCTTCTCGCGTTTTCTACCTACGTACGAAAAGGGCGTTATCTTTAGAGCGGCTTTCGCCAGCTCAGAGGATAATTTGTGATTCAATCCCGCCGATCGGCATTTCTGCCCGCGACTTGTCTAGGGTTGTGGGGATTGGTATGCGTAGGACATATAAGCATTTGCGGCGTTTGAGAGGGAAGAAGTTAGTATTCAAGCGGAAATCACCTATAAGATATGAATTGACCCTAACGGGTAGGGCGATAGCTGAGCTATTAGAAGGGATTACTTGCATTAAGTAGTTATTCAGCGTATGCATCCGTTCATGCCTGCATGAAAATAGGCTATAATTTGAAGAAATTAAAGGTAACATATCGACAGAATGTAGGTGAAAAAACGAATCATAGAGCATTACATAAGATAAGTTATGGCTTGTATGTCGTAACTTCCGGGAAGAGAGATAATTGTAACGGTTAGATTGCTAACACGGTATTCCAAGCCACATGGGCGCTGCGCGCGCGGAACAAGAACATTCAGGAACGTTGCCTCAAATACTGAAGCTGCATCCAAACACCATGGTTGTCGCAACTCTCAAATGCAAAAATCTACGCGCGCGACCTGGGCTTGAAAAGTTCATGGAGTTTGGAAGGGCGATTGCAGAAAGACTTATTTCCAAAGTCTACGACATCTTTGTGAAAGGGGATGATTGTTCTGGATTCAAAAGATGAATTGATAGATTTTCTTAAGGAGCAGATCAAG
>SOJC01000020.1 GCA_004376645.1 Candidatus Bathyarchaeota archaeon
TTCCTTCTGACGTGCTAATAGAACTCAATGAAATTAAGAAATAGTAGATTTATATTGACTTTGCTATAGTAGATAAAAACCCGATAGGAATTGTGAGAGAAATGCCAATCGACCCAGATTTTATGAAGAAGCCCAAAGCAGGAACTCATAACGATCATGACGTAAGAGGGGAAGTAGATCCCCCAGAAAAGCTGGGAGTTCATGGAACTCAAGTAGCCGTAGATCAAGACATATGTAACGGAGACGCAATCTGTGTCTCAGTCTGTCCTGTATCCGTCTTCGAAATGATAGACACACCTGGACATCCTGTTTCAGGACAGAAGTCAGATCCGATAAACGAATCTGAATGCATCTTCTGCGGGGCTTGCGAGGTCAACTGCCCCACTCAAGCAATAAAGATAACGGAACCATAGTCTCTCATCTGGTCTATCAGCTCTGCACACGTGTAACAGTACACAGGGTAGCTTCTCAAATGGAAACCAAAGTAAGAGCTCAAAAAATCATAGAGATACTAGCTAAAGGATATCCAAGAGCTTCGACAGCACTCCACTTTAAGAACCCCTTAGAGATGCTTGTTGCCACGGTACTCTCAGCACAATCAACTGACAAGATCATCAACCAAGTCACAGAAAATCTCTTCAGAAAGTACCGAAAACCCGAAGATTATGCCAATGCAGATCTACGCAAACTAGAAGGAGAAATTAAGTCCGCGGGCTTCTATAGAAACAAAGCCAAATATTTGAAAGGAATTGGCGAGAAACTAATTGATGAATTCGGGTCAGAAGTACCGAAGACAATGGATGAACTAGTTCAATTACCTGGAGTCGCAAGAAAGACCGCGAACGTTGTGTTGTGGAACGCCTTCAGAGTCGTTGAAGGAATCGCTATTGACACTCACGTTCGAAGGCTTTCCCAAAGATTAGGATTAAGCGAAAACAAGGATCCCAACAAAATAGAGAAGGACTTGATGGTAATTATTCCAAAGGATAAATGGCCGCACATCACAAATCTACTCATATCCCATGGAAGGAGAATATGCACCGCCAAGAAACCCAGATGCCAAGAATGCATCCTCTGCAAGCTATGCCCTTCAGCAGCTACCTTCTAGAAGAAGGCATGCAATCGGAAAATGGGGAGTGTGCAGGAGATGCATCCAATGGTCATCTAAAGCCTACTCTTTGCGCTACATGAAAGAGTTATGAGGTGGAATGATATTATGCAGCTACGAGGGGCCTCCTTGAACCATCTTTCTCAGAAGACAGAGAAACTGTTGAACCATCTTAGAAACCTGAGCCCCCGATCTTTCACCGTAGCTGTCATGCCTGACTTCTTCCTAGACCGCCTTGTTTCATGGAATAGCACCCTCAAAGAGTTCTCAACGCGCATCAGCAAAGTTGCCAGTCAAAAAGGTGGAAGCATAGACAATGTGACACAAATGGACCTTATAGGCGGGAACGCCATCAATACAGCGTCGGCCTTAGCTGCTTTGGGTGCAGAAGTTTCTCCCATAGTCTGTACGAACAAGCTCGGACTGAGACTGCTTGAGCTACATCTTCAACGATTAGGAATCGATCTTTCACACGTTAAGATTAATGACAAAGCTTCCATTACCACAGCTTTGGAATTCACACAAGACGGGGAGAACAGGAATGTAATGCTGCGCGATCTTGGCTCCTTGGCGAAGTTACACCCGAGAGATCTGTCAGAGAAAGATTTCACACTCTTAAAAGATGCTGACTATGTATGCGTTTTCAACTGGGCAGGCACTCAAACCCACGGCACAGAGATCGCAAAGCGAGTCTTCAGCTTCGTGAAAGCAGAAGGCACAGGCAAAACATACTATGACACCGCTGATCCCCTCCCAAAAAGACAGAAAATCCCAGAACTGATAGAAGAAGTCCTTTGTAGTCGGAACCTTATAGACATATTAAGTCTGAACGAAAACGAAGCATTGACTTATGCCAAATATTTGGCACCCGAGCAATTCAAGGAACTTAGAAAATCCCATAAACCCACGCCCATTCTTGCGAAAAAATGTGCAGAAATTCTATCACATCAACTTCCAAGCCGCATAGATTTGCACACGACAAGCTTCTCAGCCACCTTCAAAAAAGATGAAAGCACGGCAGCTCCCACCTTCGAAACGAAGACCTTACGTGCAACAGGTGCAGGAGACGCCTGGAATGCAGGCAACATCTACGCTGATGCAAACCATTTCCCAGACGACTTGAGGCTCATCTTCTCTAATGCAGTCGCAGCTTATTATCTCAGCAGCCCCCTTGGCAAACATCCCACACTCGAACAACTCCGGAAATTCCTTCAGGCAATTATCCGCGAAAGTTGAAGTTGAACTTTCGTCTCTGTTGGAGTGAATCATGAAACGTTACAAATTCCTGACATTGGCCACAAGATATTGGAAGCCTGGTGACGACTATTTTGCTGAGATCATGGCAGCGCTAAAAGGCAAAATAGAAACTGATGACATAGTTGTCTTCTCCGAGAAAGCAATCTCAACAGCAACGGGCAACATCATAGATGAAAGCCGTGTCAAACCAAGTCTAATGGCGCGTATTCTTGCTAGACTCTGGATGAGATATGTATGGGCTTACCTACTTGGTCCCCTGTGCCACCTACATAAGAGAACAATTCGCCATATCAAGCAATATCCTAGAGAAGAAGGATCAGCTCATAAGGAAGTTGCACTCCAACATGGAAGCTTCCTACAGTCACTACAACATGGCTCTGAGGGAGGAATTGACGCAAGTAATCTGCCATATTCCTATGTTAGCCTACCACTAGTCAACGCTCCATTCATCGCAAGAAAGATCCGGAAAAAGTTGGGAGAAGAATTAGCTAAGGAGATCACTGTCATCATCGCCGACACTGACAAAACCTATTCATGGCGAAACTTCCACTTCTCTCCAAGATCCAAGCCGATGAAAGGGATACATTCAATGGGAGGTGTGGCTGCATATGTAGCAGGGCGGATTTTCAAGTTAAAAAGAAGAGCCACTCCATTGGCGGTTGCTGGTGCAAAGATGAACATAGAAGAAGCCTTAACCATCTCGGAATATGCAAACCGTGCACGAGGGTTTGGATCTGGAAGAACTGTTTGGGATATGGCCAAGAATTTTCGCGTATCTCTAACTAGTGTTTCTTGGGGGATGCTTGCAGAAGTAGAGCATAGACCCATCGTCATCGTCAGACGATTTCATCAATCTAAAAAATGATCCTAGCTGGACTCCTTCACTCTCACCTTCAATTCCTAGACAGAGCTGCCCCCAACGAAGACCAAATATGGACACAACAAGCCTCAATCTAGCGTAAAGTCCATATAGAGAGAAAAAGCAGTTCAGTAATACTGATGCTTAGACAGGAGTAGTCAAGATGAGCATAATAGTTAAGCAGATGCATGGTTTTTTCAGTCCAAACTCAGTCGCTGTTGTTGGAGCTTCTAAGAAGATTAACAAAGCTGGGCATGTGATCTTCAAGAACTTTGCTGATAATAGGCGAAGAGGCGTCTTCAAAGGAGAATTGTACCCAGTTAATTTGCACGAAGACTATATTCTTGGTTTCAAATGTTATCCATCACTCTCAAAAATTCCAGGCGGAGTCGAACTCGCTGTGGTCGTGATCCCAGCTGCCGCCGTTCCCAAAGTCATGGAAGAAGCCGCAGCCAAAGGCGTAAGATCCGTGGTGATAATCTCAGCAGGATTCAGTGAGATCGGGAAACCTGAAATCGAAAACGCAGTAGTTTCAATCGCAAAGAAAGCAGACATTAGGGTATTAGGACCTAACTGCCTCGGGGTATACGACATAAGCACCGGAGTTGATATGCTGTTCCTCCCTGAAACAAAAGTACTCACAACGGGGGATGTGTTCATTGCGACTCCACGACCTATGGCAGGACACATCGCTATGATTACTCAGAGTGGTGCCTTTGGAGTCGCTGCACTAGATTATCTAACTGGAAGACAAATGGGGATAAGCAGGTTCGTGTCTTTTGGCAACAAATGTGATGTAGACGAATCTGAAATGCTTGAATACTTCCTTCATGATCAAGAAACGTGGATAATACTTCTCTACGCTGAAGCCATAGAAGCTGGCAGGAAATTCATGAGAGTCGCTGAGAGAGTTACGGAGAAAAAACCCATCGTTGCCTTCAAGACAGGAAGAACCAAAGCAGGCGCAAGAGCCGCAGCCTCTCACACAGGAGCAATCGCTGGCTCAGACAAAATCTATGACGCAGCCTTCGCTCAAGTAGGAGTCATCCGCGTACAAGACATGGAAGAATTCTTTGACGTTGGAAAGGCCTTTGCATTCCAACCCCCAGCAGCAGGAGACAACATAGGTATACTAACAGATGCTGGAGGACCGAGCGTGATGGCTGTAGACGAATGTGAATCTAAAGGGTTAACCGTAAAGGAGTTCTCCGAAGAGACGCTAAGAGAGTTTGAAAACCTGAGATTAAAAGGGGTTTTCCCAAAGTTCGCGACTAGCCTAAACCCGGTTGACATCACAGGCTCTGCAACTTCAGAAATGTTTGAGCTTTCAGCAAAGATTATGCTAGATGCCCCTGAGATCAACGCCCTGATCGTGTTAGGATTGCATCACACTCCTGCCCTTCAAGAAGACTTTGTCGACCGAATCGCAAGTTTAGCAAAACATTACACAAAGCCGATCGTAGCCTGCGACATCGGGGAGACTGAGATGGCGCTATTCATCCGTTCAAGGTTTGAAAAACTTGGGATCCCAGCCTACTCCTCCCCAGAAGATGCCTCCCGAGCCATAGCTGCGCTGGTCTATTATGGGGAATACTTGGAGAAGAAAGGTTGCTTTGATGACTACGTAGAAAGATGGGTTAGAAGGCGGGACATCAAACTCTAGGTTCCAAGAACAGTGTCACTTCAACCTTGTCACCGTCATTGAGAGATAACTCTCTACGTAAACAGGTCGAAGCAACAATCTCCAGAACATCTAATGGATAGTTCGGCTTCTCAGGGATTACAACACATCCATCGATCTTATCCGAAATTAACATTTGGAAACAGAGTGCTCGGTAGAATCCCTTTTCAGGAATAATTTCTACACCTTTTGCACTTCTTAATCTCTCTCTCAGAGACTCCGCCTCTTCATCTGCGAGACGAAGATTCAATGTACCGAGATAAGGATCAAAATGAAGTTTCTTCCTAATTTGGTTTCTAACCCAAGGAATTCCTATGAATCTAGCTCCAGCGCCTTCTCCGCCAAACACCGTTCCCTTCACCGTAAATGAATTCAAACGGAAACCTTCAACGCTGAGCAAGTGGAATGTGTTCTCACTAATGCTCAAGTCATGCAAGCGGTCAAGTGAGCTATTGTGTCTTCAGCCATTCAGCTGTTTTCTGAAACAAAAGATTGGATGACATGTTAAGGACAGGAATAATTATTTTTTCTTTTGTTTCGATTAGCATCTTGTAGGTAGGCATCAACGTGTAGCTCAAGAAAGCCCAATATACTCTTCTGTTCTCTATAAGTTCTTTCGCAGCAGTCTCAGTGTTTATCGACAAGGGAAAGTATATGAATGCGACACCTTCAGCCCAGTATATACCAGCAGTTTTTCCTCCCGCTATAATGCTTGTGAACCGGGCGAGATCATCTGGAGTGGGAAACTTAGTTCGCTCCATAACAATAATTTCTTTGAAAGGTTCATACTTTATTGTGAATTCACTCATCATAACACATTCTCCGTGTTCTCTTAATAGCTGGCTTTTCACTTTTATTCTCTTCGTATCCTCCAGCTAACAGAACACTTCAGCCACTTATTTCTTTAGTTCTTCGCATCTTTTAAGGGATTATTCGTCCAGAATATATACCACTAGCATGGGGGATTCTCTTTTGATAAAGGGTTCCTAAAAATTTCTTTTTGTTCATCTCTCAGCGGACACATAGAATGCTCATCAGTCATCGCCTTTGCTCGATCTTCTGTCTCATCTTCAATGCTTCTTCTGTATAGATCTTGAGTTGACGCTCCTCAATCTTCCTCTGTGGTAGAGTTTCCCGTGCATAGAGTAGAGGAATCACAGCGATAAAGAGGAAGAACGCAGCTAGCGAGAAGACGCTTACGGTTCCAGAGATGCTGTCAAGATAAGGCTTTGTTAGTGTGGAGATTATCATCGTCAAGAAGAACGGGGCTTCCCCGATTGCGTAGTTCTTCTCGATATCAGATGTTGCCACTTCTCCCCACAACACTATTGTGAAGACCACAGATAGCAAGCCAATTGCAATACCATTAACAACAAAGAAAAGTACTGTTAGAATTGGTCCAGGCGTGAAAATCCCTATGGTTGCATAAGC
>SOJC01000007.1 GCA_004376645.1 Candidatus Bathyarchaeota archaeon
TATTAATATAAGCAACTGCAATGTTGATAGACCAAAGATTAGGAGGATCAATTCATATTCGACATGTCCGTGTTCGAGGCGGTCTTGCTTCCTATCTTAGGCTTGTTTGTAGGGATCGCTGCAGCCATGTTAGGCATTGGAGGCGGAGTCTTCGTTGTGCCCGCCCTGCAACTTCTACCTTTAAGCTTAACGTTCTCGCCACAAATGGCTGCAGGAACAAGTCTAGGCATGATCGTCTTCAAGGCCCTATCCTCTACAAGCGGATACGCAAAACAGAGGAGAATCGACTACAAAGTAGGATTACTCCTAGCCACAATCACCTTACCTGGAGCTTTCTTAGGCGCAATCTTAACAGAGAAGATCTCTAAAGAACTATTAATAGTAATTTTCGCCCTCTTCCTACTGTACATCGCGTCCCGAATGATATTTTCATACGGTTCAGGCACTAGATCCTCCAGCAAACCCAAAACTGGATGGACACGCCACCTGACAGATTCTGACGGCAAAGTATTCAAATACACTACCAACATCAAATTTGGGGTGCCTTTAAGCTTCTTGGCAGGGATCTCCTCAGGTTTGCTAGGCTTAGGCGGAGGCGCCCTCATGGTGCCAATATTACACTTCGCTCTCTCTTTCCCAATGCACATAGCAGTCGCCACATCAGGTTTCACGATGATCTTTACATCGATCTCTGCAGTGACGACTCATCTATATCTTGGGAACGTCCAGTTTGGATACACAATTCTCCTAAGCATTGGCGTTGTCGTTGGAGCCCAGATAGGAACTCGAGTTTCCAAGCGTGTATCAAGCAAGAATCTGAAAAGAATCTTCGGACTAATCCTTGTCATAGTCAGTATACGTATGTTTTTGAAACTCTTAGGCTAGGATGTAGATCAAAGAGAATTCTTTTATTAGTTCCAATTTGGCAATAATTGCTGGAGGTTGGCGGCTTTTGCTGCACAAAGAACCTGACAAATTGCTGATATACTCTGATGGAGCTTCAAGGGGCAATCCTGGACCCGCAGCGGCTGCATTCAAAATCTTAGACAAAAGAGGAATCCTAATGAAATCATCTACTCAGTTCCTTGGCAGGAGAACAAACAACGAAGCTGAATATGAAGCCCTAATCTTCGCTCTCAAAGAGACCCGGAATTTCACGAAAGAACTTGTACACTGCTTCTTGGACAGTGAGTTGGTTGTGAAGCAGCTTAATGGGGAATATCAAGTTTTAAACCCTCGACTGGAAGTTCTATGGCTAAAAGTTCGAGAATTGCAACAAAAATTCCAGAATGTTTCTTTCAGTCACGTTTCAAGAAGTAATATCAACATTAAAGAAGTAGATAGGCTAGCGAATCGAGTTCTGGCAAAGATGGGTAAATAGAGTTTCAGGGTGAAAGTTAATTTGGTGAACCAACTTGGAAGGTGCGTGACATGAATTCTCTGCCTGAAATGTTGCAGAGATATTTTTTAGCTTTCATTCTGATTATTGCGCTTTTCATCATCTTTACATACATAGTTTCAATGGGTCTAGGCATACTAGTGTTGTTTTCCACTGTGGAAGGGCTGGAATTCAGCCGTGGCTCAGTAATGATTTATCCATTACTATTCATCGCTGTAGAAGTTAATGTGAACGCCGGTTTGTATTTCCTCCTTCTTTGGTGGATATTCGCTCTGTGCTTTGCTGCGGCTTGGAAGTTCAGAGAAAGCCTCTTGACCCAAATTAAAGGGTTCTTATCAAAGACTAAGGAAAATCCTTTCAGTAACAACCTTTTGGCTATGCCCTTGATAACATCCATGTTGTTTGTAGCCACGATAGTCTTGCATTTTCTGCAAAGTCAGAGTGGGCTTCCCACTGGAGCGCCATCCTTCGGGGATCCTTTCTCTGCCTTTCTCAAATTCTCCCGCGCTGCCGTAGTGGAAGAGATAATTTTCCGAATTATCCCTATAGGCGCCTTTTTGATAACGTACATTTCGATTGTTGGGAAAAGCACTAGGCCTTACTTCTCTGGGATTCAACGGCTTAAGACGTGTATATTGGCTGTGTTACTCCCTGATAAGGCGAAGGAAAGAGTGGGATTGAGAACTGTTGGTGAAAGTGGCTTGTTTGGCGGTGGCTTAACCGTGGCTGAGTGGGTGATGGTGGCTTTCACAGCTTCTCTATTCGGCTTTGCCCACTACTATGGCGGTTGGCAGATTGGAAAAATACTGCCAGCTGCTCTAAGTGGTGTTGTGTTTGCGGTAGCGTATCTTTATTATGGAGTTCAAGCTCCCATCTTGCTTCACTGGTTCTTCAATTACTACTTCACTGTTTTTGGTTTGTCATCAGATTTCCATTTCGCTGGGATTGATGCAATGTATTCCTTGACGTTTTTGGCAAACCTCTTCTTAGGTGTGATTTTATGGTTATCAGTGGCTATCTTTGGGTTGATAGCTCTGTTGGGGAAGTTTGAGAAGAAAACGATTCCACTTGGATCGTGATGATGAATCTCTACCCACTTATCTCTCCAGAGTCTTAAACAGTTCTTGAATATCAATGAGGCGCTGTTGCCGGGTTCTCAAGTCTCGCAACATAACTTTCTTCTCAGCTATTTCCTTTGGGCCCATAATAATTGCATGTGAAGCTTCTCTTCTATCAGCGTCTTGAAGGGCTCGAGAAACTGTCCGACCCATAATTTCCATCTCAACATGGATGCCACGTTTCCTAAGTTGCGATGCTAATTCTACGGCTTTTGGGACAGCCTTTTCACCTATAGGCACCAAAGCCACAACCTGTCTTAAGATTTTTTGCGGAGTGTTTTGCTTCTCTAAGGCTAGGGAAATACGGTCTAAACCGTGAGCGACACCTACAGCTGGTGTAGATTCGCCTCCAAACATCTCAACAAGTTTGTCATATCTTCCGCCTCCACCTAGGGAGATATCCATCTCCGGAACGAACACTTCAAAGATCATCCCTGTGTAGTATTCCAAACCTCTAGCAAACCTTGGTTCCACCAATATATCCATCTCATCACTACTTCGCTTACAGAGATTGACTATCTCCTCCAAATTCTCCACTGCGTTGACCCCACTTTCGTAATCTTTGAGCACCTTCATGGTCTTCTGCAAGACTTTTGAAGGATCTCTATCCTTAATCGCGAAGATCTTCTTCAAGGTCGTGATTCCCTTTGTTGAGACTTTGAAAGATTTAGCTGTCTTTAAGGCGTCTTCCCAGCGTTTGGCGTCTAGGAGTTGGAGTATTCTGTTTTGTCGTTCTTCTTCCACTTCTTCTTCTGTCAGTAATCCTCGTAGTATCCCGACGTCGCCCATTTTTAGCCAGAACTTTTGAACCTCAAGTTTCCGCATCAGTTGATGGGTGAGCGATAGAATCTCCGCGTCTGCTTCAGGTCTCTTGCTGCCGAAGATTTCGTAGTTTGATTGCCAAAACTCTCTGTAGCGACCGAATTGGGGTTCATCGTAGCGGTAAAGTGTCCCTGTTGAAAAAAGTCGTAGTGGCTTTGGTTCGTTTCGAAGGGTTGTAGCCATCAATCTAGCGATGGAAGCGGTGAATTCAGGTCTTAGAGCGATTTTTCGTCCACCTAAATCGTTAAAAACGTACATTCTGGTCTTGATTTCTTCCCCGGACTTCACTGCCAGCAAGTCATAATGTTCAATGAGAGGTGTTATTATCTCTGCAAAGCCATATAGACCTGCAACATCTCGTGTCGCAGCTTCAATGTGTCTTAGCTTTGCCGCATCAGAAGGTAAGAAGTCGCGCATGCCTCTGATTCTTTGAAATTTCGACATAAGAGCTCTCCAACAGCTATTTCATGGTCAATTTTGAGAGCGTATAGTAGACGATCTCTCCCCGTCGGTTGACAACTGCTAGGACAAGTTTCTTTTTCAGACTTTGAACGTGCTTTAGCACGCTAGCCAGTTCTTTGACTGAGATTGGTTTGCCTTCTTGAATTCCGAGGATGAGATAGGTAGCAGTCGCTTTGCTGTATTCTCCCCTTTCGTAGAGTCGGAATGTTATTTTTAATCCAAATCCTTCCCTAACGACGTAACCGCGGCTTCTTAGATCCCTGTAAATTAGATATTTGACCCAAACGTTCTCGTCTGCAAGTCTATACAGGCTTAGGAGCTCTCTGAAATTCAGTGCTTTTTTAGGTTTTCTCTTTGAAACTTCGAGTAATCCTTTGCTCAGGAGGAAGAGGGTTTCGTAGGCATTCAACACCAGTTTCTTGTCTTCAACCGTTCCATAACCGCGAGAAGTTAATTCTTCAAAGTTTGCTTTGCTTGAAACTGTGGCACCTTGTTCACAGAGGATGGTCTTAATCTTCTTTACCTTAACCTTCCCCCGCGCTTCAATCTGGGTCTTTTCTTTCATGATCTTGTCCTTTCCAAGGATATTTTATGTATGCAAGATTGGATTTTGCTAACTAGTTTTGAGTTGAAAGCCTTTGGAAGTCCTTTGGATAAAGGATTCCTTTTTCATAGATTATCGCGGAAACATATTTAAGTGGAGTAACGTCGAAGGCTGGGTTGAGCACTTCTATTCCTGCTGGGGCGACTAGTACCCCGCCAAACTTGACCACTTCATCCGCATCTCTCTTCTCAATAAGAACATCCTCCGACGATCTTTCCAAGTCGAAGGTTGATTCAGGCGCGGCAACATAGAAGGGAACATCATTTTCTCTGGCTAGAACTGCTATTGTGTAGGTGCCAATCTTGTTGATCACTGCATCAGTTACTATTCTGTCCGCACCAACAACTACTTTGTCGACTAACCCTTCTGATAAGACGTATCCAGCCATATTGTCTGTGATTAATGTAACTGGGATGCCGTCTTGAAGCAGTTCGTAGGTTGTCAACCTTGAACCTTGAAGCAAAGGCCTAGTTTCCGTTGCTATTACTTTGATATTTTTCCCATCTTTCCAAGCTGCTCTCACCACTCCCAACGCTGTACCATAGTCAACTGTGGCTAAGCTTCCTGCATTGCAGTGCGTTAGCACTGTATCACCATCGTCTATGAGTGAAGAGCCATGCTTTCCAATAATCTTGTTTGCAAGAACATCCTCAGTCGCGATTCTTTCAGCCTCTTCAATCACAGCTTTCACAGCAGTAGCAACATTTCCTTCAGTCTCTCGCGTTTTCTCTATTACTCGATCCAGAGCCCAAAAAAGATTGATCGCTGTCGGTCGGGTATTTCGGAGAATACGTGCGGAGACAACGAGTTCTTCCATCAACTGATCTTTAGTTTCAGCTTTTGAGTGATATGCTGTTAACGCAAGACCATACCCTGCAGCAGCACCTAGAAGAGGAGCACCTCGGATCTTCATCATTTTTATTGCCTTCGCAACATCATTGCAGCTCGTCATCTTCAGGATTGTCGTTTCGTTAGGCAATTTTGTTTGATCAACAGTGACTACTACGCCTTCTTTCCATTCAATCGTCCTCATGCTACCACAAGCTAGAAACGATTATTCCATTCTTTCTGCATCCTAAGTGAGCCATAAGGTTTCGGAGTTAGTTACTGATTCGACTTTTAGGCACTTCTAGCAGGAGGGTTCATCTTCGTGACAACCTCTACAGGGCAACCCTTAGGGATATTCAAAGTTTCCTTCCACTCGTCTCCTATAGCTATCAACGTGAAAATGCCTGAAAGTTCCGCTCTACTTTTCCTGATCAAGTTTATTAACGCGTTCTGCGTTTCCCCGGTCTTTATCATGTCATCGACAATGAGCACACTATCTCTCCGCTTCACTTCCTTCTTCGGAATGTAAAGTGTCATAGTTACACCTGAGTTTTTCAGTACATATGTTTCCTCAAGAAAAGCCGGCACTCCTACTTCCTTATTCCGTTTAGCGATAACAAGATTAATGCCCAACTGGTTAGCAACCATGGTTGCGAGGGGAATTCCATCCACCGCCGCTGTCAAAACTTTCGTCACTCGCTTACCAGCAAAAGCGGCAAGGGCATAATGGGCTGCCTGCCTCAAAATGTTGCAATCACTTATGATACTTGTGTTGTCAAAATATCCATCATTGTTGAAGCGGATCTTTCCGCGCAGCTCAATCTCTAAACCCACGATCTTCTTGAGGGTTTTCCGCAGTTCCTTGGATCTTGTGAAATTCGGCAGAACATGACCCTTTGCATATCTGCTTAGAACGGTTACAGGCAAGCCTGTCTTAGCTGATAATTCCCGATAAGTATGCTGACGTTTTGCAGCGCGAAGTAAATCAATAGTCATCAGACGTAATTTCAACTCTTCTGCGTGTGTGCTCATCTCAAATCCACCTATAAGCATAGACAAGTCAAATATTAAAGTT
>SOJC01000099.1 GCA_004376645.1 Candidatus Bathyarchaeota archaeon
ACGCTTTTTGCAGTTGCTGAATGAAACTCTGAAAGCACAAAACAGAGTTAAACAAGAAAAGAGCTACATACCCGAATCTTATGATGCTCTAGTCACGAGCGTGGAACAAGAACTCACGAACTATGGCAGACACCAAAAGCTGAGTTAAGCCAAGCTTAATTACGTTTATACGATATTTCAGGTATCACATGTTTAGAGGTTCTAGCATGCATGAATGGGCTTTGGCAGAGGCGGTCGTTTCCACAATTCTCAAATTAGCAGAAGAAGAAGGACTTAAGGATGTTGTTGGAGTTAAGATCAAAATTGGCGAACTGCAACAGATAGACCGGGAGATCTTCGAGTTTGCTCTTTCTCAATTCCAATCTTCTTCTCTCAGGAACGCGAAATTCAACTTTGAAACCGTGAAGGCGAAGTTTAAATGCAGAGTCTGTAGCCATCAATGGAATTTCGAAGCAGAGAATCTCGAAGAAGATGTATCAGAAGCAATCCACTTCATTCCTGAGATTGCACACTCATACATGAGATGCCCCAAGTGTGAGAGCCCAGACTTCGAAATTCTTGCAGGCCGTGGAGTTTGGCTGGAATCCATAACAGGGTGAAGCAGCGATGATTGATCCTAGACTCAACATCATTGACAAAAGATTAGCAAAAATTAGAAAGATAATAGCAGTGTCAAGCGGCAAAGGAGGAGTGGGCAAGAGCTTAATCGCGTCAACATTAGCCCTCACTCTTTCAAGAAGTGGCTATCAAGTAGGCCTATTGGATTTGGATTTCAGCAGCCCATCTACCCACATAATACTAGGCGTCAAGGGAGTATACCCAAGGGAAGAGAAGGGAATTATCCCTCCCGTAGTTCATGGTCTAGCGTACATGTCGATCATCTACTATGCAGGTAATCGTCCGTCCCCTTTGAGAGGCATCGACATCTCTAACGCAATAATAGAGTTATTAGCCATCACTCAGTGGGGCTCTCTGGATTTTTTGGTGATTGATATGCCTCCAGGCATCGGAGACGCAACCCTTGACATGATAAGACTCATCAAAAAAATCGGTTTCCTCGTGATAACAACTTCATCTAAAGTAGCGTTTGAGACAGTTAGAAAACTGATAGAGTTGTTAGGAAGCTTGAAGGTTCCAGTAATCGGTGTCATAGAAAACATGAAGATGACTGATTCGCTGTTTATCCGTCGCAACATTGAAAGTCTAGATATGCCCTTTCTGGGTGGAATAGAATTTGACTACAAGCTGGAAGAATCGATAGGAAACCCAAACAAATTGCTAGAAACCCAATTTGGAAGAAGTTTGGGATGGCTGGCCTCTAATAGAGCTGAAATAAGGTCGTAAAGAGGGTAAGCAGGATTGTCTATGAAAGTTGAAGCGATTTCATTAGTTGAATTAAAATTTGTCGGAGAAGCTAAAGATCAGTTTGACAGAATTCTGAAAATACACATCGAAACTCATGTCGGAGTCACTTTCATAGATCTCCTAAAACTCTTGTACCAGTCTATCCTTGGGTCTCACCACATATTCGACAACATGAAAGAAGATAGAATAAAGCTATGGATTAAGAAAAATCTAAAGGCTGCTAAACCTGCGAACGGACCACTCACCGAAGAACTGTATGGATACCTGTGGGTCCGAGTTGATTTGGATGTGTTCAAAGAGATATATGGCGATGATCACGAAAGCCTCATTGACCTATTCATGAATGGAAGACAAGAAAAACGAGGCTCCCTAGCTGAGCTTTCACATCTTATGGACATGCTAATGCAACGTACAAGAGACGGTAACATTGTGTCCTTATATTCCAACTCGAATTTAGTGGACCTAGCTGATCATTTCCTCGCTAACTACAAACAGAGGAGCTGCCCACCAATTCATCATTCAAAACTCTACAGGGAAAAGAATCCTCCCTATCTAGTCGTACCC
>SOJC01000072.1 GCA_004376645.1 Candidatus Bathyarchaeota archaeon
TAATTCTGAAACATTGCCTCCTTTAGGAAAGGAATACTGGTGGTTTCTTTTCTTTGGTCAGAATGGAGAGAAGCCTATACAATTAATGTTGCTGATATCCAGAAAAAACGGAAAGAAAAGGCTGTTCAACGATAAAGAGATGGTGCTCAGAAGCTTAGGAAAAAACAAATTCCAAGCTGTCACCGCTGGCTGGGTATACGATGGAAAAAAACTCCATGATTTAGGAGATACGAACGCCATCATAAAAATTCAAGAGAAAAAAATAGTTTCCAAGATTTCAGGTCAAGAAATGATGCTTAGCGGCAGTTTTCCGGATTACAGACTGAAAGTAGGCAACACCATTGACTTGAATATCAAAAAAGCAAATTATCTTGAGGATAAAGATGCATGTGGCGTATTCATACCTCCATTCGGCATGGGTTGGGTGGCCATCTTTTCAGACGCTGATGGCACTATATTAGGAAAAAGGTTCAAGGGAACAGCACATTTACAAAAAGTTGTTGGCACTACAATATTCTGACCATTTCGTTTGGGAAGAATAATTTTTCAAAATAGCTCTGTAGTCTCATTCTTTTGTCTTAAAACCTGGAAAGATTCGAAAAACTATTTCCGCAGATCTCTAACTTTTTGTGATCAGAAAAATAATGAAATTATCAGATTCGATAATCCAAAGCTGAAAATATCAAAAAGAAAAGGCGATACTCTCCTATGGCTTGTTGAAGGAAAAGATCATGATAAAGACTTTAGAATCATGTTAGAAACTTGCGCTGAAAAGCAATTTGCTATGAAAGGTGGCGGTTCACAGGTTTACATTAAATATGCTGTTTTACATAAGGAACTTCGTCTAAAAACCAAAGACCGAATAGTCGCTTTGGATGATTTAGGTGGAGGTGTCGGCACATTTGAAGATGCATACTGGTAAGCCACTAGAAAAACTTGGCCTTTGTTTCCAAAACTTTGGTGATTTCATCTAATGTCTTTTGAAGTTTACCCTTCACTTTTTTCCAAGTCTCCTTGACAGGAACAGCCCTGTAAACATACTTGAGTCTTTTACCTTGTTCCACCTTTCTAGTTATGAATCCATCTTGGCCTAATTTTTTGATATGTTTTCGTATTGTTCGTTCTGAAAGATTTAGCTGTCTTTCAATTTGCTTTATAGTCAATGAAGACTTTAATAGGAGATTATAAATTTTAATTTCAGTTGATTTGAAATCAAGGAACCCTAAGATAAGGTGCAATAACTCCATCGGCTTTTTTCTTCCTTTCAGCGCATTTTCCATATCTGCGATGTAATTTCTTTTGACCATGATTTATAGTATGAACAAAATGATATTTATATCTTCATATGTATGAATTGCTAACTTCCCTACATTTCTTCTGTAAATTCTCCTAGACTTATCAGTTAGTAAATAACCCTGTTTATCTAAATCACTATAGTGCTTACATCCAAGCGAACATTTATCCTCTGCTTCTTTTCGTGAACCACTAAAGGATTCTGGGCTTCACATATTATAATGTACACTATGGTGGCGATGTGTTCCCTACTCCAAGACCAAATTTAACGTCCAAAATTCTACCTTTATCCTAAAGGTTTTTTGGCATTACATTTATTGATGTGATATCATTCCCCATGACGAACTTTCCTGAGGTACTGAAGGAGCTAACTAATTGAACAAAAACAGACGTCTTTCATCCCTATTCATACCGTAACGCTTGCACAGGGTCGATGTATGCATGATTTCACGATAACAAGATTGGCACATACTCTCAAAGAGTAACAGCATACATATTAGACGCTATCTATAAAAGGCAAGGCAAGTATACTAAAACATTACAGAAGCTTGGAAGAAAATGATTGAAGAATCCGACAGCAATGAAATAACACCACCGGAAATGCTCTCGATCGATAACCCTTCTAACTTTCAATTCCATGCTGCATACTTAGCTTACTCAGAAGCTTTTGATAAGACAGAAAATCCTGAGACCAAAAAACGGCTAAATGACAGTATAGTTTCTCTTCAAGAGAAACAGATCGACTTTCCAACTTTCTATCAGACCATAAGTCAATATCGAACTGAATTGGACCAGCGTTTTAGTCGATCATCCATAAAAACTCAGAGAAAACGGGAATGGCGCAAGAAGGCTCAGAAACGAGAAAGAAACAAACGGCACAAAAAATAACCACTACTTTTATTTTCCAGACTTGCATTACCAAGCAAGCCCTTTATTATTACTTTAAGGTTGCAAATCAGAATGTACGCTATCGAAACGAAAGATCTTACAAAGAGATATGGCAAAACCGATGCCTTGAAAAACCTAGACTTTACCATCGACGAGAACGAGATCATGGTTCTCCTTGGACCGAACGGTTCCGGAAAAACAACACTTCTTCTCATTCTGGCGACTGTACTGAAGCCAACCTCAGGACAAGCAAAAGTGATGGGCCTCGACGTATCTACTCAATCAACTCGCGTGCGAGAGATTCTAGGTGTAGCGTTTCAAGAAGCCAGAGGTTTCTGGCGTCACAAACCCGCAGACATCTTGAAGTTTCATGCAAATGTGTGTGGTGTGCCAAAATCTCGCCGGGACTCTCTGATAGATCAAATCTTCAAGGATCTGGAATTGTGGGAAGCCCGAAACAAACTCTTTATGCACCTTTCCGGGGGACAAGCGAAACGGCTGGAAATCTCAAAGATCTTTGTGCAACGTCCTAAGTTTGCGATATTGGATGAACCCACAAGCCAAGTGGACTTGCGGGGAAAGCGCCAGATCTGGGCGCAGATACTAAAACTCCGCGAAGAAGGATCAACAATTCTTATTGCCACAAACGAAGTTCGTGAAGCTGAATACTTAGCTGATCGCGTGACTATTCTTGATAAAGGTCAAATGGTTGTGTGTGACACAGTCAGAGAGTTGAAGGACAGTATTACGGGAGGCGACATAGTCGAACTTGAAGTCGAGGCAGCTGACCCCAGAAGCCTTCAACAGGAGTTGAGCCAACTTGAAGGCACTGTGAAGATTGCTAGTCCCAACTCCAACATGTTCAAAGCCTACGTTTCTATGGCTGAGTCATGGGTGCCAAGAATGACAGACATCTGCTATAGGAAGAAAGCCCGCATACTATCTATAAGAGTCACAGAGCCGTCTCTGGATGATGTTTTCCTCCACTTCACAGGGCGAGCATTAGGTGAAACTCCCAATGCGTAATGCCCTTCGCCTTGTATGGTTTGATTTGAAACCAGAGCTAAAACCACCAGTCTGGATAATCATGGAATGGGTCGTCTTTCTCGTCCAAGTGGGAGTGTACGGTGCTATGCTTTCTCAACTTGTAACAGGGGTGGAAAACTACAACCGATTCTTCGCGGTTGGCTTGATTATAATGATAACTTTCGATATGGCTTCCCACACTGGTCGTCACTTCGTTGAACATGCTCATGAAGGCAGGCTTCCATACCTACTGAGCTTGCCAATCTCCCGTGCTAAGTTGTTCATGGCGATCTGTCTGCAGGGAGGGACAGAGCTTGCGTTGATGCTTGCAGTTCCTCTGTCAGTAACCTTTCTAATCATAGGAAACCTAACATGGATGTCCATTATTGCTTGTGTCTTGGTCCTGTTCTGGCTGGGCTTTGGCGTGGCAGGCTTAATGTTAGGCCTTTCCTTCATAGCCTTCAAATCGTCAGATCTTTACACAGCCATCGTCACAGGCTTAAGCACTGTAATAATCCGATTTAGCACAGTTCTGTATCCCTTCATGTTTCTGCCTGCGCAGTACGCTATACCCGCTGCTTTCAGTCCCCTCACCTATGGATCAGATTTAGTAAGATTCATCTTAGGATTTGATCCAACTCTCCTCTTAAATCCGTACTATGCGATAAGCATATTGACAGCTCTTTCTGTCAGTACTTTGGGTCTAGGCGTAATTCTCATCCAACGATTAGTGGAGGGGGTGAAGAGCGCTTGAGGGAGATTTACGTCATCTTTGCCATTGCTCGCAATGATTTCTCGTATTTCTTCAGGACGAAATGGCTCATGGCAGTACTTCTCAGCCTTAACCTTTCTGATATGCTCGTAGTTGCTATGGTCTACAAAGGAATGATGGAGTATCCATACTTCACCTATTTCGTTCCAGCAGTCATAGTCATGGGCCTTTTTGCTGCTTCCTTAGATACTGGAAGACGGATTTGGCTGGCGCTCCGTGAAGGAGTAATTCAATACGAGCTATCTCTCCCTGTTAGCACTAAAGGTCTTGTGATAGCATACTTGCTCGCTGGAGGTGCAGCTGCCATTGTGTACGCCAGCTCTCTTATGGCAATAGCCTTGTTAGTTCTTCCAGGTGGTGCCATTTGGAGTGCTTTCATGTTGTTGCCTTTCCTCTTTGTTCTTGCAGTGGGACTTGCAGGCATCGCCGCGACTCTCGCTGCTATCGCTTCAACTCATGGAGAGTTCTTCTTTGCTTTCCAAAACATTGTACAAGTTGCGCTTCTTACTTTGAGCACAGTCTATTATCCCATCGAAGTCGTTCAGAACTACCTTCCCCCATTCCTAGTCTCCGTTGTGGTCGCTAACCCGTTGAGCTTGGCAGCAACAGCTCTCCGTCAATACACCTTCGCAGGAGCTCCTATTGAACTCAGCTTCCTTGGCCAGATACTTCTTTCGGCCACGCCCTTTGCTGTAGTTGGAGCGATTGCCTACTTCTGGGCTCTTCGCAAACTCCAGATCAAAGGGAAAATCTAGTGCAGTGACCTTATAGAATGCTATTTCCCTCAATAGGAACATGACAAAGACTAAAGACATTTATCAGAAGTAAAATCTAAGGAGAGATGAAAAGGATTTGAATCCAACAAAGCAAAAACTGCTTTACGTTGCAATTGCCTGGGGTTTGATTGTCTGTTACTCAATCCTTATGGTGAGTGCAGTAGAAAGCATGATCACTCTCTCTCCGGTTACACCTCCCAGTGACGGGATCAAACAACTAGTAATCTTCATCTACGGCCTTGCTGTCGTGAGTTTTCTTGGAGGATCACAAATCCCCGCCGTCTTTATGAAGAAGAAAAGTTTCACCGTGCAATTCGTCTTTAATGCTATGTTCGGTTTCATTCTCCTTCTAGTGACAATTCTAAACAAGTCAACGTTTAATCAATTCAACGAGTCTACTCTCATACCTTTCTTCTCAACTTATCCCCTTATCGCCCTAGAATACATATCTATACCCTATCTCTTCATGATTTTCCTTGATTTATACCTGCATGGACACTTAGGCAGCTTTTCTAGGAAGGATTTCCGTCAGTATCTGACAGGTACTTTTCTGCATCCATTGCAAACTTTCGAGGATGTATTCTTTCATCGATCGGTATTGTTTTCCCTCGTGTCTGTTGTTCTGGTCTCTATCGTGTGGATTTTAAGAGATCTTATATTGTCCCTGCAACCCGGCTTTTCGCCAGCCCGTTGGTTTATTGTCACTTTCGGATTCGGTGTAACTTCTGATCCTATTTCCAGAGCGTCGTTTACGGTTCTGGTTGGATTATCATTATGGCTGATTGGATCCGGCCTAGCACATCTAGTAGCAGAACAACTTGGAGGAGAAAATGGCATTCTAGATGTCGCATCTCTCCTAGGTCTCTCACTTCTACCTTCTTCAATGATAATTATCATTGACGCCTTGGAGTTAGGAGTTGTCAGTTTTGGCACACCGAAAATTCTGTTCCAAATTCTCAGTTTTATTCCTCTGGTTCTGTGGCCCTTAATATTAACTGTGCTAGCCATCAAGACTTCGAAGAATCTTTCGATACTTAGATCTATATTGCCTGCAATCGTAGCAACTTTGCCCATTGTATCTTTGGTTGCAGTAGGCTTTCTATAGAGGTCTGTGTGATTGAGCGCGCGGAGAGCGAGGAGAAGCAGCTAAAAGCGGCTCGCCAAGGCGACTTAACCTTAGAACCTCGTTCCGCGAGCGTACGATTCAATGGTGTACTAGGTTAATGCGATTTGTGAAGAAATCTTCTAGAAGATTGTTTCCATCATCCTTTGGAAAAAGCGCGATATCATTCATGGGCGTGAAGAGTCTTTCCACAGTTTTTCGAAGGATGTCTTTAGGATGCCGACGTGAACTGGATCGTTAGTCCATAGATACGTAGTGGCATCTTCATCTTTGGGTTTGAATTTCCCCCACATGGCTTCATTACCATCAACTATT
>SOJC01000095.1 GCA_004376645.1 Candidatus Bathyarchaeota archaeon
TTGGCGCCGGGGATGGGATTTGAACCCACGTGGCCCAAAGGACCACAGGCTTTCAAGCCATAGTTTCCAGGCTTAAGCTCTGAAATCTACAGATCTGCTCCATACCAGATTGCCTGCATATCCAATTCTCGGGTATGCTCTAGGAGACCCCGGCACTCTTGATTCTTGAGATAACCAAGCTTGATGTTTAAGGCTTTTTCGAAAGAAGCACTCTATAGCCACTCTTTCTAGCTATGACTTCCACATTTCCATATGCGGTTTCCAGCTCTTTTGCAAACTGTCTTCCCCCAATCTTAGACCTTACAACCAGCTGGAATAACCCGTCTTGATTAAGCAATTCGCCACCTCCAAAAATGATGTGCTTCACGATTTGCAGGCCAGCGCTCAATGGTGGATTAGACAAGATAGCATCGAATCTCATGTCTTCCACTGGCTCATAGAGAAAACCCTGACGGATATCAACGTTGGCAACTCGGTAGCGTTTAGCGTTTTCCTTGGCTGTCCGTACTGCCCGTTCATTCACGTCCACCATGACAATGTGCAGATCTGGGTTGAAAACTGCTGCTGCAATGCCAACAGCACCATACCCACATCCCAAATCCAAGATATAACCTTCTTTAGGTAGGATCATCGACTCAATCAGCAACCTTGTTCCCAAGTCAACTCGCCTATAGGAAAAGACGCCTGATGTGGTCAAGAACTCAAAGAGACGACCTCGAAGATGAGTACGTATTAATCCAATCCGGGGTTTGGACTTCGGTTGTTTAGAATAGTAATGCTCACCACTATCGGATCTACTTTTCACCTATTGTTGCCTCGTTCAACCTTGCAGAGATCTAAGAGACAATTACAGCTTATAATTTAGGCTGCTTTTCAAAGCGTTCCCATACAAAGCCGACAATTAGAAAGAGTATACCTAAGATGAAGAAGTAGATTATAGGAAGCGAGAAACTAGCTAAAACTCCTTCCAAAGTTTGATCTGCAACTTGCGAGTAGTAGAACGCAGTTATCAGCAAAGCCGCAAATGTGGCGAAGCAGCCAACGCCAAATCCTACGGCAACACCATTAATGAATGCGCTTTTCCTGTGGTACTTCCGCTCTTCCAAAGAGCTAACCGCCCTGAAATGTTTTGTAGTTTCGACAATGCTAATAAATTGTTTGAAAGCCATATACTGATTGAGACTAAGTATTACCACCCTTTCCCCACATTTTCGGATAAGTATCCCGATCCATCATCACTCTAATGGTTTCAGCTACGAATCCATGATCCATTGTTAGGATCTTCTTCGATGAAGCTAAGGCGCGCGCGAAAGCAGCGACCTCACCTTTCTGTGTAAACAAGGCGATTTCATCGTCCTTCTCTATTCCCGTCTCCAACGACAGAACACCTGGAGCAGTGAGGTGAGCACCGTGGCAGACAGCTGCAACAGCGGAGTCACGTATGTGAACCTTTGGAAGGAGCTCTAACGCTTTCTCCATCGGTAGAATGATCTTCCGAAGACTCTCTTCATCCTCACTCTCTCGCCATTTACTAACACAATATAATACATCATAGAAAGTCACGTGATTCTCGTCTTCAGTAAAGGGTCCTGCACGAGTTCTTCTAAGTTCGTGCATATGAGCCCCGCACCCTAATACTTCTCCTACATCGAAGCAAATCTTCCGAATATAGGTGCCGCTCTCACATCCTATTTTGAGAAGTACATCTCTCTGTTGCATCTCCAAGAAGTCCATATAGTAAACAGTTCTTATTCGCAGTCTCCGTTTAACCGAAGACCGTATCGGTGGTCTTTGAAGGAGCCTTCCTTGAAACTCGCTCAAGACAGTCTTAACTTTTTCTTCTGCTGTTTTCTTGTGGAGCCGCATCACACAGACATATTCTTTGCCGCTTAAGAGGAGTGCTTGCACAACCTTAGTCGCATCTTCCAAAGCTACGGGTAGAACACCTGTCACTCTGGGATTTCCCCGCTTCCCAAAAGGAAGTCTCTAGGGTCCCACCGTGACCGGCATGACTAATATCCAGAAGGCGTTTCAACCAAGCTGTAACTTCATGACTAGACGGACCTGAGATCTTGTCCAAGTTAACTATTCCAAGCCGGACATAATCCTTTAGAGGTCTCTCTTCAGGTTTGCATCCGAATCGAGCATCCGTCTCCTCTTCAGCTTTTATTAGCAATTTCCTCTCCATTTCCCATGGAGCATTGATCCTATCCATAATTTTCCTCCTTCAATCTGAAGGATGTAGCACACGCATTCTTAAATAATTGCTAAAGTGGATAGTGCTTGTGGGAAGCTTCCATGCCCAAACATAACATGTCCGAATTAGCAATTATCGAGTCACACATGAAAGGCAAAACTCTTCAAGTCTATTGGTATTTGCTTAGGTCACCCAATCACAGTTCAGGAGTGAGAAAAATCCAACGATCTTTACATTTTTCAAGTCCCAGCATTGCAGTTCATCATCTTGGAAAGCTGCAGAACTTGGGGCTTGTTGAGAAGAAAGGAACAGGGGAATATGTTCTGGTGGAAAAAGTGAAAGTTGGTATCCTCCGGCTTTTCATGAGCGTCGGACGCTTCATGGTGCCCCGATACTTGTTCTATTCAGTTTGGTTATCCACGATGGTTGCCACATATTTGATTCTATATGGAGTGACAGGAGGCGTGCACAACTTCTTTGCATTAGTCTTCGGCATCTTAGGTTCATTAATTCTCTGGATTGAAACGATCAAGTTGTGGAGGGAAAAACCATTCTAGATCCTCGTCAACCTGTTCTAAAGTGTAGAACTAAAAGCAGCATCAACCTAGTTACTCTTTGGAGGAAGAAACTCTGAACAAAGCTCTTGTCTACACAACTTTTGCAATAATTTTAGGCTTAGCCATGATACTTATCCCAACGTTGCTCTTTGTTAGAGTGAGTGAGCATGGCAATCTTGTAGAAACTCTACAGCAGATCACAAGAGCTGAAGGTCTGTCACAACAATTCTTAGACTATTCAGACCAAAGTCGCGTAGAACCTGTCTCATCTGAAGAAGTGAACGTTCTTGGCATTAGCTTCGCTGTGGCCTCGGTGATCTACATATTGTCCAAAAGAAGAAGGTCAAGGCAAAGTCGTATGCTGCCTCCTATTCGACAATACTAAGTTTCATCCCACAACCATAGAATAAAGGCTCCAGCAAGAATTCCACTTTTCCATAATCACCCTTTTAACCATTCAACATCTTCTGGGATGATCACTTTCTCAAGCCAGTGGATCATTCGAATCGTTCTAGAAAAGTTCTTCTAGACAAGGCTTTCTATATGGATTCCTCTAGACGAATTCGACTTCTATATATAATAGTAAGAGATGAGAGGAAATTATATGTGAAGCATATGAAAGCAAGGATTGCGATAGTCCTAGCACTGCTATCTGCACTTCTGTTAGTCTCAAATGCCAGAGCAGATTGGCTAGATCACGTCAATCCAGACGAAGGCTACTTCATTACTTCACGCAAAACTGGTGAAGAAGCATCTGAAGTTGTTATTGTAACTGCAGGAACAACGGACAAGAGAGTTGAAGTGATAAAGTTCGCTTGGTTTGCTCCCGATGGCAGCTTAACTCGAATAACTCCAAAAATCCCTGTGAAGGAAAGGGAGTCTCAATACACGAATAAAACGGGAAGCTACACCGTGTACTTTGCAGAGGATGAATTCAAAACGGACTTTCCAGGCTACCTAAGGGTCGTCGCAATCTTTCAAGACGATGGTGCAGTAACACTTCAAACTCAGAACCACAAAATAGCTGTTCGAATAAACCTTCTTAACGTAGTTCCAGAAATACAATTAGCAGGAACTGCTGGATCTACTGGCATTATGCTCCTAGGACTCGGTTTTTACATTAAGAAGAAAAGACAAAAGCAATGCTTATGATCATGAAACCGTGAAGCGGAAGCATTTAAAGCTGTAGCTTTTATTCTTTATGACTCTACGATTCTTAGCTTATCATCGCAAAGCTTTGCGGGCATATGTCAAATAGCCGGTGTGTCCAGTCATGAGGGTCTGAGGCCGGGTTCTGCCTCGTATCACCTGCATTCCTCGCATGAGACATTCAAAAGTACCTACATCAACGAACCCGTTATCCTCCAAAGCCTCCACCGTCTTCACAATTTGGTCAATGGTTGGGCTAAAAGACACTAAGCCTCCGCTACCCTTCAGAGCTGCGTAGGCATGGGGTACCACTAGCCAAGGAGTCGGCAAGTCCAGGACAACTGTATCCACATCCACCTCGTCGATTCCCAACGTGACGTCTTGATTCTTCAATTGAACATATTTCTCAAGCTTTGCTTTCTCTAGATTCTTATGAGCGATTTCTTGGAACTCAGGTCGTACCTCATAGCTATAGATGCGTCCCCGCGGTCTTACATAGAAAGCTAACGCCGTAGTCAAAGCGCCAGCTCCCGTGCCTGCCTCGACGACTCGGCAACCAGGGCCTATTCCCCCAAACATAACTATCAAGGCTATGTCCTTAGGATACAATATCTGAGTCCTCCGTTGAGCCTTGAAAACGAAGTCTCGAAGGATCGGTTCTAGGGCCACAAATTCTACACCTAGACTGCTAAACAATGATGTTCCGTACTTCTTGCCAATCAAAGAATCAAACTCTATGAAGCCTTTATGGGTGTGAAAGCTCTTCCCCTTTTCAACTCTAACTAAGTAGGAACGCTTTCTATTGAGATAGAGAAGAACGTTTTTCCCATCCCTTATAATCTTTCTACGAGGCATGCTAGATCCTAATGTTTCTTGAAACTTTTAAGGAATGTGTTACTTCTTCGAAAGAAGCGTCCAAATCGGCTGGAATGGGCAAAGAGAGTCCTATCCGATTTTTGTCAAGAAAAGAAATATAAACTACGTTGATGCTGTTGAATTGCGCAGTTGGAAGGTAATATGCCAAAATTCGGGTACTCCGTTACAGGACTTGATAGTGAAAGAACTGTGAAAGCTAGCAGTCGGGAGATTAGGATATCCTCTAAACACGCAAGAGAGGTGTGCAAGACAATCACGGGTATGCGACTGGACAAAGCGAAACGGTTCTTATCACAGGTCATCGTAAAAAAACAGCCTGTTCCCTTCCGCAGATTTATCAAGAAGCTTGGCCACAGGCACGGGATGCAACAGGCGATGGTTGGAAAGTATCCAGTTAAGGCAGCAAAAGGAATTTTAAAAGTTGTTCAAAGCGCGGAGGGCAACGCTGAGTTCAAAGGTTTAGATATTGAACGCCTCCGCATTATTCATGCATCAGCTTATCCTGGAATGAAAGTTAAGCGGGGTATACCAAGGGCTTTTGGGCGGTCATCTCCTAAGAACACGAGCCTTACACACGTGGAAATCGTATTAGAGGAGATGGAGGAGAAAACTGAGGAGTACGCATAATGTCTGTAGTTAAACATTTCATTGAAGAGGCAATAAAGAAGACGCAAATAAACGAATTCTTACAGAAAGAACTCGAAAGAGCAGGCTACGGTGGCGTTGACATCACAAAAACCCCCCTAGGAACCCACATAGTAGTCCACGCAATGCGCCCAGGTGTCGTCATCGGTCGAGGGGGAGAATCCATAAGGGATCTCGCGGAAATTTTAGAGGAGCGATTTGAGCTTCCTAATCCTCAAATCTCAGTAGCTGAGATCGAAATCCCTGAACTCAACGCGTATGTTGTCGCTTCCCGGGTTGCCTCAGCTCTTAGAAGAGGAATTCACTACCGGAGGGCAGGATATTGGGCACTCAATAATTCTAGGGACGCTGGGGCACTGGGAGTCGAGATAGTCATCAGCGGGAAATTACGAGGACGAAGAGCGAAATATGAGAAGTTCCGCGGCGGATACCTTCCCAAGAGCGGAGAGCCTCCCTTGCGATATGTGCGGAAAGCTGAAATTCATGTGCAGTTGAAGTCCGGCATCCTCGGAGTAAGAGTACAAATCATGCCTCCAGATGCGGTGTTTCCAGATAGAATAACCCTTGTTGCAGCCGAACCTAAGGAGGAAGAGGTGGTGCAGGCTAAGGAGGAAGAGGTGGTGCAGGCTAAGGAGGAAGAGGTGGT
>SOJC01000056.1 GCA_004376645.1 Candidatus Bathyarchaeota archaeon
ATCATGTCTTCCGTTACGTTGTCGATTCTTACGAAGCCGAATCTTTGGAATTGTATCAAGTCGCCGACGCGAAGTTGGCTGCAGCTTGTTTCTGCGAGTCCCCTTGCGCGAGAAGCGTCGGTTAGAACAACTTCGCATCGCATAGATTCTTCCTTTGGTAGCCAATGGATCAGCGGCGCCTTTGCTTTTTTGGCGTCCTCATATTTTTCGCTGTGAAAGCGAGCCTTCACAGCGTCTTCTTCAACTTTTTCTATTTTCACGTTGAACAGCTCCATAAGTCGGAGCACTTCCTCTTCTCGCATCTTGTCAGCGTCGTTTGTGGTTATCCAGAACTCTGCAACCTCTTCTTTCGGTTCGATCTTGAATCGTCTGGCTCCTCTTTCAGGATAGCTGGGATGCAACGGAATTTCGGCTTCAAACCTCTTTGGAATGTCCTCTAAAATCATTCTTTTAGGGTTGTGAATGAAGAAGTACCGGTTTGCGTTGGGTTCAACTATTCTTTTGTTGTGGGCGTAAAGGTTCTCCCAGCTGATGGTTACATCTTGGGTTTTCGGGCCAATATCTATGATCAAGTTTCGTATTGCTTCGGCCTGTATTCCTCGACGTCTGAGAGCTGCGAAGGTGGCAAGTCTTGGATCGTCCCAACTCTTGTACAGTCCTTCACGCATTCCTTGCATAATCTTCGATTTACTCAGGGATGCTCCAGAAATCTTTAGGCGTCCATAGTGAATGGCTTCGGGGTATTTCCAGCCGAAATAGCCGTACATAAATTCTTGTCTGGTTTGATTTGTCAGGTGTTCTTTTCCGCGAATTATGTGGGTGATTCCCATCAAATGGTCATCTATTCCACAAGCCAAGTTGTACAGCGGCCACACTCGATACTTCGTGCCTACCCGGGGGTGAGGATGAACCTCTGTGTTGATTATGCGAAGTGCTGGCCAATCTCTTATAGCAGGGTTTGGATGTGAGAGGTCTGTCTTGATGCGTACAACTGCTTCTCCTTCATTGTAAGTACCATCAAGCATCCTCTTCCACCGTTTCATCTGTTCTTCAGCAGGTAGATTGCGGCATGGGCATGGCTTCTGAGATGAGATCGCCTTGCGGAACGTTTCCTGGTTGCAGGTGCAGATGTAGGCATTACCATCTTTGATAAGCTGTTCAGAGTATTTGTAGTAGATGTGAAGCCGATCGCTTTGCATAAAATACTCGTCGGGTTCACATTTCAGCCACTGCAAATCTTTCTTAATGGAGTCGTAGAATTCTAGTTTGGGTCTTTTCAGTTTGGGATCAGTGTCTTCGAAGCGGACGAGGAATTCTCCATCGTAAATCTTCGCGTAGTCATTGCATAGAAATATCGCTCTTGCTGAGCCGAGGTGAATTGGAGCGTCTGGGTTAGGTGAGAAACGGGTCCGGATCACCTTGTATCTGTGAGCGTTGGGCAGGGGGGGGAGCTTCTTCTCTTTTTCTACTGGTTTCTCTCTGGTGAGAGCTTCAGGCCAAGTCTCTTCTAATGTCTCTTTCTGGGTCTCATAGCTGAGGTTGTTTACGTCTTCAACGATCTCTTCGACGAGAGGCATTACCTCTCTAACTTTAGTTTTTAAGCGAGGAAGCTCAGCAAGTAGTTTGCCAATAATCGATCCACTTTGAGCTTTGCCTTTATGATTTAAGGCGTTCAATAGGGCAATCTTTCGTATTGCTTCTCTGATCTCGGATTTGGAGGTCAAAGCCGTCAGTTCTCAAATATCTCTTTTGATGAGATAGTTGGCGAAGGATTTCAGTCTCTCTTTGGCAGAGGATGCTGGTAGAAATCTGCTAACCTCGTTCCAGCTATCTCTTACAATTCGACTTGCATATTCTTTTGCGTATTCTATAGATTGGTACTTCTCTATAATGGCTATTGCCTCATCACGTAACCTTTGATCGTTGGTATGCATTCTAAGAATCGCTATGAGTCTCTCTCTGTCAGCTTGGGTGGCCCTCTGCAACGTGTGAATGACCATCAACGTTCGCTTTCCCTCTGATATGTCCATTCCTCGTGCCCCTTTCTTCTCCGTGAATTCTTTCCCAATCAAGTCTAAAACATCGTCTTGAATTTGGAAGGCCACACCGACAGCCTCTGCAAATCTTCCCAACTTATCTGTAACCTCGTCGTCAGCTCCTGATAAGACTGCAGCCAGCTTCGCGGCTATTCTAGCAAGAGTCCCGGTCTTGTAGGCGCACATCTGAAAATAGTTCTGTTCATTGATATTATCTGCGTTGGCCAAGCCTCTGTGCCATGCGATGTCCATCGCTTGACCGAAGCTCAAGTTGATCATCTCCAACACATAGATCTCATATGCTTTGTTTAGCGTGGCAGCTGGTATCTTGTTTCGGTTCTCGATTAAGGGTAAGAGGGGAAGGTAGTACATGGTATTGCCTGTGTTAATGGCGATGTCTATGGAGAAAAGTTTGTGAGTGCATGGTTTCCCTCTCCGTAGTTCTGATTGATCCTCAATATCGTCGATCATCAAAGTTCCGTTGTGTATAATCTCTGGAATTATAGCATATTCGAGGAACTCTTGTGGACTTTTCCCTAGAGCTTCGCAGATTAGAAGGAAGAGGCTGGGTCTCCAGCGTTTTCCACCTCGATCGAGGAACTCCCAGATAGGCTCAGCTATTGCCTTGTTTACAGCTTCAAGGTTGAAAGCGTATCTCGGTGGACTGAGTTTGAAGACTGCAGAGTTCTCATCGAATCTCCTCGGGATATATTTTTCAATCATCTTATCGATGACTGCAGCCTGTTTTGCTAAGAACTCTATGATGTCATTCTCCATTGTTATCGCCTTGCGAATCTTTCTGGTTCAAAGCCTCGTTTCTCTAGCCACTTTGCCGTGTCTCCCAATATTACCAGGGGAGTTTCCTTCAGGTCATCCACATTGTTTGCTCCAACAAGAAACATAGTGTTCCTCAACTCCTCAATAATGAAGTGTAACGCCTTCTTGACTTCATTCGAGTTTCTCATAGCTGGAAGCAGTAAAGGGGTGGACATACTTGCTAGGTTTGAGCCTAATGCTATGGATTTCGCCACGTCTATTCCTGTTCTAACGCCGCCAGAAGCGATGACCGTGACTTTTGTGGATTGACTGACTTCAACTAGGCTCGCTGTTGTGGGAATTCCCCAATCCCAGAAACTGCTACCTAAACGTTGGTGAAATGGATCTTTATGGATCTCCGCGCGATAGTATTCCACAGCTGCCCAGCTAGTCCCACCAGCTCCAGAGATGTCAATCCCCTGGACTCCAGCTTCTTCAAGCTTCTTCGCGACCTCTGCGGATATGCCAGCTCCTGTCTCTTTCACGATTATAGGAACGTCAATCTTATCAGCAACTTCTTCTATCTGTTTCAGGACACCGCCATACTTTGCTTCGCCTTCAGGTTGAATCGCCTCCTGCAACGGATTCAAATGAATGGCCAAAGCGTTGGCTTCGATCATCTCTACTGCTCTTTTGAGCTCTCTTAGACCATATCCCTTTACGAGTTGAGGAGCACCAATGTTCGCAACCAAGAAGGCTTCAGGAGCTTTCTCTCTCACGACTTTGTAAGTTGATTCTAGCTCCGGCTTTTCTATAGCGGCTCTCTGACTGCCTACACCCATCCCCAATCCGAGTTCCTCAACTGCTTCTGCGATAGATGTGTTGATCTTCATAGCGTCCTCTGTACCTCCAGTCATTGCGCCCACAAGAATCGGAGCGGAAAAATCATGCTCAAAGACTCTTGCAGAAAGAGAGATTCTGTCGCGGTCGATTTCAGGCAACGCTTGGTGAATTAGATGGATGTCATTGAAGCCTGTGTGTATATTCCTAGCTTGAATGTTCTCCTTCAAGGAGATCTTTATGTGCTCTGCTTTTCTGTTTTCGATTTGGCTTGGCAATAGACTTCACTCTTTTCTAATTGATGTGCCAACTACCTCTTCTCCCTTCAACGCTTTGTAAATGTTACCTTCTTTTGTGGCGTTTACTATGATTGCTTGAATGTCTGCGTTCGCAATGTTTGTTAGCTCTAGAATCTTCCCAGCCATCCCTCCTGTCACATCTGTTGTGTCTGAGCCGCGAATATTGTGCAAAGTCCTCTTCAGTTCCTCGAATGTAGTGTGTGATATTAGTTGTGCGGAAGTGTCAGTTTTGGGATCTGCTGTGTAAAGCCCACCAACGTCTACGCCGAAGACTAGCCTATTGGCATTGAATTTTGCTACGAGGGCAACGACTAGTTGATCACCTGAGAGTATAGTGAATCCGATTTCGGTGTCAAGAACTGTGTCTCCAAATAGGACGGGAACAAATTCTGTGTTTAAGAGTATTTGTAGCGCATCGTCATAGAAGGTTTCGATTCGACCAGCCTTCGTTACTACACAAGATGAGGGTGTAACAGAAAAGGCAGCGATATTATGGCATATTAGAGCTTCGACAACAAGTTTGTTCAATTCTAACATGGCCTGATGGGTTTTTGACAACCCCTCGATTTGTGACGCCTCCCTGTAGCCTTCTTTGATCTTGTATTGTTCTGCCAGCGGATGACCATAGCTGCCGCCACCATGCACAATCATCAAACGTTTGACACCTGCATCAGCTATCTCTTTAGCTAGTCGATCTATAGAGTCCACATTTGGGGTCTTGTATCTTTCTTTCTCAGTAATCACGGAGCCACCTAATTTCAACACAACCAAATTGTCCCTACCCTCACGTCTCATTTCCAACTCGATCCATTACCTCCTAACAAGGGATATCTCTCCAATGCAGCTCACTTCTAACTTCTTGAGTCAGCTTGAGTTCTTTAGTCTTGCCAGAGCAATCTTACGCTCGCACCCACAGACATGTATGAACCAATCATGTTTGAGGAGACTGCTGAAGCTCTCTACTCCTCTATCGTGACAAGACCATTCTTTATCTGAACTTGGTCTCCTGTTCTTATTTTTGATACGTCGATTTTATCAACACAAGGTATATCCGAGATAATTACGCCAACAGCGACTACAGTCTCACACTCTCTATTTATGATCCCAGCAGGTGCTATGCCGTTCTTTTTCATTCGATAGAGAGTGTAAGATCCAACTGTGGATCCTTTTCCGTTTGGGAAAACTAGTATTCTACCTTTGACTTCTTTTCCTTGCAGCTCATGTCCTTTCTCAATTATCTTGCTGGTGTTCGGATCTACTCCCCCGTAGAACGATATTGGCTGTGACGTTGTTAGAGCTTCTCCTTCTGCAACTCCTTTTGAAATTATTCTTCCTTTCAGCTCCATCTTCCTCTCACCGCTGCTTCTATGCATTCTTCTAAGCTCCCCATCTTTGTCAGCATACCGTTATGTCTTGAGTAGTAGCATCCTTTTGCGGAGGTAGTCGCAACGGATCGAAATCTTCCTTTCAATGGGGCTACTGCCATACAAGTGTCACAGGCGAATTTGCCTCCTGCTCTCTCAATTGTCTCAGTGTACCCTCGCTTGTCAGCCATCTGCTTCATCAGTCTTGAGCATGCAACCCAGAACTCGGTGTTCGAAGATATCTTCTTGTTATTCAACAACTCGGCTATTTCCGCGATTTCCTTTATTGAGCAGTGAGGACAACCTACGCAGACTAGGTCTATTATGCTGACATCGTCGTTGATGCTCTCGTACGCTTCTTTTATGTCCCTATCTTCGATGGTTATCATTTCGTTAGGTGGTCTATGCCTTTCTGATCCAGGAGTTATCCCGTTTATGTAGAATAATGGTTTTGAGCCATAAGTCACGACTGAAGCACAGAAAGACTTCAGCTTATCTAAGCTAGCATCTGTTATGCCAGTTATGTAAGGGATTTTGTTTTCCACTCTCTTACCGATGGAGTAACCGAGGGCTCCCCAGTCTGGGAGGTTTTTCAGTTCGGTAGTTATTTGCACGTGGGTGTCTGGTACTCTGTTCTCATCCAGATGCAGACCATAATAGGGTGTTTTTCCAACAAAGGCTGCTGCAAGAGCGGATGGCCCGCCTTCTCTGTTTGTCTTTGCTCCAATAACTGAGTTGACAAAGGTTACTGCAGAGGATTCAGACCAGGCAATGTGCTCTCCATATATTGGCAGGTTGCCTATCAAGTAGGGTGTGCATGTACAAGAGATTAGTATGCCCATTTTCTTGAACGCGTCTATTACTAAATTCTGTTTTCTTGCGAACTCCGCGTCTATTCCAAGGCGCTTCCAGTCCTCTAAATCCATTCCTGCAGGATTCAAAGTTGTAAGCACTTTAACCGTTCCATCTTCTGCTAGTTCATTCAAGAAGCCTAGGCCAGCGTCCCCGAGGTTGTGATATGAAACGCCGGCTACTTGTACAGAGCCTACTTCTATGAGTCTCTCAGCACCGTAGATATCTCCCAAGGCAACGAGTATCTCCATGGATTTCTTAACAGCGTAGCCTTCTTCTCCGTCCATCATTCTTTCTTCTTCTTTTGTGAGATACATGGAATCACATGAATAGGTTTGGATCAATCTTCTTGTATTCTTCTTTCTTGAAGCCTTTACCCGTTTCCGTGAAGGGTATTGTTGCGTCTAACCCCATCTTGCATGTTGTAGCTTTTCTTCCTTCAGTTAAATCTCCAGATGGATCAAGAGATGACCCTCTTTGGTTTGGCAGGATGATAACATCCTTGTCTGCTTGAAATCTTGTTGCGATGGCCCACTCGACCTCGTGTGGATTATAAATGTCTATGTCTTCATCTACAACTACACAGTGTTTCAATGATTTATGGCCTTTAAAGGCTGCTTTGATAGCTTTTTTTCCGTCATCCGCATTCTGCTTCTTGATTTGCACGACTGCGTGAAGCCAGCTGCATCCACCGATAGTTATGTAAACGTCCTTACATTCACAGACTTTGTTCGCTTCATTGAAGATTGTTGGTTCTCTGGGCATTCCCATTAACAATCTGTGTTCTTTTCTACCGGCAAGTATGGTTTGGTAGATTGGGGTTTCTCTATGAGTTATACAGTTTATTTCTATCACTGGTTGCTGTCTAACCTTGTCAACAATCCCTGTGAGATCTAAGAATGGCCCTTCTGGTGCTTCTTCTTTCGTAATCTTACCCTCTAAAACTATCTCACAGTTTCTAGGAACCTCAACGTCAATGGTCTTACACTTTACTAACTCTGTCTTCTCTAGCACGTTTGCCATTCCTAACTCGTCAACGCCCTTCGGCAAGGATGTGGAAGCAGCGAGAAGTACAGCAGTCGAATTGCCTATGCACATCGCGATGTCGAGTTCACCGCCGGATTTTTTGAGAGCCGTGTCCGTTCCTCTATTCTCAACGATTCTAGCCACAAACTTCTTCTTGTCCAGCAACATCAACCGGTGGAAGCATGTGTTTCTACCCAACTCAGGGTCTCTTATTATGGCTATGGCGGATGCCACGTATTTTCCACCATCTTTCTCTGTGTATCTCATTATCGGAAGCTTTGTTAGATCAACATCTTTCTCAACGATTTCTTGGCATTCTCCATTCTTCACGATGTCTGGGGATGGATAAGGCTCTGCTATAGCATCTGACAGCTTGTGCAACAGCTCTTCACGCTCCACGTTCAAAGCTTTGGCAATCAGTTCTTTCGAAGAGACTAGGCCGGCTGCAACAGGGAAGTTAGACTCTTTCACCTTCTCAAAAAGAACGGGTTTCTCTTGGAGAGCATCTATAATTCCAGCCAGCTCATACGTAGTTGACACTTCTCGCCTTATTTTTGTTAGTTCTCCTTCTGAGTCAAGTTGCTCCAGGAACTGTCTAAACCCCAATCGTCTCCCTCCTTATTTCCACCAAGTCCACCTCTCTTGGTATCTCAAACTCCAATTTTTGTTCTCAACACTTCAAATCCTTCATCTTCAATGGTTGTGGCAACCTTTTCTTGCAGATCCTTACTAGGAGTTAAAGCTACCATGCATCCTCCACCGCCACCACCAGTCAGTTTTGCTCCAAAGGCCCCTTGCTCTTGAGCTAAGTTCACTAAACAGTCAAGTTCTTCACAGGAAACTTCGATTTCCCGAAGTAATCGATGACTTTCGTTCATTAGTTTCCCAGCTTTCCTCAGATCAAACGCTTTCAAAGCTGTTCTTGCTTCGAAGGCTAGTTCTCCTGCTTGTTCAAACAGCAGATTGTATCTTTCCGGATCTTTCTCCTTCCTCGCTGCAACTCCAGCAACCATTTCCTTAGTATCAGCTACAATTCCTGTGTTACCTATGACTATTTCAACTGGTTCTTCCAAGGTTAGTCTCTCGACTATGTTGGATCCTCCGCTCATAGTCTTTTTGAACCAGATCAAACCACCATAAGTCGCTGCAGTGTTATCAATGCCTGATGGAGTTCCAGCATAAGCTTTCTCAGCTTCATAGGCGATCTCGTTGATTCTCTCATCTGGCAGATCCATTTTGAATTCTTCTGCTATTGCTCTCGCAATCGCGACGCTACTTGCCGCAGAAGCGCCAATTCCGCTGAAACCAGGGAGGTTTCCACCCAACCATATCTCCAAAGAGGTTTTTTCCGAATTGATTCCCATTGCTCTAAGCATCCGTTCTATTGACTCTTTTTGTTGAGTCTTTTTCTTTTCAGTGTACCCCTCTGCGCCCTTTCTTGCATCCTTTAATGATATTCCTTCTCCGGTTCTACTAACTTCTGCTTGAGCTACTGAACTAATAGCAGAAACAATCCCTGGGATACCATAGACAACGAAATGTTCGTTAAACAAGATGACTTTTCCAAAGCCTGAACCACTTCCCATTGGGGCACCCTTCAGACGCAATATAACCAAAGATGTAATAAAATCCTTTGTAGAAGCACACTCAAAAGATCTTGGAGGATGCTAGGGCAACTATTGCTAGAACGTGATTGTTCTACTCTTTAGTGAGGACGACAGAAGCGTAACCTACGACAGATGAATAGTCTCCTGTGATGTCGCCACTTGTTTTGTAGCAGAGAATCCTACCCTTTGTAGCCCCTAGGAGTTTCGCAGCTGACACAAGAGCTACAACGGGGCCATAACCGCAAGCAGTAATATGATGAGCTTCGATAGCGGAATAGAACGCGTTCTCATCTACCTTCTCCAAAGCCTCTAGAGCCTTTGTGTCTTTCTCTTTAGCTACTTTGTGGGGCTCATAATGGGTCATGTCAGTGGAGGCGATGATTAGCACGTTTTCTCCGCTGAAGGCTTCACCAATGGCTTTACCCACTTCATGGGAGGATTCTAGATCTTGTATCAGGAAGCTAATGGGGACAAACTTGAATGTTGACCCGTAAAGATGTTGGAGAAAGGGAAGCTGAACTTCTATTGAATGTTCATAGGTGTGAGCTTGAGGATCTATGTCGATAATCTGGGATCGTTGCAGGATTTTATTGGCTGCTTCCTCATCTATTCGCACGTCTCCCAAGGGGGTCTGCCAAGCGCCCTCTTTCATTAGCGCTAAGACGCTACCCTGCCCAGTGTGGTTTGGACCGAGAATCACGATGACGTCTGGTTTGCCATCAGCCGCCAACTGGTGGTATGAATGAGCTGCTATTGGACCCGAATACATGTATCCTGCATGAGGGCAGATCAAACCAACGATGTTTCTGGAGCCTTTCTCCACGATTGACAGCTTTCCAGGACCAAGTGGGTGTGTGAAACAATTCTCCAACTGGCTTTGTAATGCCGCTGATGTCCCAGCATAGAAGCTTCCCGCTTGGCATGGCCTTCGCACCTTCACTTAGACACCTTCAGTCAGCTATTCTGTTCTGGATATCTTTGCTTCAAAATCGTCGATTGACAACTCCATGTTTTGGTCTGGAGTAAACTCTTCTCTCTCCCTAAGCACTTGTCTAGCTAACAGCCAATAGATGACAGCTAAGGCTCTTCTTCCTTTGTTGTTCGTTGGGATTATGAGGTCGACGCCTAAGGATTCGTTGTCAGTACTGCACAGCGCTATTACAGGGATGCCCATAATGCTTGCTTCCCTCACAGCTTGCGCATCTGCTTTGGGGTCTGAGACTATAATCACTTCGGGTTCAAGGTGTTTTGGATACAGAGGGTTTGATAAGAGTCCTGGAGTGAACCTTCCGATAACAGGCGTTGTTTTTGTAAGCTCGCAGAATTTCTTTGCAGGATAGCGCGCGTAGAGTCTAGCTGCAACTACTGCGATTTTCGCAGGTTCAAATCTTGCTAGAAACTTCGCTGCAACGCGAATGCGTTCATCTGTCCTTTGAACGTCTAGCACAAATAGGCCGTCAGGTCTCACACGGTAAATGAATGGTTCAATATCTTTCGTTTTCATCCTAGTGCCAATGTGAATGCCAGCGGATAGCAGATCGTCTTGAGGTAACAGCAGTTTCTCTTCACTCACGACGGAAGCTTCAGCGCCACTACTGTCTTGCAGACTTGTTTCCTCAGCCTTTTTGCTTTCATCAATTTTCTCTTCTTCGGTCATCAACACTTCTCCTTCAGCTGGATCTCAGCCATTCTAGCTCTTTTACCTAGCATCTCTTCAATTCTAATGAGTTCATCAATCTTCGCGATTCTCGCTCCTTCGATTACACCTGTCTTGATGATTGGGCAGTGGAAGGCCACTGCTAGGTGAGCGATCTCCGCATTCACGGTATCCCCAGATCTGTGAGAGACTACTGGAGCGTAAAGGGATTCCCGAGCCTTTTTAGCAGCCTGCCACGCTGCAGTTAATGTTCCTATCTGATTTGGTTTTATGATTATTGAGTTAGCAGCACCTTTTTTGATTCCAAGTTTCAGCCTTTCAACATTTGTGACGAAGAGGTCGTCACCGCAGATAAGGCAGTCTTTTGTGCTCTTCGTTAAGGACGCGAAATTTTCAAAGTCTTCTTCGTGGAAAGGATCCTCCACGTAGATGAGGTTGTGGGCATCTATCATTTCTGAAACATATTCCACTTGTTCTTCTGGTGTTCGCTTCACTCTTTCATGAGAGTAGTCATAGCATTTCTCTTCAGGGTTCCAAAGGGATGATGCAGCTATGTCAACTCCTACTCTGCATTGAAAGCCCAGCTCATCAGAAACATCAAAGCATGCTTGCGTCATGAGATCAAGGGCTTCATCATTAGTTATGTCAGCAATCCATGCGCCTTCGTCGCTTCTTCCACTTGTGAAGGTGCTCTTCGTCTTTCTGAGGTCTTCGCCGACTTTTCTGTGAAAGGTCACGTTGGCCTTTGCCGCATCCCAGAAAGTCTCAGCATGAATAGGTAAGACTAAGAACTCCTGTATATCTGGAGCTCTTCCATGACCATGCTTTCCTCCGCTCAGGACATTCCCCAAGGGGAATGGAAGTTCATAGGCTAGGTAGCCTCCCAGATATTCACATAACAGTAGTTTATAGGAATCTGCTGTTGCCTTTGCGGCGCAGAGAGACACTGCATAAGCTGTGTTTCCCCCTATCCTTTGGAAATTCTCAGTTCCATCGATCTCATGAAGAAAGTTGTCTATTTGTTCTTGCTCATTTGCGTTCATACCTAACAGTTTCGGGGCGATTGATTCATGAAAGATTTTTACGGCTGCTTCTACGCTACCTCCTGGATAGTACTCCACTTCAGCCAGCCCTTTGCTGGCACCAGCTGGGGCGGCAGCTCTTCCGAAGCCTGATCTTGTTTCAATATCTACTTCGATCGTTTCTTCGCCTCGGCTGTTGAATATCTTTCGCGCCATGACTTTTTTGATTTCGGTTGACAAACTTTCTCATTTCCCCCATTCATGGAGGTTTGAACTGCTTTCTCTTTCCCGTCTCGAAGAATTCTATCACATCGTCGATTATTTCCACGTGTGACAACAGCATTCTCCGGCAGCAATAGCGTGTTAAACCCAAGTCGTCTAGAACTCTACCTGCATCTTCTCCTTCTTTCACTCGATTAGCGAATTCTTCCCATTTGTCGCCGATCACTTTTCCACACGTAAAACAACGAACGGGGACAATCATCTCTCAAGTTCATTCCGTTCTTTTTTACCTATAGCTCTTTTGCCGTTTAGCCCGAGCTCCAGGTCCTCCGAATTTCTTGGGTTCCTTTTGGCGGGGGTCTCCTGCAAGCATAGTTCTGTCATATTTTGTGAATCTTGACTGTAGATGTTTGCTCTTTGTCCACCGTAATATTCCCCTGGCGATGGCCATTCTTGTAGCCTCCGCCTGTCCCATAAAGCCTCCTCCTGAAACTCTTGTGCTGATGTCAATCTGTTTCAAGATGTCCTCGTCAACTTGGAGGAGGGGTTCCATTATCTTCAGCCGTGCTATTCTTGGCTCATAAATTTCGAGGGGAACGTTGTTTATTCGGATTCTTCCCCTGCCAGATCGTATTGTAGCTCTTGCCACAGCGGTCTTTCTTTTCCCACTTACAACTATGATTTTCTTAGAACTTGACATCTTAATTCCCTGATGGAGGAGTCCATCCAATCTCTTTAGTTAGCTCGCCCACAGTAATATATTGGCATTTAAGTTTCTCGGCGCTTGCATCATTTATTGTTTCTATATTCTGATCTTTATATTTTAAGGGCACACCGTTGAAGACTTTCAATCTTCTATATGATTCTTTACCTTTAGGTTTTTTGTAGGGTAACATCCCTCGAATTGTTCGCCTTACGTATCGATCTGGTCGTCGTGGCCAGTATGGGCCTTTGCGAGGATGTCCGATTTCCAGCTTTCTTTTCGCTTCTTTGACTCTGCTTGATCTTTTTCCTGAAATTACAGTCTTCTCAGAGTTCAATATTATGATTGTTTCACCGTTGAGGAGACGTTTCGCTATTACTGTTGCCATTCGACCGAGGATTAGATTGTTTGCGTTAATGTATGTTACTTTGGGGCTTTTCTGTGTCTGTTTCATTTTGCTATCCCAAAACCTTCACATTTGAGCCTTTAGGGTACTTCTTCACGAGTTCAGGAAGGGTTAAGCACTTTCCCTTTGCTTCTTTTATCTTTGCTTTTGCAGTAGCTGAGTATGCAAAAGCGGCAACTGTTACGGGGTGGCGAAGGGTTCCGGCTCCTAGCACTTTGCCAGCGACTACTACTACTTGGCGCTTTTCTGCGTGTCGATTAATGCGACTCAGGTTAATTGAAACTCTATTGCTTCTCGTCTTGGACAGAGTATGCGCTATGCTTCTCCAGATTTTCACGTTGCTTTCCTTAGATGCTCTCTTCAAGAAGCGAATGAGATTTAATAGTTCAGGATTGTCAGACTTTGAATTTTTCAATTTCTTTCCCTGCCTTTTCTAGGAATTCCGTTAGTTTGCCGTTTAAGATTTTAAGAGCCTCGTGGAGTATTCGTTCAGGTGTTAAGGCTCCAGTTGACTCGATATTTAGAATGAATGAGTTCTTATCCCAAGTTACGTCAATGGCTTTAGGGTCTTTTTGGCAGGCGTGAACGCAGTCTCTACAGAGTGTACAGTTGTTGATGTTTCTGATTTCTATCTTGTTTCCTGTTTTGATAAGGATGTTCTTTGGGCACACCTTTACACAGTCGCCGCAAGAGTCGCAGAGATTTTGATCCACTGATATTATTGGCACAAATTTGTAAGCAACCGCTGAAACTGGTTGCCATCTTGCGTGGTCTTTGCCCTTTCCCAAACGGGCATAGGCTTCAAGTCTAATCTTCTGTTCTGGCGCCAATTTTGCGAGGGGTATTTTAAGGCTCACTGGGATTATGGCGGGGTTATCTGACTTGAAGTCTCCTGAATAAACTGTTATCCTGTGATCTTCTGCTTCTACTTCCAGGGCTAAAGATACACGGCAAAGGTTACATCCAAACTCGCTCTTACAGCTGCAATCTTCCGGTAAATTGTATGTGTCCAAATCTGTTCTTAAGGGAATAAGCCCTATTCTATGGGCTAGGAATTCATCTTGGATGATGGAGGAATTTTCGATTATCACGATGTCGTCTATGGCCATAGAAGGCACTTCAGAGAGCATTATTCTTCGCAGAGTGTTCATGAAAGCCGAATTGGTTCCTTCGATGAGCAAACGCAACGAAACGTCGTTCTTATGCAATATTTTGGTTTTCATGAATCTTTCATTCCTTGACCAGGCTTGTTGGTTTGGATCCATACGTAGGGCTTTATGGGGATCACTACACTCTTCGACCTCGTCTGCCACCTTTTCTTCGAGTACCATCGTGAGGGACTGGTGTAACTTCTTCTATGCGACCTATCCGGAATCCTGATCTCGCTAATGCTCGTATGGCTGCCTGCGCCCCTGGACCTGGTGTTCTTGCACCTGAACCGCCTGGAGCTCTTACTTGAATGTGTATAGCTGTGATGCCTTTCTCCCTAGCGGTTGATGCTGCAACACTTGCAGCACGCATCGCAGCGTAAGGAGATGATTCTAATCGGTCTGATTTCACTACCATTCCACCGCTGGTTCTAGCTATTGTTTCTGCACCTGAGAGGTCAGTAATGTGTACGATTGTATTGTTGTATGAACTGTAGATGTGAACGATGCCCCACCTTTCAGGTCTCTTACTCACGTGTAGTATTCTCCTTTGCTGACTTACTTGATGGTTTATTTTGAGGTGGAATGTCTAGTGTGTGATGAAGTGGATGGTCCGAGTTGGCCATGGGGCTGTTGGGAGCATAGGAAATGTAGGCTTCTTCATTTCTCAGCACTAGGTAACTTGGCGATGTTACTTTCCTCTCATTGATGGCTATGTGTCCATGTGTTATGAGTTGACGTGCTTGATGTATTGATCTTGCTAGTTGCTTCTGAAAGACGAGAGATTGTAATCGTCTTTCGAGGATGCCCTCAATCGTTAAATCTAGAACGTCGTCTAGGGCAGCTGTGTCAGGCAGTATTCCAAGCCTGTCGAGTCTTCCTAGAAGCTGTGTTCTAAGGATCTCTCCTTCCTTCTCCGGCATGCCTAAGACGGAACGAGCTATGCCTCGTAGTTTTGATGTCATGGTCTTGTGGCGCCACAGTTCCCTCTTATTTCGCAGTCCATATCGACCAAGCAGTCGCAGTTCAGCTTGAAGAATGTCTATTCGCCAAGGAAACCTGGGAGTTTCATATTTCTTTCGCTGCTTTTTTGGATCACCCAACTATTAACTATCCTCCCTACTTGCTAACTCGTTTCTTTCTGACACCTATAGCTTTCCCTTTCCTTCCTGTAGTTTTGGTTCTCTGTCCTCTAACCTTTAGTCCATAAGAGTGACGGTATCCTTTCCACGATTTTGTGGCTTTCATAAGATCTATATCATTCTTCGTCTGCAAAACTAAGTCAGACCCTGTGAGATGCAGATACTTTCCTGTCTCCAAATCTTTTTGTCGGTTAAAGAGCCATTGTGGCAAGTCATATTTGGTTGGGTTCTTGACTATGTCTTCCAGCTTTTCCAAATCCTGTTCGGGAAGAAAACCTATGCGAGTATTAGGTTTCACTCCGCCCTTTTCAACTATGGCGTGAGCCATATTGATTCCTATTCCTCTAATTCGAGCTAGGGCATGAGCTACCTTAAGGTTGCCGTCGAGATCTGTCTCGACTATTCTAGTGATGTGGCGGAATTCTCTTGACATTTTTGGTCTCCAAGATTTGAAGCTAACTACCGGAAGGTATGCGCAATTTATATAAACTTTCCTTTAATTCTCCTTTTGGATCTGTGAATTTTACGCATACATATGTTTAACTTCGAATTGGACTTCTACTTCGTCGAGTAGACCTGTATCGAAGAGGCTTGTTGTGGTGGCTACGACCAGTGTCTGTTTTGATGTCATTGCAAGTTAGAGGCGGATGCTTCCTGCGGAGGTGATTGATGCTATTGTTGCCACAAGGATTACTCTTACTTAAGAATGGTTCAATTGAGACCGGTTAAGATGTTGGGTGTACATGTCGGTGTGGAGTTCAAAAGAGTGTCGGCAACCCAAAATAATAACAAGGTTTGCTTGTGAATGTTTGTTCTGGTCTAAGGTTGATGGATACTTACTTATGTTTGGTTGATGTTGTCTGATCTCTCAAGTAGCAAAACATATAAGGTATGCGAGGAGATATACCGGATATGCAACAGAAGGAGAAAGGCGACCAACCGCCAGAAACCAAGAAAAAACATGTGCGACGTACAACCATAATCCTAGAAGAAGAAGAACGCAAGTTCATCGACAAACTGATCAAAGAAGGAAAAGAACCCGGCTTAAAACAACTAATTTACAAGATGCTAGACGTCTACAGAAGCATGATGATCTACGACTGGAAATTCCCCGGCGAATACTACGCCGGCATCAGCCGCATCGCCTTCATCAACGTCGAATTCGTCAGCACTCTACTACAATACATACCAGCAGACCAACACTACGAAGTAGGCAGAAAAGCAGGTGAAGCAGCAAAAATCAGCATGGACGCAACTCTCAACCTCAACACAACAGACAAAGAGAAATGGCCTGAAGTCTTCAAACGCCTTCGGATCCATGGTCTTGGCGACTTCCTCCAAAGAGACAAATACATAATAATCAAAACCCCATACATCAACGACATTGAACTACAACGTGGATACCTAGAAGTTCTACTAGGAATGACCCTGAAAGCACGCACAACAACCCCTCCTTACATATACGAAATCATAACTTAACCTGTCTTCTTGAACCAAAAAACCTAATCCGGATTCTAAACATTCAGAGTTAAGGCTATCATGAAGTTGATGAGAACAAGTTCAACTATCCAAGAACGATGGAATCAGCGAATCCTCGGAAAATGCTTAAGGAAACGGTTCTCAAGTGCTGACATCCTAGATTGGTGATGCTTATTCTAAGTTCATACGTGTTAAATACGAATTAGAGAAACGGTAGAGAGAGTTGAAAGAACATGGCTAAGATGCTAAAATCAAAGAAAGGAATCTCTCCAATCCTCGCAACACTTCTATTAATAGTAATCGCAGTGGCAGCCATCATAGTCACATATGCTTGGGTAATGACCTTCACAGCAAGCCAAACCGGAAAAGCCGGACAATTTCTTACAATCGCCAACATAGACTGGTCGAATTCATCAAAGATCGTCGTCGACATTATAAACTCTGGAACAGATGAAGCAAAAATTCTCATAGTATATATGGGCACAACTCCCGCAACCCGCACAGAGCAGACCTCAGTCTCATACGATCCCACAACGAAGATCGTAGATAATGATGGTGGGATGATACAAGTCACCATTACCCCCTCATCCTCATGGACTCCAGGCACGAAATACTACTTCAGATTCGTCACTGAAGCCGGCACCAATTGGGATCACGACGAAAGAGCCCCCTAGATAAGTCTAATGACCACATGAGAAGCAACAGAAAACCACAACTACTGCCCACTGTTGAATTGACAATTGGATGGCGGCTAGGTCACCCTTTTTAGCGATCGTAGCCACATATCTGGAATAATGGGGCTTTGACTTGAACGAAATACTTGGCAGCACACGGATTATCGTCTGCTTGGGTTTTCTTATCTATGCCTCTTGGAGCGATTACAAGACGCGGGAGGTTAGCAATAATGTGTGGATAGTCTTTGGGCCCATTGCCCTTCTATTGACTTTGGCCCAATTCTTGTTTTTTCCCCCAATCCATGTGGGTTGGGATGTCCTTCAATTGTATGGGCTTTCCTTCGCCATCACGTCAGTGTTTTCCATAGCCCTCTTCTATGTTGGGGCATACGGAGGAGCAGATGCAAAGGCTCTGATGTGTGTTGCTTTGGCGATGCCGTTACCACCAGACTTGGCAGAACCCCTTTCGGGCTTTGTCTCACTGATCTTTCCCATAACTGTATTCAGCAATGCTGTCATCATAGCGGCTTTGAGTGTTTTCTACGCTCTTGCCCGCAACCTGCATTGGAGATTTAGAGGTAACAGGAAACTCTTTGATGGTTACGCGAACGTGTCTCTCGGACGAAAGATCCTTGCACTTTTGTGTGGCTACAAAGTCTCAGTTGCTAAGCTGAAGGAGTCTTTCTTGTATCCTCTCGAAGACTTTCAAACGACTAATCAAGGAGAGTCTAAGAGGAGTTTGCTCATTTTTCCAAAGGATGAGGACCGAGATGATGTTGTTGAAAGAATTTTGAAGGCGAAAGATGAAGGTAAGATCGAAGAC
>SOJC01000017.1 GCA_004376645.1 Candidatus Bathyarchaeota archaeon
CCGAACCAGCCTACATTTGGAATTTCTGTCTTCTCTTGAACTCGTTTGCCGCCGAGCTTCTCCGCTCTTTCAAGCATTGCTTCGATGTTGTCAGCGTGTACGTATATGATCAAGTTGCTTGGTTTGATATCATCTTTCCTGTCTAGTCCTCCTCCGCAAAGTCCACCATTTTTCCCGACTTCATAACTGAACAGTGCGTAATCAGGTCCCCAGCCGTAGTCCATCTTCCAGCCGAACAGTTTCTCGTAGAATTCTCCAGACTTCTTTGTGTCAGTTGTTGGAATCTCCAAATGGATAATAGGATGAGACATGTTTCTCACTTCTTCCTGTTAGTATATTCATATCGAGTTTATGTTTTCTTTGTGTGTTTTGCCTTTGGTGCCCCGCATTTTGAGCATGTTGCTTGTCGGCATCTGCCAGTGTATTCAGTTTTGCACTCTGTACAAATCCAAGTTGGCATTTTACTTTCATCTTCCCTTTTTTTTCTTCGTTTTAGTGAGAATGAGCTGTATTAAAGTTGCCTATGAAACGTAAATGAACCTGCGGATATTCGGATCTTGGACACCCCAATCATATTTTAATAGTAGGAGGTCGTACCCTTATTCGGAAAGGTTTTGGGGAGCTGGGCTAACCTGGCTGAGAGGACGGTTTTTCACCGTTGACCCATCGAACCTGATCCAGGTAATACTGGCGGAGGGAAAAGGTTGAGTGAAAGTAAGACGGTATTTCAAACAAAGGTAATCGCGGAAATTGTTGCTTTTGTCGCTCTTTCAGCTGGACTAAGTTATGTAAAAGTGTTCAGTCTACCGCAAGGAGGCTCAGTTACAGCTGGGTCGATGGTGCCTGTCATATGGCTTTCATTGAGAAGAGGTCCAAAAATTGGTCTGTTTGCCTGCACGCTCTATGGGCTCGTTCAGCTAATGATTGTACCTTTTATCTATCATCCCGCACAGGTGCTACTCGATTATCCAATAGCCTTCGGAGCGCTCGGACTTGCTGGCTTCTTTCAGAAACGTCCATCCTTAAGCAGAAGAACAACTGCCCCTGTGGACCGTCTAGTCACAGTTTTACTTTGCGCTATTTCTTTCTTCCTTTTCAGCTATGCGTTAGTACAATTTAGGCTAAGTGAGACCATATTCTTTTCTTGGATTTTCGCATTTAGCTTCATCTTTCTACTGTGGCTGGAAGACAGAATACGAACCAAACGAATAGAAAAACAGCAAAGAGATATTACTCCCGCTCTTATCGGAGCAACTGTAGGCATCTTCGGTAGGTTCTTGGCACATTTCGTTTCCGGAGTGGTCTTTTTTGGGGCTTATGCTCCTGAGGGAATGAGCCCTATTGTCTACTCTGCTTTCTATAACGGTGCCTACCTAGTTCCAGAGCTTCTCGTTAGTGCTTATTTCGTATACTTGCTCGCCAAAAGCGGCATGATAGGAATATACAAGTGAGAAGAACAATGAAGCTCAAGACTGGAATCAAAAGACTTGATGAACTGATAGGTGGCGGAATAGAATCCGGCTCACGGAACATTCTCTACGGGCCTCTAGGCACTGGAAAAACCGTCTTTGCAATGCAATTTCTCTGGCAAGGATTGCTGGAACAGGAGACTGTGGCCTTTGATGTGATGGATAAGCCTTTTCCACGATTAAGATCATACTTCAACTCCTTCGGATGGAACATAGCGCCATATGAAGCTAAAGGCAAGTTCATCTCTATACAGGCTTTTCCCCATTTCGAACCTTATCCAAAAGACCCGCGAGTCACATATTTCAGCCTTGACAGCTTTGACGAGATGAAACGCATCGACCAACTTTTATCCGAAAAGAAAATCACACGATTCGCGGCTGGAGACTTCAGCGAACAACTCTTCTCCTTGTATGATCTGAAATACATGGAACCTGTGGAAGATTGGACAATAAACTGGTGTCACTTTGACAACATAGTTAACATCGACATTATGACAGCAGCAACACAGAAGGATATCTCAACCCAACAAGCCACAGATCTTGACCTAAACAAGGCCCACAACATCTTCCTCTTCCGATTAAACAAAGAGACGTGTCAAAGAGAACTCCGAATAGTGAAGATAGAGGGAACCAAGCATCCCCTAGAGTGGTTACCCTTCAGAATAAACAGCGAAGGACTCCAGCTACTAAGGCGATAGCAAGGTTATCAAGAGATGGGCAAACTCCCCCCTGAAAAACTGAAAATCTTGCTCAGCTGTATCAGGAAAGACCCAAGAGTCATTGTTCCCCCCACGTCAGGATTCGATTCAGGCGTCCATCTAATAGACGGCGACAGGTATCTCGTAGTGTCAACTGATCCATGCATTGGAGTTCCAGAATCATGGTTCGGGTGGCTTCTAATCCACTACGTAGCTTCGGACATAGCACTCTTCGGAGCAAAGGCTGAGTTCTGCACAATCAACCTCTTAGGTCCGCCGTCGACAAAACCAGCAGTCTTCCACAAGATCATGAGGCAAGCCTGCACTGCGGCGGACGATCTAGGAATGACAATCGTTACAGGACACACAGGAACTTATGAAGGTGTATCCACACTACTCGGAGTCTGCACGGCATACGGCTTTGTTCACAAAAACAAACTCATAACGCCCGGCGGTGCCAAACCTGGTGACTCGGTGGTATGTGTTAAACCCGTCGGTCTGGAGGTGGCCATCAATTATGCGTTGTCGCACAAGACTCTCGCAGAGGGACTCTTCGGAGCTCAGAAGACCCAAGAGCTTAGAAAACTCGTCAATGTGCAGACTTGTGTGAGAAGTGCATCGTTGCTGGCTGAGATCCCCGGTGTGCATGCTATGCACGACGCCACTGAAGGAGGTCTAACAGCAGCGCTGAACGAGATTGCAGAGGCTTCTCGCGTGGGTTTTGTTGTAGAGATGGAAAGGATTCATATTCCAGAAGAAGTGGAGAAGCTGAAAGAATTCTTTCAGTTGTCGGATGAACAGGTTCTATCAATGTCCTCCACTGGCACAATCATTGCAGCGGTGGACTCCAAGGTTAAAGACAGAGTTGCAGATGTTATGAGTCAAAATAATATTGAGGTGAGATTCTTGGGAACATTCACGCAAGATAAGCATCGAATACTCTTAAAGCGTGGAAAAGAAACGCCTTTCCCCAGAAGTGCTGACGACCCTTACGAGAGAATGCTTGCAGGAGCATCTTAGGCAGCGCGCATGAAAACCAAACAGGATTCGTAGTTAGTCTTACAAACAAGTTGTCATATTAGTAGCTGACGTGACACTAGGTGGATTTGAATAGAGGGGATTGTGCTGGAGTCTTTTGAAGTCGTTAAGAAGAGGCGAAGCATACTTTACTTCACTGCTGATGAAGTCTCTGACGAGGACTTAATGGATAAATCTTCGACGACTTCGCGTAGAATTAGGAGTTGAGGGATAGATACGAACAGAAATCAAAAGATGTTGGTGACAACTGCATCTGTAGTTATTATTGTTATAGTGGCGGTTTCCTTCTGGCATTCAACTAACCCAGGTGAGGCTGACAAACTGAACGTCGTGGCCACATTCTATCCATTGGCTTATTTCGCTGAGGAAATTGGAGGAGAATATGTGTCTGTCCTGCAGCTCATACCGCATAACACAGAAGTCCATTCTTGGCAGCCTTCTATCTCAGGCATTGTAGCTGTAGATGAAGCCGACATAGTGATCTACAATGGTGCAGACCTCGATAATTGGTTCGAAACGGATATACTGCCTTCAATAAACCAGGGTAACAAGATAATTGTGGACTCAACTGAAGGTGTAGAGCTTCTGGAGGCTGATGGACTTCTCGACCCCCACACATGGATAAGCCCCTACGTGGCAAAACAGCAAGCTCAGAGGATACATTTAGCGCTGATCCAGAAAGACCCCGAGCATAAACAGTATTATGATCAGCGTTGGCAAGACCTCAAGGCAAAGTTCGAGCAACTGGATAACGACTATGTGACTGGGCTTTCCAATGTGCAAAAAGATGTAATCTTTGTCACTCATGCCGCCTTTGGATATCTTGCTGCGAGATACGGCTTTGAACAACACGGAGTAATTGGATTGTCTGCCGATGAGCAACCCGGCGCTTCTGTGATCGCTGATCTCGTGGATATGATGCTAAATCACACAACTTATGTGGTGTACGTGGATCCGGTGTACTCGGACGAATACGCTCAAGCACTCAAATATACGTTGGATAGTAAAACTGGTCAGTCTGCCCAGATTCTCAATCTCTATTTCATGCTTGGTCCCGTTGAAGATATGGACTACTTTGAACAGCAGGAGTCGAACTTGAATAACTTGAAGTTAGGCCTTGAAGCCTAATAATGGCTGAGCTGAGCAAAACTGAAATGTGAGCAGTTCCTAAGCATAGGCGAGAGAATCAGATGGAAGAAGACACTTTTCCAGTGCTTGAAGTTAGAAACCTCTACGTGACCAGGTCTAAGGACTTGGTGATCGAAGACGCCAGTTTTGCGATCCATCGTGGAGACTACGTTGGCATAGTAGGCCCCAACGGTGGAGGGAAAACGACTCTCCTCCTCGCACTCTTGAAACTCCTACCTAAGGAGAAGGGATCTGTCCGTTTCTTTGGTGAAGATATAGAGTCTTTCTCCCACTGGGAGAGAGTGGCTTATGTGTCGCAAGATGCCGTTAACTTCGACACCCATTTTCCTCTGACTGTAAGGGAACTGGTAGCCTTAGGTCGAATTAACTCAACCAATCTCGGAAGAAGGTTCAACCAAGACGACTGGAACGCAGTGGACAAGGCGATAGAGTTTATGGGTATATCAAACATTGCAGGCAGAAGGATAGGGCAACTGTCGGGAGGACAGAAGCAGAGAGTCTTCGTAGCAAAAGCCCTCGTTAGAAACCCTGAGATACTCATTATGGACGAGCCTGTAACTGGAGTTGACGCTAGTACCCAAGAGAGATTCTACAAGAGACTAAGCAACCTCAACACAAGCAAAGGCATCACAATACTCATAGTATCTCATGATCTAACGGCTGTCTTCTGCCGCATGTCTAAAGTGATGTGTGTTAACCGAGCAGTGAATGTCTCCGATATAACTAAGGATCTTGACCCGAATAAGGCTCTACGATGGGCATATGGGGAGCATTTCCACTTCGTGTTCCATAAGCATACATGCCAGAGGATGTTCAACGATGAATGAACTGTGGCATCTAGGACTGTTCATATTCAGGCTATTTAACTACCGGTTCTTTCAATTTGCTCTTTTGGGCGGCACTATTGCAGCACTGGCATGTGCACTTGTTGGGCTGTTCATTATACTTAGGAAAGAATCAATGATTGGAGATGGTATCGCCCACATGTCCTTCGGTGGCATAGCCTTAGGTCTTTACTTAGGAGTACAGCCGCTCCTAACAGCTCTAGCTTTATCGATATTCTCAGTGTTAGCCATCTCTTACATGAGAAAAAAAGGGTTGGCTCAGTCTGACTCTGCAATAGCGGTTATGCTTGCGATAGGTTTCTCCTCAGGTTTAATAATCATCAGTTTAGCTGGAGGATTCAACGTTGAACTTTTCAGCTATCTTTTTGGTTCCATACTCACCATTGACCAGCTAGATCTATTGTTAATCTCTATCCTAGGAGTATCCGCTCTCCTTTTCATAGGTGTCTTCTACAAAGAACTGTTGTCTATGACCTTTGATGAGGAGTCTTCAAGGCTTATGGGCATTCCAATTGACGCTCTTTCGATAGGTTTCAACGTGTTGGTGGCTGTGACAATAGTTCTCTCTATAAAAGTGGTCGGCATGATACTTGTAGTGGCTCTCTTAGTGCTTCCAGGGCTCGCTGCTTTGCAGCTGAATCTTTCTTTCAAAGGAACCACCTTTGCTTCTATAGCGTTTGGCGTGGCTAGTGTCTTAGCCGGGATATTCATCTCTGCATTGTGTGATGTCGCCACCAGCGGCGTAATTGTGTTTACCGCAGTTGG
>SOJC01000092.1 GCA_004376645.1 Candidatus Bathyarchaeota archaeon
AAGCCAAGCTAATAGAAAACGTCCGCACAATAGTTGACAACTCCAGAACTCACACCATTGTCTGCGACCTTCCACTTGCCAAAGGAGGAGACGACACCGGACCCACAGCACTAGAACTAGGGATCATGGCCCTGTCAGATTGCGCCGCCACAATCTTCGCAGATGTAGCAAAAAAAAGCAAAATCGAAATAAAAAAGCTTGAAGTAACAGCAGAAGCAGAGAAACCTGCAGACTCGCCAAAAATAAGCAAAGTAAAACTCAAAGTACACGTTTCCGCCAAAGCAAGAAGGCAGATAATAGAAGCAATCTGGCGAAGAACAGAGGCAAACTGTCCAGTAGTATCAATATTCAAAGAGCCAATACCTATAGAAGTTGAACTGATAACAGAAACTGTGGAATAAGCAACCTCAACACCTACTACTATCCCCCCTCTTCTTTCTCAGTAACGCGCGCAATAGACTTGACTTTGCGATTGAGCGTTCTTCAGAGTGAGAATAAGAAAAAGAGATGGGTGAAGTGAACCAAACCTCGATGGTTACTCACCTTGTTTCTCTGATCCCGCGATGTACTTGTCGAAGATCCTTTCCCAGTCTATCTTGTATATGGCATAGATGGCTAAGATTAGTAGGATTCCTGTTGCAGCTGTGCCTATCCAGCTTCCAGTCTCCCCAAAGAGAAAGGAGAGGGTATTCCAGTAGACATTGCCGAAGGATGCAAGAATGTAACACATCAACATCTTCCCCAAGAAGGATGGTATGAACGCTTTGAGGAGATTGTAGCGCAGGGTTCCTAAAGGTATGAAGAGTAGATCGTCTGGAAGGGGGGTTAATGCGAAGATGAAGAGAGCGGCTGGAGTGTACTTGCCGAGTATCTTGAGGAGATAGTTCATCTTCCGCTGTCTCTCCTTGCTGATGATTCTTCTCCCGTAGTAGCCGAGGAGGTATCCTGCAATTTCTCCTGTGGCTGAACCTAGCCCTCCAGCGACCGTTAACATCAGAGGATCCCATCCCGCTACACCTAGACCCAGAATAACTAGTGTATATGGAATTGGGACTATGATTGACATGGTACCTATCAAGCTGATTAGGAATACACCTAGGTACCCAAACTGTAAGGCTACTTGATTCAGCCAATCTAGCCCGTCTAGGAAAGACAAGTTGTCACTTCATTTGCTGGATTCAACGATTTAGCTTTGACTGAATATAATCTTGGTGCTACACAGCCTATGTCGACGTTAAATGGTAATTGAATGGGAAATAAGAAAAAGTTGGAAGGTTTACTTTCTAACTCTTTTAGCGTTCCGGGAGCTAGATTAGGTTTAGCTTCTTTCCTCCTTCTTCGAAAGCGTGGATAGCCTTGTCCAGTTGCTCTTTGGTGTGTTTTGTGCATAGTTGCACTCGGATTCTTGCCTTATCTCGGGCAACCATTGGAAAGACTATTGGTAATCCGAAGATGCCCCTACTCCATATGAACTCTGCGAGTTCCTTCGCTTTCTTGCTGTCGCCACACATCACTGGTACGATGGGGGTTTCGCTGTTGCCTGTGTCAAAGCCGAGATCTTGCATTGCCTTGAGGAAGTAATCGCGGTTTTCCCAAACCTTCTTTACGTGTTCTGGTTCGGTTTCGAGGACATCGATTGCTGCGATGCACGCAGCGGCCACGCCTGGGGGGACGCCTCCGCTGAGGAGCCAGGTTCTGGATTTGTTGTACGCGAAGTTTCTCACGTCTTCGTTGCCGCTTATGTGGCCTCCTATGACGCCGAAGGCTTTTGAGAATGTTCCCATCTCAATGTGTACTTGATCTTGGTTGAGGTGGAAGTGGCTGACGATTCCTCGTCCTCCGTCTCCAAGTACGCCTTCTCCGTGGGCGTCATCGACGTAAACCCCTGCGCCATGTTCTGCGGCGATCTTAGCGATCCTTGATAGAGGAGCTAGGTCACCGTCCATGCTGAAGACTCCATCTGTGAGAATCCAAATGTGCTTGTAGGATGGCTGATGTTTTTCAGCTTCTTCCATTACGCGGGCTAAGTCTTCTGTGTCTTTGTGCTTGAAGATGGCTCTGTCTGCGTGCGTTAGTCGTACACCGTCTATGATGGAGCCGTGGTTTAGTGCGTCAGAGACGAATAGGTCGCCTCTGCCACATAGTTGGGGTATTACCCCTTCATTAGCCATGAATCCTGTCTGGAAGGTTAAGGATGCTGGGGCATTTTTGAACTTGGCTAGGCGGCGATCCAATTCTTCGTGGAGGGTCATGTTTCCTGCGATTGAGCGGTCGCTGCCTGCGCCTGCGCCATACTTCTCTGTAGCTTCTATCATGGCGTTAACAATTTTGGGGTGTGTTGAGAGGTTGAGATAATTGTTGGCGCAGAGCATGATAACTTGCTTGCCGTCGATAGTGCATAGGGGTTCACTGGCTGATTGGAGCTCCTTGAGTTCCCAGTTCAGGCTTTTATCAACTAAGCGTTGATATTCTTCGCCCAGATATTTTGTTGGATGACGTTTCTTTTGCACATAATCAACTCGAACTGCTTTCCTAATCCAACCTACATTCTCTTAACTTTTGCCGCTCTACCATTCTGGCTCCAAGACGACTTTTGCGGCTTTCTTGGAGTTGATGAGGTCGATTCCTTCCTCTACATCTCTTATGGCGAGTTTGTGAGTAATTATAGATCCGATCTTGCTGCGAAACTCAGGGTTTGAAAGTAGGCCTTTGATCTGATGCCAAGTTTGGAACATTCGCCTTCCAGATATTCCATACACGTGAGCGGCTTTGAATATTACAGCATTGTTGAAGTTTAGTCTCACTGGGTTGTCGAAGAGACCTAGCAGAGAAACTCTCCCTCCAGGAGTCAGAATCTTGAAGGTTTGTTCCAAAGCTTGTGGTGCGCCAGACATCTCTATGGCAACATCAACACCTTCTCCATCTGTTTCGTCAAGAATAATCCTGGGAATATTGTTCCCTTCTTCCTTAGCGCTGAGAACCTTGTCGGCTCCCATCTTCGTGGCTAGTTCTAGCCTGACTCTGTTTGAACCACCAGCTGTGGCGAAGATTTGTGATGCCCCTAATGTTTTCACAACAGCGATTGTCATTAATCCTATAGGGCCACACCCTAACACTGCCACCTTCTTTCCAGCGATGTCTTCAACATTATCCTTCGGCAGAACAGCTTGAACGGCGTTTCCCAAAGGCTCTTGAATCGATGCTATTCCCAGGTCAAGGTCAGGATCGTTCTTCCAAGCGTTTCTCTCAGGCAAGGCTACATATTCGGCAAATGCGCCGTCTCTGTCGACCCCTAAGATTTCCAGATTTTGACAAACATGCATACGATCTGTTTGACACTGGTAGCATGTACCATCAACGATATGGGTCTCTGCAGAGACGAAGTCTCCCATCTTAACGCTTGTCACGTCTGCTCCTACATCTACAATTTCTCCACAGAACTCATGACCGAAGATGATGGGGATATTCTTCATTCTTTCCTGTGCCCATTTGTTCCAATCCCAAATGTGAGTGTCCGTGCCGCATATCGAAGCGGCTTTTACCTTTACAAGAACCTCTCTTCGGTCGATCTTCGGGATTTTGACGGTGGAAATCTCTGCTCCCGGAGCCCTTTTTGTCTTCACGATAGCGTACACATACTGTTTCTCCTTTAGGTAGATGGTTGGATTTGATGAGTAGTTCCATTTAGTTTTTATGTTAAAAAAGTTATCTAAGCAACCTGTCAGTTTGCAGTACAAATTGAAGACAGGAGAGATGACGCGTTGAAAATTGGCTTTCTTGTGAATCCTATCGCTGGAATGGGTGGAAGAGTCGGATTGAGAGGGACGGATGATGTGCTTGAGGAGGCTGTGAAGTTGGGAGCAACTCCTGTGGCTCCTCTGCGGGGAGTTGAGTTTCTTAAAATGTTGAAGGAGGAAGGGCTGGCTCAGAAGGTTCAACTAGTGACTTGTCCGGCAGATATGGGTGAGAATGAGACGAAATCCGCTGGTTTAGATGCTGAAATCCTGTCCATGAATGTAGATGCTGGGACAACGGCTCAAGACACGAAGAAGGCTGTGGAGCTGATGGTTGAGCGCAAGGTTGACCTTATCTTATTTGTTGGTGGGGACGGTACAGCAAGAGACATTCTAGACGCCCTGACCAGTTCAAACGTTACTCCTGTTTTAGGTATCCCTTCAGGGGTAAAGATGTACAGTGGGATATTTGCGATCAACCCATCTGACGCAGTGATGGTTGTGAAAGCTTTTATTGACGGAGAAGCCCAGCTAATCGACTTTGAAATAATTGACGCGGACGAAGAAGCAATCAGGGATGACCATTTCCACATCAAACTCTACGGATTCTTAAAGGGGCCCTTCTTGTCGATGCGTATCCAAGGAAGCAAACAGGTTTCACCAGAAACTTTGGATGAGCATGAGAATCAGAAAGCTGTCGCCCGTTTCATAGTGGAAGACATGAGTCCGGAGGCATTCTACATTCTCGGTCCCGGTACCACTGTGAAGTGTGTGGCGGATGTGTTGGGAGTAGAGAAGACTCTTCTCGGAGTAGATGTTTACTCAAAGAAGGGAGTGACGATGAATGTGAATGAGGAGGGCATATTGAGAGTGATCGATGACTGGCGAAATGCGTGGATTTTGGTCTCTCCCATTGGAAAACAAGGGATTCTGTTCGGTAGAGGTAACCAGCAGATAAGTCCAAAAATCATCAGACTTGTTGGTAGAGAGAAGATCATAGTTTTAGCGACAAAAGGCAAGATTCAAAGCATTGAAGAAAGGGTCTTGAGAGTCGATACTGGTGATGAAGAAGTAGACGAGATGCTCAGAGGCTACATGAAAGTGGCAACTGATTACCGTGAATGGAGACTCCTAGAAATCAGATAAGCTCATTCCTAAAAGCCAATTATGCACAGTCACTGTACGGTTTCTCTACTTCTGATGATCTGTTGTCCGCTTGAGCTGTTTTTGAAGTGAACAATTCAGTTCTTGTACGTGTTCCTTTATCTCGTTGAATATTTTCTCCGTGTATCCTTGGGGCAAGAAATATGGATCGTTGATGCCCCACACAACGATTTTGCTTGCGCATTGTGGGCATCTGCTTAGGATAGCTTCTCTGTGTCTGGGGTTCATAACCACTATCAAATCGTAGTCGTTCAAGTTCTTCTGTGAGAGACTTTCGGGAACGGCTTTCAAATATTTCTGGGCATTCTCTCCGGCCAGATATTTCTTGGCAACTTCAGCTATTGGAATTGCGGGAGATACGCCCGCTGAATCAACTTCAATTTCAGAATTAAGCTTTCTCAGCAGAGCTTCAGCAACTGGGCTTCGATAAGCATTTCCAGTGCAGACAAACAAGATTTTCATACGAGTCACGTGAATCAGGCTCCAAGAGTATAGGTCTTTACTACAGAAGCAAGATAAAAGGAGATCACCCTTCTGCGCACGCAAGATTGAGAAGTGGAGAAGCTTAACTGACTATTGGGAGATCCAACATGCTTGCGCACACGCTTATGCATTTTGCGAAGTTGAAAAAATAAATCTGTGGCACGTATATGAGATACGTGAACGAAGATGAGGTTCTGTGACCGTTGCGGATCCTATCTAAGGAAAACGGCGGAAGGATTATGGTGTCAAAAATGTCGAAAGATTATTCTCTCAAAGCGCAACGCGGAAACTAGAACCGGTAAGAAGAGAGATTCCGGCGCTGTTATTGTTATTGAAAGACCCAAGGACCATTATTCAACGATCTCATTGAAGTGTCCAAAATGCAAAAATGAAGAGGCATATCATTGGTTCTCAAACGTTTCAGGTGAACATGCAGGCATAAGACGAGAACGAACAATAGAGCATTTCAAATGCACAAAATGCTCTTACTCATGGAGCCGAAGCTCCTAG
>SOJC01000010.1 GCA_004376645.1 Candidatus Bathyarchaeota archaeon
ATTCGGAATCTGAATGAGCCGCTTCTAATCTTGTGGAAGATTTGCGATCGTCTGTCTCATGTTCTGCGCTGAATCTTCAGGGGGTACAACGTTGATGTATATCCCAGTGGACTTCTCAAATCCAGCCCAAATTGTGAGTTTCGGATAAACTTCCAGGTGCCAATGGTAGAGTTTTTTTGTTTCTTTGTTGGGTGCCATGTGAAATCCGAAGTTGTAGGGAGGATCGTTCAGAAGGGAGTTTAGTCCACCTAAACAGGTTTTCAAGGCGTTGGCTAGATCTTCTACTGTTTTGTGTTGTAGTTCGAGAAGTGTTCCTTGGTGCTCTTTTGGGATTATCCAAAATTCGAAGGGGTGAACCGCAGCCCAAGGGGCAAAGGCTATGAAGCTTTCGTTTTCCCATATGAACCTTGGGCTATTCCTTTCCTTCTGGATGACTTCACAGAGAATACAGTTTCCGCTCTCTTTATGGAACTTTTTACATGCTTCCAACTCATTGTGTGGAGTTGGAGGTATGATCGGGGTGGCGATTATTTGGCTGTGGGTGTGGGATAGTGAAGCTCCTGCGTCTAAGCCATGGTTTCGGAAGATAGAGACGTATTTGACGTATGGTTTTTTGAGGAGCACCCTCAATCGGTCGGAGTATCCATTGATCACGTGAATTAGCTGGGAAATTCTTGCGACTCCAGGATGTTCATTGTGGATTGGAGATTCAACTAAAACTTCGTGGTGTCCAACTGCCTTTCCTGCCTTGAAGCTTTCACCTCTCTCCGGAGGGGAGAAGGCGGAATACAAGTTGGGTACGCAGCGGATCAACCAGCCTTGATGGCGTGTACCATTTGTGTCCGCCTTTTTTATGATACCTCCATCACCTTTCAAGTAAACAAGGACGGCTGGCGGTGTCTTTCGCTCATTTCCAGGACAGAAGGGGCAGGAGCTGTCTCTTCTTGAGGTCGTAGTTTTTTTTCTGGTGAAATCCGTTGGTCTGCGTCCTCTGTGGGTTGCTATGACAACCCACCTGTCAAGAAGGTAGTCTTTACGAATATCGTTGAGCAAAATGCCACATCCTATCGTCTGCTCAGCCTTTTACTATAGAAGTAGGTTAGTTGGTTTCTTCTTTGACCAATTCGGAGTAAGTTTCAAGGGTCTTCTTGGCGATTGCGTCCCAAGTGAACTCGGAGAGGACGCGTTTCCTCCCATTCTTGCCAAGCTCATGTTTTCTGTCAGGGTTTTGCAGACTGCTCACAATCCCCCAAGCGATGTCCACTGGGTCACTAGGATTGACGTGGAAGCCGCATTGTTCTGCGCCACTGGAGATCACGATTTCTCTCATGCCACTGATTCCACTAGCTCCTACAACAACAGGTTTCTCCATGCTCATGGCTTCTAGGGCAACGATTCCGAATGGTTCGTAGAGGCTTGGGAATACAGCAAGGTCGCAAGCAGCATAATGGGCGATTCGTTCCTCTTCAGGAACAAATTCGAAGCGGAATTTTACTACGTCTTCGAGGTTGAGCCCTCTAACCATGTTTCTCAGGTGCTCCTCCATGTCTCCAAGACCGACTATGACTAGTTTGACCTTAGGGATCTTTGCCAGGACGTGGGGCAAGGCCATGATTAGTTTGTCAACTCCTTTTACCAAGACGAGTCTCCCTATGAATAGTATCATTTTGTCTTCGTCTTTGACTCCGTAGCTTTCTCGTATCTCCTTTCGCTTCGCTTCGCTCACTTGGTCTGGGGAGTACTTCTCTGGGTCAACTCCGTTGTAGCAGACGCGGATCTTCTCTTTTGGAAATCCTAGCTCTATCAGTTCGTCTTTCATGGCATTTGAGACGGTTATTACGAGGTCAGCCATCTGTCCGCCACGACGTTCGATGCTTGTTACGACTTCTGAGCCGTTGCCTAAGGTTCTGCCCTTCTCTGTTGAGTGTACGTGGAAAACTAGGGGGAGTCCCAGTTCTCTCTTGGCAGTGACGCCTGCGATTACGGAAAGCCAGTCGTGGGCCACTAAGATGTCGTATTTGAAACCTTCCTTCTTGACTAGGTCATTCACTATCTTTGCAGCACTTAGATAGTTGTAGACGAGAACTTTTGAGAAGAATTGGATGCCACGTCCCCACTTTCTCACGTCCTCTGCGATCACGTCTGGGAGGGAATCTGATACGTCTATGTGGAGAGGGCGGTGGATCTCAATTCCCCGCCATATCTCTCTGGTGGGTAGTTCCCCTTTATCGTCATTCATAGTGAATATTGACACGTCATTCTCTAGGAGAACAAACTTCCTCGTTATCTCAGCGGCGTATGTGCCTAAACCACCCACTATTTTAGGTGGATATTCATAGACTGATATTGCCAACCTCATTATTCTTCACAGGCTTCATTTGAATAGGTGAACTGTTTCTATGGCTAAGGTTCTTATTACTTATTTACATTTCCTCATTCTTTCTTCTTTACTGACGTGTGCTCGGGAGAGTTTCTTCTCACATTTTCTATCGACGGCAATGGAAAAACAGGTGAAGTTTTAAGGATGATGAAACGTATAGGCTGGACAAAAGTATCTGGAGAGTCTAAAAAAGCGTAAGAGCCTACGGTCGGATTTTGTAGGCTTCTCTAATGACGGTTTGGAGTATCTCATGGTGCTTCTTTTCGTCGCTGGCGATGTGCTCTAGCAGTAGTTTTATGCCTTCATCTTTGGTTTCTCTCACCTCTCTCTGTATGTGTTCAAGCATCGCTTCTTCAGTCTTGATGTGATTCTCAAGATTCTTCTTGACAACCAATTTGTCGACGTAGCTTTCAATTAATGTGTCCCAGAGGGGTTTGGCGTCTTTATGACCTATGACGTCTAATATGCCTTCTAAGATCATTGCATGCTTCTCAGAGTCCATCTGGACTTCCAAGAGCAGGAGCTTAGCAGCCACGTTATGTGTACCTTCCACCTCTTTCTTAATGGTGGTAACAAGTCCTTCCTCAATCTTGATCTGTTTCTTAATCAAACCTGTGAGTATTTCTTCTGGCATTTGCTTTAATTCCTTTTTTTTGTTTACTTGAACTGCTACTGCACATTATTAAAGCTTTGACATTTCCTTTCTAAAGGCGCCAGCACTTTAGTAACTATCAAAAATTTGAAAAGGTGAAATACGCTTATAGATAAGTATGGGTGGAGTGTGGAAGACTTATGCGTTTGAACCCTGTTAAGAGGAAGATCTTAGAGGAGATGGCACTACATACCCAACCGAGGAGACCTAAGGAGATAGCTGAGAAGGTCGGGGTCAACTTTTCTTCGTGTATGATGCATATTCTTGGTCTCAAAAAGGCAGGGTATGTCTCTTCGCCAGTGAAGGGGTACTATAAGATAACTGATCTTGGTGTTGACATTGTGGACATCCAAGTGGGTGAGGGAGAGGGTGCTTCGATCTTGGCCTCTCTTGGTCCCGACAAAACGTTCTACTTCTACATTGGAGTTAATCAGTATTCTGGTGTGCGTGCAGATAGCTTATTTGACTTCTCTGAGAAGATTAAAGACGTTAGCGTACAATCCCTTGAGTTTCATCTCGTCAGAGAAGATTTTGAAAGATGGCTCAAGAGTATCGGAGATGTCAAACTGGCGAAGAAGTTAGCAGCTATTCGCGAGAAAGGAGTGTCTGGGGAAGAACTTAGAAGCTTGATTTATGAGGCTGTCAAGACCCGCCACGATGTCCTTCAGGAAAGTTTAGTTCGAAAATAACATATGCTTCAAGATGGTTTGAAGCGGTCTTTCAGCTTCTCCAGTATTTGAGGCAGGGTCGTGTACTCCATGGCTTCTTGGCTTAATCTGGCAGGTTGAAATTCGCCCATCCGACGAATCATAGCTGCAGTCTCTGTGGCTTCTCGCCGAGCCAGCTCGAAAGCTGGGTCGTCAAACAAATCTGCAACCATCGGTTTTCCATCTTTCAAGTTGGCAATGTGCCCATCGCACACTTGGAATCCTAATGCGACCATTCTAGGAGGCCCATCAAAAACCGTGCATTTACTGTCTTTCAAGGCTACAGGCATGAGAGGCCCCCAATGACTTCCCCGCATCCATCCTTCAACAAAGTAGGTGTGGAGGAAGGGTACGAGGATCTCACCAACAGCAGGCAGTCCGTGTTGGGCTCTTATGATAGCTACGGGGTCGTCCTTGCCGACGTATTTGCCTGCGATTAAGGAGAGTTTTGTTGTGCTTGTGACTGCGCATAGAAGATGGTCTTTGGCTTGCCAGATGCGGGAAACAGTGTAGCGTGTGCTCGATCCTAATAGGCCGACGAGTTCGTGTAATTCTTCGGGGGATTTCAGGATAACTCTCTCGTTCTTCTTTGAATCTAGCACTTCAAACTTGAAGCCATGGAACATTGACGTGTCGATGACAAGTCCAGCTGAGTTCATAGGGTCAGCAAATATGCGATAGAGAGGGTAGTTGAAGGAACCTGCTGAAGCCTTGTCAGCTGCAAACACGATTATTGGATCAGATCTTCTCTCATCTATCTCCATCTCAGCTACGCCTGGACCCATACCTCGGATGTTGCCGCTGAACGCGTTTTTCAGCAGATCTTGTCCGGCGCCATATAGCTTCAGAGCTTTTGCCTTCTCTGCGGCTTCTTGAAAAGTGTTCCAAGCTAATGTGTGAATTTCGCTGTTTCCTTCACCTTTCTCGTGGGTCATGAGAAGTTCAAGGTCGTCTCCAGCGTTGAATACATAGAAACTGTTAATCAGCTTTGCCTCTTTTGCCTTCGCCAGTTGGTTTTGGGCTATTTCAAGCAATGGTTCAGGAACGATGTGATGCCCTACAAGGGAACCAACATCACACTTTATAACTGAGATAGTTGTCTTCACATGTCTCCCTTCATATTGGAGTTGAATTACTCTCACTTTTTGCTCTTAAAGGCTTTTAGGTCTACGTCAGAGCCACGAAGCAAACAACGAGTTTGGTGTTTTGTGGCAGTCTTGCAGTGCAAAATGTGGTGTTTCTGACTCTGGGAGATCGATCGGAAACGTATGTTCCTTTGAGTAACGGTGGATGAATGTCTTTGAGGAAGAGGGTGAGCGATAATGATTTTTGCTTGAAACCTTAATAGATGATGAGGGAAGCCTGTGGGAAAGATTATGGTAGTCTCTGCGAAGATTCCAGAGGAGATTTTCAAGGAGTTTGCTTTGCGGGTGGAGAAGGGTAAGAGAAGCAATTTCATACGTGACGCAATAGTTGAGAAGCTGGAGAAGACCCCGAGACCTGATAAGCTCTTCGAGTTGGAGAAGCGGATGGATAAGGTTGATGCTGAGCTCTCTGAAATCAAGACTCTCCTTGCGAAGCTGGAGGTTCTTACATATGAACAGGGAAAGATTAACCCGTATGCTTTCAGTATTGACGAAACTGATCATAAGATTATCAGTTACCTCTTGCATTATAGAGGTGCTACTACGCCTGAATTGGCAGAGAACTTGGGGACTAATAGATGGCTTGTCCTTAATAGGCTGCGAAGGATTCAGAAGCTTTCTAGGAAGCAGCTTGGGAAATCAATAGTTCAATATTACTCTGGAAGTAAGATGGGGAAGAAGAAGGCGTGGTGGCTGAACGAAGATTTAGTTGGTGAATAACGTAACAGCTTTATTCTCTTAGGCGCGATTCTCGTATTCAGAGGGCCCGTAGCCCAGTCTGGATTAAGGCACCGAACCACTCTGCGTCAGCATTGTGGTGTGCATGCCTCCGGTCTAAAGACGAAGGGTGAAAGCCGGAGATCTGGGGTTCAAATCCCCACGGGCCCGCCACAATAT
>SOJC01000025.1 GCA_004376645.1 Candidatus Bathyarchaeota archaeon
GTTTTATTCTAGAACCGTTTTGGCATAGTGCGTTCATGGATTTTAATAGCTGTAACTAAGAAGAAGACCGCAAATATCACAAGAACCATAAGGTCAAGCTCGACAGGAAAGTAACTGCTACCTTGCATAGAATACCTTGCAAGATCAGTGAAGTATGTTAAGGGAGAGATCGAGGAGAGGGCTTTACCCCAACCGGGTAATTCTTCGATGGGAATGAAAATACCACTTATGAAAACTAGCGGGAACTTAACCATAGAAGAGATCATCATCACATTGGCTGGGGTATCTGAAGGAGGGTAAGAGGATAAGAGTATACTTAAAGACGCAAAGCAGAACGTCGCCAGAATAACGCCCAGAGCAAGAATTAACGGGCTACCTATCTCAACCCCTGCAAATAAGCCAACAACTATGGGAAGTATAGACACAAAAGCTCCGAAGAGAAAAGAAGAAAGGACATCACCAAGGAAGATTGCCCACAAAGAAATGGGCGAAGAAATGAGTCGCTCCAGAGTTCTTGCCCTTGCTTCCCATGGAACAATAGCTGGTCCAACCGAAGTCGCGGTGAAGAAAGCTGTCATTCCCAATAGTCCGGGAATGAGAACTTCAGCAGATAAGTTTCTTCCAACATAGAAAGACAAGAATAAGAAGAAGGGAACCAAGAGACCAAAAATGATGACTGGGCCCTTAAAATAGTATATCCGAATATTCTTCTTAACGATTGCAAGAGACCTCTTGAACTGATCCCAATACAGATTACCTGTCAATGAAACCACCTTTCTTCCCTTCTCTTACAAATTTAAGGAATACGTCTTCTAATGTAGGTGTAAGAGTACTCAAAGAAATTATCTTAATCTTTCTTGAACGGGCAAATCCAACAAGCTTGTCTATTACTACGCTTGGATCATCCACGTAGAGTCTTACTTTATCTCCTGCCTTTTTCGCTTCGTTGACGCCCTGTATTTTGGTCAATTCATTGAAGTTAACTGCTTTACTGAAGCTAACCTCAATTGATTGTAACCCGCTGCTTCGTAAACGTAGTTTTTCTAGGCTATCAATCGTGGCGATCCTACCATGGTTGATAATAGCAATCTTCTCACATAGTTGATCGGCCTCTTCCATATTGTGTGTTGTCAAGAACACGGTTGTTCCTTTTTCATTGAGTTCTCGAATCATATCTCTTATGAGTCGTTGACTTTCTACGTCCAAGCCAGATGTGGGTTCGTCTAAAAAGAGAATTCGAGGCTCGCTAATCAGCGCCATACATAGTAACAGTTTCTGTTTCATTCCTCGCGAAAAACCTTTAACGATGTGATCCTTTCGCTCGTGAAGTCCAAGCTCTTTCAGAAGCCTGCTAGCTCTCATCCGCCTTTGCATCTTAGAGACTCCATACAACTCTCCAATCAACATGAGATTGTTCCAAGCTGAAAGATCAACATACGCATTCGCCATCTCAGGGACTATTCCCATCAACTGCCTAGCCCTGAGCCCTTCTTTTCCAATGTCATATCCAAAAATCGCCGCAGTGCCTTCATCTGGTTTGATTACACCAGTGAGCATTCGTATGGTTGTGGTCTTCCCTGCAGCGTTGGGCCCAAGGAATCCGAAGAGTTCTCCTTGCCTGACCTGAAAACTAACGTGATCAACAGCCACTAGATCACCGAATTGCTTAGTGAGGTTTGAAACCTCGACTGCATTTTGAGTGCTTATTGTTGACACCTCG
>SOJC01000121.1 GCA_004376645.1 Candidatus Bathyarchaeota archaeon
TACGTAGATAGAATACCATGCCCAAGCAAGGATTGGCCAGAATTCACTAGAGCTACACATATTGTGAACCTAGCCAAAGAATTTAAAGCTCAAGGAGCCCTTCTGATACAGAACAAATTCTGCGATCCCCATGGGATAGAAATTCCTCCCTTAAAAGAGGCTCTAAAAGCTGTTGGAGTACCCATCTACCCTTTGGAATTTGATGTGACAGTTCCTTGGGGACAATTTAGAACACGGGTAGAAGCATTCTTAGAGACGTTAACAGGCCTGGAGGACCTGTTCTAGCAATTAACTCAAGAAGTGAAAAGGAATGATAGAAACACTGAAAAAATATCCTACAGAGCGACTAAAATGTTGGGATGAAGCAAAGAATCTGAGAAAGAACTACTACGAGAACTATCTAAATGCTCATGAAAAAGGGGGATTGCGTTGGGCTGGTGGTGCTTGGAGCTTCAGCACCATACCTGCTGGACTCGGTGAAGACATCTATAGTGTTACAGGTGAACCTTATGGAGCAACAATCGCTTTCCACAAAGATTTTGCCACTAAATGCCACGACGCTGTTGAAGCTGCAGGTTTCCCAAGAACACTTTGTGCATACATGAGGAATTATTGGGGCGCACTCCTCCTTAACAAGTTTATACTAGCTGATGGCACAATCATTGACGAATACCCTACTCCTGACTTCATATGGCAAGATCACATCTGCTGCAGCCATGGAAAATGGTATGAAGTGGTGAAGTGGCTTGAGAAGAAGAAAGGAAAAGAGGTGCCGATGTACTGTACAGATGTTTCAGTAGGATTCTCTCTGCAGCCTATGGAAGAATATAAGATAAACTATATTATTCAACAGCTAGACGATGGTATCAAATGGCTCAAAGAAGTGACTGGAAGAGAATACAATGACCAGCTTTTGTGCGACGCTGTCTGGAATGAGATGCGATCTACTTCTCTTTGGGCTGAGGTTTGCACTCTCAACCAAGCAATTCCGGCCCCTTTAGACGAGAAAACCATGTACTCTCTTTACGTGATTGGAACTCTCATGAAGCACAGACCAGAATGTGTAACATTTTATGAAACATTAAAAAAAGAGGTGAAAGACAAAGTTGAAAGAGGTATGGCTGCTGTGCCTAACGAAAGGTTTAGAGTCATAACGGACACCCAGCCTCCATGGGGATTTCTGAAAATTTTTAGAGAGATGGAGAAGTACGGTGTGGTGTCTCTGGGTTCATTATACACTTTTGGTCTAATAGGAATGTGGGAATACAAATCAGATGGCTCATGGGTCCCAAAGCCCTTACCTCCAAAAAAACCTGAAACAAGAGAAGAAGCCTTGAGAGCCATTGTTGAATGGACACTTAACAGACCTGAGTGGGCACACTTCTATAAGCCCGAACTGAAAACCAAAATGATGAAAAGCATTGTAGATCAATGGAAAGCTGATGCTGTTTTACTACACTACAATCGGGGTTGCGAAGGATTAAGTGTGCACATAGCTGAAAACCGCTTAGGCCTTATTGACGCCGGAGTTCCCGTATTTCCCTTTGAAGGAAACATGGGTGACGAAAGAGAATTCGACTTTCCAGGAACAATGTCACGATTGACAACCTTCTTTGAAAGTATGGGCTTAAAGAAAATTGATGGTTAGGTGGAATCCAAGTGATAACTGCAGGAGTAGATATCGGAGCAAAATACGTGAAAATCGTACTTTTGAAAGACAAAGTCTTACATAGAGCTAAAGATGTCGTAGGATTTGACGTCTGTAAATCCGCAACCACGCTTTTCGAGGACGTATTGAACAAGACAGGGCTGTCACGCGTCAATGTTGAGAAGGTTGGAGCAACGGGCATGGGTAAAAACGAAATTTATCATAAACCGCCAATTGATGCTAGCAGCACCATTTCAGAAGTATTCGCTGATGCAGCTGGTGCCCTCTACCTACTACCTTCTGTAAGGACGGTCATTGACGTGGGTGCCGAAGAAGGTAGAGGTATCAGATTGGGCGAAAACGGTAAAGTTAAAGACTTCGTTATAAACGAGAGATGTGCAGCAGGCGCAGGGACGTTTGTTGAAACCATGGCGAGGGCATTAGAGGTTGGGGTTGATGACATGGGTCCTCTGTCGCTAAAATCCACAAAAGCTATTCCCATGAATGCCCAATGTGCAGTCTTCGCTGAGTCAGAAGTTGTTTCACTTATCCACTCCAGAGTGACAAAAGAAGATATCGCTCGCGCGATACACGACGCGATGGCTGGAAGAATAGCTTCAATGGTGCTTCGAGTCGGCGTGGAAGAAGATGTTTTACTCGTGGGTGGAGTAGCACTTAACTCAGGATTTCTGCCATCCCTTAAGAAAGAATTAAACACGGAGATCATTGTTCCTGAATTCCCAGAATATGCAGGTGCCCTCGGTGCCGCTCTTATCGCAAAAACCATGGATGAGTGAAAAATGAGCCAAATAACCACACAGGAATATTGGAGATGGCCAGAATACAGGTACACAGTGCCAGAGAAAGATTGGCATAATGCCAAAATACTTACTGCAGGAATCGATATTGGCTCAGTAGGCAGCAAAGCAGCAGTTATGCTAGATGGAGAGCTCTATGCATACGCAGTTATACGAACTGGAGGAGTCAGTGAAGAAACCGCCATTAAAGTGACTAAATGGGCACTTGAAGGAACCGATCTTGAAATCGAAAAGATCCACCAAGTCGTTGGAACTGGATATGGACGTGTAAATGTTCCTTTCGCAAACAGAACCATAACAGAAATCGCATGCCACGCTAGAGGCGCTCACTACGTCTACGGTCCCACTGTGCGAACAGTCTTAGATATTGGTGGCCAAGATTGTAAAGCAATTCGTTGCGATGAGAGAGGAAAAGTCCTCTCCTTCTTGATGAATGATAAATGCGCTGCTGGAACAGGAAGAGGTCTAGAAGTATTCGCAGACCTAGTGGGAATCCCTATACAAGATTTAGGTAAAGTTTCACTTCAAGTTGAAAAAGAACCACAACCCGTGAGTAACACATGTGTGGTCTTCGCCAAAGCTGAAGCCCTTGCTTTGCTTCGTCAAGGATGGTCGAAGGAAAAAGTGGCAGCCGCCTACCATGCGGCTATGGCTGACAGAATAACAGACCTGCTTACTAGAGTTGGAGTCAGTAAAGACTTTGTGATTACTGGTGGTGTTTCGAAGAACGATGGCATTGTTCAAAGACTTTCAAGATTGCTGAATGTCAAACCACTATCGCCCAAAATTGATCCTATTCTTGCTGGCGCAATAGGCGCAGCACTCTTCGCAAAAGCCTTACAGGAGAAACACTTAGGCCTACGCTAAACCAAAGTTTTTGGGTGGCAAACAAGATGAAAGCACATTATGGTTACAAAGACGGTTCCGGAGACTATTTCATCGTTATCGACTCCGACAAGTGCGACGGTTGCGGTGAATGCATCAACGCTTGTCCAAACGGCGTTCTAGAACTCATATTGGACGAGTTTGATATAGAAGGTGGCACAATGGTGGCAGTCAAGGATGAGCATCGCAAAAAGATAAAGTACAGCTGTGCTCCTTGCAAACCAGTCAGCGGTGAAAGAAAAATTCCATGTGTTTTATCCTGCCGAACAAACGCCATAACTCATTCGTGGTAAAGCCAAAATATCGCTTATATGGGATGAATCGTGTGAATATGATTGACCTAGAGGTTGATGGTATCAAAATTCAAGCATATAAAGGCGACACCATACTTGAAGCTGCCCAAGAAGCTGACATTTATATTCCTTCATTGTGTTACCACCCCGATCTGCCCCCTTTCTCCACGACAAAGCCAGATGAGACAGTTTTTCGTGGCAAATGCTTTCCTGTCATAGGAAGTGTGGACATCGCACCAAGAGGTTGTGACTTGTGTCTTGTGGAAGTTGAAGGCCAACCTGATTTGGTGCGCGCATGTGAAACCTATGTGATTGATGGAATGAAAATCGCTACATACACAGAACGCGTTCGAGAAGCCAGACGAAAGAAACTATCGAACATCCTTGCCAAGCATCCCCACACTTGCCTCACCTGCGCCCAAAGAGAAGGTTGCTCTAGAGAACCTTGCTCATTGAACGTACCCGTAGAGGAAAGATGCTGTGACAAGTTCGGCAACTGCGAACTGGAGAAGGTTGCGGAGTACATTGGAATAAGGGAAGACACACCACGTTACATACCCGCGAAGTTGCCGATCGTGAAAGAGGATCCCCTCTTCGTCTTTGACTATAATCTATGCATAAGCTGCACTCGCTGCGTCCGCGCATGTCAAGACTTGCGTGGAGCTCACGCCCTAGGATTAACCTGTAAAAATGAAGAAGTCTTGGTGGGCACGAGAGCTCCTACGCTGAAGGATTCAGGCTGCAGATTCTGTGGCGCATGTGTGGAAGTTTGCCCTACAGGCGCCTTGCTGGACAAGGATCCTAAAACTGCTGATGGCGAAAAATCTGTTATTCCATGCGTTGCTGCCTGTCCTGCAGGTATCGACATTCCTTCATATGTGCGCTTGATTGCTGAAGGAAAATTCGACATGGCGGCTGCAGTGATAAGAGAGAAAGTTCCTTTCCCACGAGTTCTTGGCTACGTATGTCATCATCCGTGCGAGAGCTCTTGCCATAGAAGTGAACTGAACGAGTCAATATCTATATGTGCCCTAAAACGATCCGCAGCTGAAAATAGCACTGATCAATGGAAAGCGAAGATAGAGAAAGCATCGCTCACTAAGAAGAAAGTAGCTATAATTGGTTCTGGACCAGCAGGTCTCACTGTTGCCTACTATCTAGCAATGAAAGGCCACTCTGTTACAGTTTTTGAAGCGTTGCCAGAGTTGGGAGGTATGTTGCGCATTGGTATCCTCCGTTATCGCCTTCCTGATGAAGTCCTCCAAGAAGACATTACTGAAATCCTGGAACTGGGTGTAGAAGCAAAGACCAGCATCAAAATCGGAACACCCTCAGCGTTCGCTAAGCTCAGGAAAAATTATGACGCAGTATTCATAGGCGTCGGTGCCCAAAAAAGTCGAGGGCTCACCATAAAAGGTTTGGAATTGGAAGGCGTATGGTTTGGATTAGATCTTCTCAAAGAAGCCAACTTTAGCCGAAAAGTGGAAGTTGGAGATAGAGTTCTTGTTGTGGGAGGGGGCAACGTTGCCATTGATGTCGGGAGAACTTGCATACGCTTAGGCGCCAAGGTCTCTATTTTGTATCGTAGATCGAGAGGTGAGATGCCAGCTGAACCTGAGGAAGTTAAGCGAGCGGAAGAGGAAGGAGTGAAATTTCTGTTTCTCTTAGCACCGAGGGAAATCATAGGCAGAAATGGACACGTTGCTGGGGTCAAGTGTATTCGAATGAGATTAGGGGAACCTGACGAAAGTGGAAGAAGACGACCGATTCCAGTGGAGGACGAGGAGATCGTTATGGAAACGAATACTGTGATCGTGTCGATTGGTGAAGCACCTGATCTATCTTTCCTCCCCGAAAATGTTGAAGTGACCAAAGAAGGCCCCTTAAAGGTGGATTCTTCTACTTTGGAAACCATAATTCCCAGAGTCTTTGCTGGAGGCGATGTTTCGAGTGGTCCGTCATCTGTGATTCATGCAATAGATATGGGTAGAAAGGCAGCGG
>SOJC01000110.1 GCA_004376645.1 Candidatus Bathyarchaeota archaeon
TCCGCTGTATGTCATGGCGGTTATGCTGACTTGTTCTGTTTGCATGAATGTGAATGTTAGTGCTCCCATCCATGCGGCAACTGCTATTGATACTGCAACTGTTACTGCGATTAGGATGATTGCTGCGACAACGGGGCTTAGTGCTTTTCTACTCTTAAGGAGTTTCTTCATTTTGTTGTTATCCCTCCTTTTTTTAGGTTCACAAGAATGATAACTGAGTATTGAAATTTAAGTCTTACTAATTACGACATCATATTAAGACACAACGAACCAACCACGCCATCAAGGAAACAGAGACCTCACATAATCCAGTAGACTACGCTGATCTAAATTTTCAGCGATCTTTCATTCAAAGAAGGGAAGCATCGAAATTCTGAAGAAAAGGGTTGTAACGTTTCTCTTTCTCGATCGTTGATTTCGGTCCATGACCAGGACAGACAGTCAGGTCACCTAGCAGGACAGCCAATTTTTCTTTCAAAGACTGCATGATGTCTCGACTGGATCCGCCTGACAAGTCTACACGGCCAATTGAACCTGCAAAAAGCGTGTCACCTGTGAAGACGTGTCTCTTGCCTACAAGGGAGATGCTTCCTGGGCTGTGCCCCGGAGTATGCAGAACTCGTAAAGCAATCTTCCCGAACTCAATGACGTCGCCATCTTTTAGAAAGGAGTCAGCAACGGGCGACACGACGCGAATTCCAAACGTCATCCCCCGTCTTCTCCCTTCTTGAGTAAGCATCTCTGCATCGAGTTCATGGATTAGGATTGGCGCGTCTGTGGCTTTCTTGATGATTCCGTTGCCACATATGTGATCTGGATGGCCATGAGTGTTAACTATGAACTTTACACTTAGAGCATTCTCTCTTATGGTGTCTAAGACTTTTTCAGCCTCATCTTGACGGTTGAATCCAGGATCAATCACTATTGCTTCTCTGGTCTTTTCGCACCAGAGCACATAGCAATTCGTAAGCACTGAGCCTACGATGAATGTTCGCATCTGCATCTGTGAATCATCCCGAAACCTTGTTGTAACTCGCCTTTAAGTCCTATCGTCTCTGATACTAATTACGCCCGTGAAATACCGTTTGCTAATCGTGCAAAGCTGTCTCCCCATTCTCTAGAGGATATGCGTAAGACCAATGCTTAAATCAGCAAACAATCTAATACTTCGAATCGGCAATGAGTCGTCAAACCCATGAGCGAACCTGTTAGTCCATCAGATTCTCAACCCGATTCAACACTCATTTCACAGCATGATGAGATTAAATCATTTGTTGTTGAAGAGTTCGATGTAGAGGAGGATTTGGTGGAGCATGGCGTTTCAACATTCTACGTGAGACTGAAACCGGAATCAAAGCAGGCTTTTGTAAGATTAGTTAGGAAGCTAAAATCAATTGGCTTCATTCCTATGCTAAGGGAGAGAGATGGTAGGAATGTGCTAAAGGTCGCTCCTAAACCAAAAATCAAGCCAAGTCGCTCCATGATCAATCTAATACTTCTTCTGGCGACAATTGTTACAGTATATGTCACTGGATATATGTTTTCACTAGATCTAGTCGAGTATGGTCTCAACCCTTGGGTAGGCGGGGCAGCTTTTGCTTTGGCGCTGCTAGGGATACTGGGCACCCATGAAATGGCCCACAAACTGGCGGCAAACAGCCACAAGATGGAGGCTTCAATGCCTTACTTCATTCCAGGACTACCACCAATACCTGGGGTACTGTTGGGGATTGGAACTTTTGGCGCCGTCATCGTACAGAAAGAAACTGCTCCTAATCGGGATGCCCTGTTTGACATAGGAGCCAGTGGGCCTATCGCTGGCTTTATAGTGACCATTTTTGTTACCGCCATCGGCCTCGCTTTGTCCCCTATCAAAGCCACAGTGGAACCCTTATCTGGCGGGGGGCTTCCGATATCCCCTCTCTTTGTGCTCCTTATGGACGCCTTAGTGAAGATTGAACCAGTTGCTGGGATGAACTATTACTATGTTCTTCTGCATCCAGTGGCTTTTGCGGGTTGGATAGGTATGTTCGTCACTCTGCTCAATCTGTTACCAACAGGAATGCTTGATGGAGGGCACACTCTCAGAAGCATTTTCAACAATGATTTTATGCGAACAGTTTTCACAATGGCATCGATACTGGTGCTTCTATTCATACAGCAATATATAATGCTGGCTTTTGTCCTCTTCCTCTCAATGTACAAACACCCTGGACCCTTAGATGACGTCTCTAAACTTTCGATAAAGAGAAAGCTAGGTGCAATCTTGCTGTTGGTGATTTTTATCCTCTGCCTTTTCATCTTCTAAAGAAAAGCCCTCCTGCTACAAATAGAAGAAGTACCTTGTGTTGCTCGCGAAGGAACAACTAAGCCAATCTGTTACATGAGCGTACTCCATTGCAATGTGTTGTTGAGAAACTGTTGAATCGACGTTGTGACCGGATTTTGCGAGATGTTGCTTGAACAAGAGAATTTAAAGTATGGCTATGCTAACTTTCTCCTTGTCTAGCTTGAACTCGTGCCATGTTGCTTCAATTTCATTGCAGTGGTCTAAGAGGCAGATTTCTTTTGTGCGAACTAGCTCCGTCATAGTCTTCAAATGGGGCTTCAACAGATTCGTGCTCTTAGGTGCCAGATGAGCAAGATATACGGTGCCAAGGATGTCTGTTGGGGCAAAGCCTAACTCTTTCCGTAATGCTTGGACGCGTCGTGCGAGATCCCGCATCAAACCTTCCCCAATTAGCTGCTCGTTTCGGCTAGTTTCTAGCAGAACATGCAAGTCGTCTTCTGAAGCTAAGCTTCCTTTGTTTTGAGTTTCTGAGTCTATCTCTGACAATGTGGTAGCGTATCCAACAGTTTTGACATTGGCGAGTTCAACGAATAAATTTTCGAGTTTCTTCACAGCACTTTGTGCTTCTTCTGGTCCAACCACGAATGCCTTCTCCAGTGGCCATCGACGTTTAAGATTCGCTTTCTGTCGAGCTGAATATGTTAATGAAACATACTTGAGCAATGTGTCAAAGTCTTTCTCTATCTGTGGATCCGCAAGTGCTTCGTCGGGTGTAGGCCATTCCTCAAAGCTTATTGATTCCTGCAGAGTCCCATCTAATTTTCTTCGAACCACCTGATGCATTGCTTCGCAGAAGAAGGGGGTAATTGGGTTGAGAAGTAGATTCACGGTTTCTAGAGTCTGCCAGAGAGTGGCGTATATGGTGAGCCTGCGATTTTGTGTTTCCTCATCATCGCTCCAGAGTTCACGTCTCACCATAGGAACGTATTGGCGGCTTAGAGAGTTTACGATGAATTCCTCTAACTCTGAGAGTGCAAAGTTGAACTCGCAGTCTTCCAACCTCTCAGTGACTTTCTTCGTCAGATGTTGTAGCTTTGAGAGCAACCAGCGATCTGTCGGCGTCAACGTCTTTCTTGATTTAGCCCATGTTAGCGTATGCTTATGAGGGTTGAATTTGTCGTATTCTGCGTTTTGCATGAAGAATCGATTTAGATGATATAAAGTGCTTAGAACCTGATATGGTCGCTTACTCAGTTCTCTTGCATCGAAATTCATAGAATCAATCGGTGAACACTTTCGCATCATATAGAACCGGAAGAGGTCAGCAGAGTGCTCATCTAAGACTTTGTTCGCATCTATGACATTGCCGAGGCTTTTACTCATCTTTCGCCCCTTCTCGTCCAGGACATGACCATAGAATAGAAATGCCTTGTATGGCGGCTCTGCCTTTCCAGTGAGTATAACATGCTCAAGTAACAGTGTATTTGCCCAACCACGTGTCTGATCAATAGCTTCAACGAGAAAGTCAACAGGCACGAAGTCCTCAAACTCGCCATCAGAGAATCTTGCATATGGCGCAGCCCCGCTGTTATGCCAAGTATCCAGCACAAAGGGTTCTCGAAGCATCTCCCCGCCGCACTTCTCACATTTCAGCTGGACTCGGTCTATCCACGGTTTGTGCAGCTCAAAATGGTCTTTTGGATCTCCTTGATCTTTTTCTAGTAGTTCATCTTTTGTTGAAATGAGGATTTTATGCTCACATTGTGAGCATTTCCAGATGGGAAGAGGAGTTCCCCAGACTCTCTCTCGAGAGAAACACCATGGTTTTCCTTCACGCAAAAACGCCAAGAATCGGTTCCTTGGAGGTTCGTAAAAGTACTTCACTTTGTCGGCAGCCTCAACGATTCTGTCAGTGATCTTGTTGGTCCAAATGTAGTATTCTCTTCTCGCAACCCATATGAGCTTGTGATGAGAACGCCAACAGATTGGATATTCATGTCGAATCTGCCTCACTGAAACCAGCAGATTCTTCTTCCGTAATTCTTCAGTGACTACTTCATCTGCGTCTCTCGCAAACAAACCGGCGAATATACCTGCGTCTTCGTTGAAGTTGACTTCATCGTCGTAGGGAGCGTAGATTGGGACTCCCCGCTTCTGTGCGACAGCAAAGTCCTCTTCACCATTTCCAGGAGCGAGATGGACAACTCCCGTCGCAGTTGAGACATCAACGAATTCTTCGGAGACGACTGTGTGAACCAAAGCGTGTTTGTCAAGCTCCTGCTGTTTTGAAATTCCAGCTAGGAAGGGATATTCATATTTCAATCCTTCCAACTGTTCGCCTTTCATGGTTTCTATGATTTTATAGTTGGAGATCTCAAGCTCTTGCATTGTTGGTTCTACGCGTTGATTCACCAGAATCCATGTTTCGTCTTCCACCTTGACTTTGGCGTATTCCGCATCTGGATGCACTGCCAACATCAGATCTGTGACAAGTGTGAAGGGCATTGTGGTCCATATGAGGAAGTATTCCTTCTCTGATTTGGCGACTTTAAATTTGAAGTAGAGAGATGGGTCTTCAACTTCTTCGTATCCCATGCCAACCTCCGCGTTGCTGAGTGAGGTCTGACAGTGGGGACAGTACGCCACAACATAGTAGCCCTCCCCTAATAGTCCCTGTTCCCAAGCACGTTTGAGGTACTTCCACTCCCGTTCTATATACTCGTCTAAGTAGGTCCAGTAAGCTTTTCGATCGTTAATGAACACTCCAGCCTTTACGTCAGCACTGTGCCATGCACTGTAATATTTCATGATGACCTTCTTGCATTCAGCTACGAACTGCTCTTCTCCAACCCGTTCAAGGAGCTCTCTCTTGTTTTTCACACCTAACTGTCGTTCAACTTCAAGCTCAACAGGAAGTCCTTGGCAATCCCAACCGGTCCAGAAAGGAATGTAGAAGCCCTGCATCGATTTCCATCTGTAATGCAAATCCTTTATGATCCTGCCACGGATATGGCCTACGTGAGGATACCCGTTTAATGTTGGAGGTCCTTCGACATAACCTAGGAAACCTTTATTGCTCTCAAGTCGGAGTTCTTCCAGCTTCTCAGCTATGTGATTCTTTTCCCAGAACACACGAACTTTTTGTTCAAGCTCAAGCGGGTGATAGTCTGAAGTAAGCCATCGTTCAGAATCAGCTTCGAATTTGACGGTCACCTTTCATTTGCACATCCCGCCAACCCAAAAAGACTTATTCCCGCATATAACTCTTTTGAACCAATACTTCAGAAACGAACATTCATCCGCAGCCATATTAATACCGGGTTGT
>SOJC01000057.1 GCA_004376645.1 Candidatus Bathyarchaeota archaeon
TCAAAGATGGATGAGAGGAGAAACGATGTCCACAAATCGATTCGTACCCGATGATTTCGAGATTTCCGCCTCGCTCGAGACAGACCGTTTCCGCCTTCGGATGCTGTCTGTAGATGACGCCGAAAAAGATTACGAAGCAGTCATCGAGAGTCGGGAGCTTCTTCACACTATGTTTGGCGGTCCTTGGCCGAGACTAGGGTTCACCCTTGAAGAAAACCTCGCTGACCTGGAAAGACACCAACAAGAGTTCCTCAGTCGCAAGGCTTTTGCCTATACGGTCGTGTCCTTGGATGAAACAAGAGTTCTTGGCTGTGTCTACATCGACCCCCCAGAGACTACAGACTCAGACGCTGTTGTGGTCATGTGGGTGCGTCAAACCGAATACGACAAAGGACTGGACGAGATATTGTTCAATGAAGTAAGGAATTGGATCAGCTCAGACTGGCCCTTCAAAAAGGTAGACTACCCTGGGAGAGTATAAGTGCATGCATGCGTATTTATCCTCCTACGTTGACGGCGAATCCATAACTCTTGATTAGTCTCAGGCTTTGATCCAGCATTCTATCCGATGGTTTTGCAAAAATCCTTACCCCTTTACCTAGTCTCTTGGCTTTGTCAACTCCAAGTTGACGGTAGGGAAGGACGCTGATCCTTCTGATATTTCTCAATCCGGAGACTAGCTCGCACATAGTGCTTATGTTGGCTTTGGTGCTATTGACGCTGGGGATTAGTGGAAAGCGAATGATTATCTGCTTGCCAAGCTTGTCTAGCATTTTCAGGTTCTCGATGATTGGCTTGTTGGAGACCCCTGTATGCAGTTTGTGTTTTTTCGGGTCCATCATTTTCAGGTCGTAGAGGAACAGATCTACCTTACTGCTAATCTTGGCCAAGGTTTTCCTCTCCATGTAGCCACTTGTGTCCACTGTCGTGTGGATGCCTGTTTCCTTACACCTGTTCAAGAGGACGTGCAGAAAGACAGGTTGAGCGAGTGGTTCACCGCCAGACGCGGTCAAGCCACCAGATTCTCCGTAGAATTCGCGGTCCTTCTCAACTTCCGCCATCACCTCTTCTGCTGACACTATTTTCCCCACGATCTCCCTTGCATTTGCAGAGCATTTCGCAGTGCAAACGCCGCAGACTTCGCATTTTCCACGTTCAGTGACAATTGAGCTATTCGAAATGGAGATCGCTGAATTGGGGCAAGCTGATATGCATGTCCGACATTTTAAGCATCTGTCTGGCCAAACCATAAGTTCCGGGCTGAAGGATTGTCCCTCGGGGTTATGGCACCACCAACAGGAGAGAGGGCACCCTTTGAAGAACACTGTTGTGCGTATGCCGGGGCCATCGTGTATGGCATATCTTTTGATGTCGAAGATTAGTCCTTCAGCCATATTCATTCACACTGCTTCATAGTTTGTGGAGCTACGTTTTACGTGAAGCTTATGCTCAAACCTTAGACCACCTTGTTTCTTCTATAGTCTGTGTTCTGTTCTTGATATGATTTCATCTTGAAGTTCCTTGTGTAGGCCTACGAAAAAGTCGCTGTAGCCGGCCACACGCACAAGAAGATTTCTGTAGTTTTCAGGGTCGCGTTGGGCGTCGCGGAGCGTTTCCTTGTCAACTATATTGAACTGGACGTGGTGCCCGCCAAGCCTGAAGAATGTTCGGATGAGGCACACGATCTTCTGAAGGTCTTCCTCGGTTTTCAATACCTGCGGTGAGAATTTCATGTTTAGGAGAGTGCCCCCTGTTTTTGCATGATCCCATTTAGTCACTGATTTCATGACTGCTGTTGGTCCTTCCCTGTCTGCCCCTTGAGTCGGCGAAACGCCCTCTGATATGGGCTGTTCAGCTTTTCTACCGTCGGGAGTGGCACCACACAGTTTCCCGAAATAGATGTGGACCGTTGTCGGGAGCAAGTTTATCCTGTACTTTCCTCCTCTCGTGTTGGGCCTGCCATCCACCGCTTCAAAGTAGATTTCAACGAGTTCCCTTGCGATACTATCTGCATAGTCGTCGTCGTTGCCATACTTCGGGGTCTTGTTGAGAAGAATCTGACGGATTATCTCGTATCTGCCTTTGAAGTTGTCTCTACATGCTTTCAGGAGCTTTTTGAAATCAATGTCTTTTCGGTCAAAAGCATGATATTTGATTGCCGTGAGACAGTCAGTGAGGGTGCCCAGTCCTGTTCCCTGTATGTAACTCGTGTTGTATTTTGCGCCGCCGTCATTGTAGTCCTTGCCGGTCTCGATGCAGTTGTCGATGAGCACGGATTGGAAGGGCACAGGCATGTGTTTTGCGAAGATTCTTTCGATTATGTTATTACCCGCTATCTTGAGGTCCACAATGTACTTCAGTTGTTTCTTGTAGGCTTCAATGACTTCATCGAAGGACTGGAAACCTGCAGGGTTCCCTGTTTCAATGCCGATTCTTTCCTTTGTTCGCGGATCCACCCCATTGTTCAGTGTAATCTCAAAGATTTTCACCCAATTCAGGTAGCCCGTTAGCACCGTAGTTTCCTTTCCGAAAGCGCTTATGGTCACACAGCCGCTTGGACCTCCCAGTCTGGCTTCCTCTATGGTTTTGCCCTGGCGGAGTTGCTCTTGTGTTATTATGTCTGTGTTGAATATCGAAGGTTTAGGGTGCCCTGTTCTGATTATCTTGAGAGCCTTCTCCAGAAACCTGTCCGGGTTTCTGCTGCTTATTTGAACGCAGGTGTTTGGTTGCATGACTCGAAGTTCGTCTTCAACCTCAAGGACTAGATAAGAGAGCTCGTTAACTGCATCGTTCCCATACTTGTCAACTCCCCCTAAGTTGGGGGTGGCGAAGTCCTGGTATGTTGCACTCTGCTCCATTGTCACATCTACTTTCGGCGGGGCTGGCTGGTTGGAGAACTTGATCCAGAAGCACTTCAGCAGCTCTTTTGCCTCATCTCTGGTCAGTCGACCTTCTTCTATGTCCCTTCTGTAGAAGGGGTACAGGTTGAGATCCAGTCTTCCTGGATTGAAGGAATCCCAAGTGTTAACCTCCAAGGTGACACCGAGATGGACAAACCAGTACATCTGTAGTGCTTCCCAAAAGGTTCTGGGAGCATATGCCGGAACCCTGCTGCACACTTCAGTGATTTTTTTGAGTTCTCTTCTCCTCTTGGGGTTTCTCTCTTTTCTCGCCATCGCCTTTGCCAGTTGAGCATGTCTGGATGCGAAGCTGACGACTGCGTCACAGCATATCTCCATGGCCTGCAGCTCTTGTTCCTTATCGTAGGAACCAGGGTCATTCACAAAATCCAGCCTTTTCCGGCGTTCCTCTATCAGCCTCTTGAAATCGGTCAATCCCAGGCGATATATCTTGTCATCCATTATTGCATGTCCGGGTGATCTCTGCTCCATGAACTCAGTGAAAACGCCCGCTCTGAAAGCCCTCTTCCACTCCTCGGGCACAGAGCGAAATACCCTGCTTCTCAGATCCCTGCCATTCCAGAAGGGAATTACATATTCCTCATAGATCTTTTTAGTCTTCCTACTAACACGATAAGGTGTCACGGAGCGTGACTCAAGTATATCCAGATCCTGAAGAGAATGGCAACACAACTCGGGGTATGTGGGAACAGCTCTTGGACTTCTGCCCTTCTCTCCAACTAGTAGCTCTCCCTCTCCTATGTACAAGGTCTTGTGTTCCAAAACACGTTTGAAGGCTAGGGCTCGGAGAATTGGCCCAGACAGGCACTCAGCAAATTCGCTTCGGTAGAAATCTGTAATAAGTACAGCCCTCTCAGGGTCTATGAAAGGGACAGTATCTACACTCTGCTTCCAAAGCTTCTCGATTCTATTGTTCGTCACCATAGCCTTCACTTGTCAATGCGCATATACTTGCTGTATGCTCAGGTGCGGTTATAGAGATTCCGATTAGAGTTCGATTCGCAATCACAGAGTGAAAAAGACAAGATTTGCGCACGCAGGCATCACAAAAGCGCGAGAGGCCCCCTCGTCAAGATGGAGTTTGAGTGTAGAAGCTCAGACTATGAGAGGCATGGGCATCCAGAGGAAAAATGCGATTTTATTGTGTGCCGGGACACAGACCAGAAGCAATGTCTAATCGAAGTCATGCACGCGCCAGATAAATCTGGACTTAAGCATATTACATGCGAATCATAATTTTAGTTATTGTTAGGATATGTATTGAGTACTTTTTCTAATTCATCAATCAATTGTTGCGCATTCCTTTTGTTGAAGCACATGGGTGGTTTGATCTTGATTACGTTTTCGTGAGGACCATCTGTATCCACCAAAATTTCATTTTCTTTAAGTCGATTCTTCATATATCCTGCTAACTTCGTGTGTGGTTCCAATGTATCTCGATCCTTAACAAACTCAATGCCCAAGAAAAATCCGAAGCCTCTAATATCTCCTATTTCAGGATAACTCTTCATGAGAGCACTTAATTTCTGCTTCAGGTAGCTACCCGTTTCCAAGGCATTTTTCTGCAATTCTTCCTCTTCGATTACTTCAAGAACAGCTAGGCCAATAGCACAGGACACTGGATTTCCACCATACGAACTGAAGAATTCCATACCATTTTCAAAAGATCGTGCTACCTCATCGGTCGAGACCACAGCAGCAAGTGGATGACCATTACCCATAGGCTTGCCAAGAACCACAATGTCTGGCACAACACCTTGCATTTGAAAACCCCAGAAGTGTTCTCCCAAGCGTCCAAATCCTGTTTGAACCTCATCGGATATACATACACCCCCCTGTGCCCTGATGGCACGGTAAACTCCCTTCAAATAGCCTTTGGGTAGTGGCACTTGACCGCCACAACCAATCACCGGTTCACAGATAAATGCGGCAACATCTTTGCCACTCTTATTGAGAAGATTGATTGCCTCATGTGCGTAGAGTTTTCCTGCTTCTCCGTCATTGTTCTTGTATGGTCCTCTATAAGTGTCCGGAATAGGCGCCTTGAGGATGCAAGAGGCTGGTCCTTCACCTCCTTTACCTTCGAATTTGTAAGGACTAATTTCAATGCCTATTTTTGTGTTACCATGATAGCCATGTTCAACAGCCATAATCTTTTGGTAACGAGTATGTGTGTAGGCTAAACGGATGGCAAGGTCACTTGCTGCACTGCCAGAGTTTACGAAAAACACCTTATTTAGTGGCTCTGGAAATTTTGCGAGCAACTGTTCCGCATAATCATTCAGTTGATCGTATAGGTAGCGGGTATTTGTGTTCAGTAAAGCCATCTGCCTTTGACCGGCTTGAACCACTTTGGGGTGGCAGTGACCTACATGAGGTATGTTGTTTCGGGCATCAAGATAGGTTTTGCCACTGGCATCGTACATATATTGGAATGCAGCTTTCA
>SOJC01000103.1 GCA_004376645.1 Candidatus Bathyarchaeota archaeon
ACGATTTTTCCGTGGTCTATGATGCCTATGCGGTTGCAGAGGATGTCAGCTTCAACCATCATGTGGGTTGTAAGGATGATCGTTGTCTTGTTTTCTCTGTTGACCTTTTTTAGGAATTCTCTAACTTCGACGGAGGATTGGGGGTCTAGTCCTAGTGTGGGTTCATCTAGTAGAAGGACTTTTGGCATGTTGAGCAGCGCCCTGATTACGTTCATCCTCTGTCTCATGCCTGATGAGAAGGTTCCTACTTGGACGTTCTTCCACTTGCTCAGTTGAACGAGTCCTAGAAGTTCGTCGATTCTTTCGTTGATTACTGTTTTTGGGATATTGTAGAGTCTTCCGAAGAACCACAGGTTCTCTCTTGCCGTTAACCGGTCGTACATAATTATCTTCTCGGAAACTAAGCCAATGAGCTTCCTCACTTTGTTATCGTCTTTCACAATGTCGTAGTCGCCGATTGTAGCCGTGCCCTCCGTAGGTCGGGTTAACGTGGCGAGCATCCTTATTGTGGTGGTTTTGCCGGCTCCGTTGGGACCAAGTAAGCCAAAGATTTCGCCTTCCTTTACTTTGAAGGAGATGTGGTCTACAGCTGTTAGCCCGTTGAATCTCTTTGTGAGGTTGCTGGTTTCGATCATCACGTCGCTTTCCAAGGGTTGTCACATCCAAGGGGAAATTATTATAGTGGGAAACCTTTAGGAGTCGAATATAATCTTTTCTTGCTCGCCTTCTTATGTCTATTAGGAATAGCCCACATTTGCATGTCTGATGGGAAGGGTGTGTGGGACTGATGGGCGTACTCTGCTTTTGATGTTGCTCGGGTGGGTTCAAGAAATTAATATAGTTTGGATGGGAGAAGATAGGGCACGCAGTGGGGTGACGTTGTGGAGCATCAGAAGTATTGCAGGTTACTGAGAAGATGTGGGATTGACTTTTTTGTGGGTGTTCCCTGCTCTACTTTGGGGAGTATTATCAATTTTCTCTCCGAAGCTGGAGAGTTTGAGTATGTACCAGCTACTAGAGAGGATGAGGCGATAGGTATAGCAGCGGGCGCATATATGGGGGGAAAGACACCAGCTGTGTTGATGCAGAATTCAGGGCTGGGCGTTTCTGTCAATGCGTTGGCTTCTCTCGTTCTGTTGTACAAGCTGCCGATGCTTCTGATTGTGTCTTGGCGGGGATATAAAGGGGAGGATGCTTCTGAGCATTTGAGCATGGGGGAGTTTTTGCCGGGTCTTTTGAGGGTTATGAATGTTTCCACTACGGTTTTATCGGAGGAGGGTGTGGAGGGGGAGGTGAGGGATTCTGTTCAGTTGATGAAGGAGCGGGGGATTCCTGTCGTGCAGGTTTTAAGGAGAGGTGTGGTGAGGTGAGAAGATTTGACGCTATTAGGGTGATTGTGGATTGTCTGGGTGATGAGTTTGTTGTTGCTTGCAATGGGATGATAAATAGGGAGTTGTTTGCAATTGGCGATAGGGAGCGTAATTTCTATATGCTTGGTTCCATGGGGTTAGCATCTGCTATAGGGTTGGGAGTTGCCTTGGCAAAGCCGGATAGTAAAGTTGTTGTTCTCGCGGGAGATGGAAATGTGCTTATGTCTCTTGGGACTCTCGCGACTATTGGAAAGGCTTCGCCTAGAAATCTTGTGCATGTTGTTTTGGATAATGAGTGCCACGAGTCGACTGGTGGGCAGGAGACGGCTACGTCTGTGGCTAAACTGGATGTGGTGGCTGGGGCTTGCGGATTTAGATGTAGTGAACGGGTGGACTCTTTGGAGAGTTTGAAGAGGGTTCTTGTTGCGTCTTTGAGTTTAGATGGTTCATCCTTTATTCATGTGAAGGTTGAGAGGGGCAGAGCAGATGTACCGAGGGTTTCAATAGATCCTTTAGAGATGAGAGATAGGTTTATGAAAGAATTAGCGAGTGTCTGATTTGCCATTTTCTTGGGTGTTTCGTGTTTGCTATCTGTTTTGGACGGTTGTGCGGACGAAGCTGCGCGCGTAGCTTTCGTAGACCACGTCTGCAATCTTTTTGATCTTCTCGTCGTGGGTTGCTATCACTATGGTTTTTCCTTGGGTTTTGCACAGGTTCAGCAATAAGTTGATTATATTTAATCCAGTCTGGGTGTCGAGTTCACCGGTTGGTTCATCTGCGATGATTAGAGATGGGTCGTTCGCTAGGGCTCTGACTATTGCCACTCGTTGCATTTCTCCTGCGCTTAGCTGTTTTGGTCTGTGACATGTTCGATGAGTGAGCCCCACTAATTGCAGTAGATCCTTTGCTCGTTCTCTTTGCGTATCTGGTTTTACTCTTGCGAAGGCCATTGGTAGCTCAACATTCTCTTGGGCTGTGAGGGTTGGGATTAGGTTGAATGTTTGGAAGACGAATCCGATGTTTGAGAGCCGGAATTTCCGTCGTTCTCTTTCGGAGAGTTGGGAGGTGTCTTCTCCTTTGAAGAATATCTTTCCGGAAGTTGGGTGGCTTAATAGTCCGATTAGGTTGAGAAGTGTGGTTTTGCCTGAGCCGGAGGGTCCAACGATTGAGACGAAAGTTCCGTTTTCTATCTCTAAGTTCACGTTTTTTATCACGGTTATGGTGGAGGATCCGAATTGGTATGTCTTCGTAAGGTTTTGTGTTTCTAGAATCAATATTCATACCTCAGGATTTCTTCAAGTTTAGCTCTTCCAATTGTTACAGCGGGGACTATTCCAGCGAGGGCTCCGATTAGTACTGATGCTGATAAGATCTCAGCTATGAGGCGTGGTGGAACTATGGTGAGTAGGTCTGGGAAGATCATAATGGCGGGTATGGATGTGTAGTAGCTTACGATTAGAATGGATGATATTGCGCCTAGAATTGTGCCTATTATGCCGCCGAAGAATCCTAGGAGGGTGGTTTCTGTGATTACTATGCGGGTAACGGTGAGTTTCGAGGCGCCTATGGCATATAGGGTTGCGAAGTCTCGGCGTCTTTCGAAGGTGTTTATAATGGAGATGTTTGTGATGAGGATTAGGCTGATGAGGAAGAGGGCGGTTCTTAAGCCCGTATTCCACAGTTCTGCCTCGTCTAATATTGGCTGGAGGAATTCAGTTCTTTCTGTCTCAGTTAACGTCTTTATGCCATCAACTTCTGACTCGATTCTATCTGCCAAAGTTTCGCATGAGATTCCTGTTTTTGGCTTAACGACGATCATGTTGATTAGCATGTTGTATCCGTAGATCTTCTGCGCAAGTTTAAGGGGCAGGATTATTGTGTGTAAGAGAATGGCTGACCGGGTTTCAAGCACTCCAGTTACGGTTATGTCGTGTTCTCTCAGGGTTATCGTGGAGCCTACTGTTAGGTTATATTTGTCTGCTAGGGCAGCTCCAATGACGGCTTGACTTGAGTTTACGGAGGGCCAACTTCCGTTGGGTCTCAGGGGTGTCGGGCCTACTAATACGGAGATGTCTTTGGTTGGGAGGCCTATAGTGATGTTTCCTGGCATCAGTTCGAGTGTTCCTTGGGTTTTTGAGGGGTTTGGAATGAAGAGTATTGGTGTTGCAGTTTGCACTTCCTCGATTGCTGCAAGTGTGTCGACTACATCCTCTTGGATGGTTCCTCCGATTGGGAATGCTTGTACGACGAAGACTCCTCTGGCCACGACGATGACGTCGCCTGTGAAGAACAGGTTCATCTCTTTGATGACTGTGATGTATCTTGAGGTGGTTGCTCCTACAGCGATGATGAACATTGCTGCTAGGCCTATGGCGAAGATGGTGAGTAGGGTTCTTACTCGTCTTCGAAGTAGGTTCCGTAGGCACATTCTTGTTATTCGCATCTTGCCACGTCTTCTCTCTTTAGATCGGGGTTAGCTACTTTTCGATTCTATGCTGTTTAATGTGATACTCGCAAATTATATATGTGGATAACGCTAGATTGTTGTTGTTGGGGAACGGGTATGAGACAAAATAGATTTTTGCACATACTTTCGCTTCTAATCATCTTGACAGTTTCACTCCTAACATTTCTAGGGATGCAGACACATCAAGCTGAAACTATGGCGATGACGCCTACATTCGAAGCTGATTTCACAGTTTATCCTGATGGGTGGGTTTCAATAGATGGACTTGTCAACCAACCTGTTTATACCTATCAATATTCTCAACCTACAGGGTACACGACGCTTGAGTTTGGCTGGGATGGGTCTCTAGGAGCGTCGGTGAGGTCGATGTATACTTTGCCAAATGAGACGGTGGCTGAGTTTCCATTGAACGCAACAACCTTATCTGTCCATTCAAAGAAGGTTGGCGACATTTTAACGTCTCAGGTGAACGCAACTGTAGTGATACCTCCCGTCCCTGAAGAGTGGTCGCCTTTATCCATGGCTGATCTGTCTTTGGTGTCGGAGTGTGAAGCTGGGGAGATTGATGGGAACGTGACGGTTATAGTGGCTGGTTATCCTGCGAGCACGATTGACTTTTTTGGAAATGCGACTCAGTTGAGCTTTGTAGGCGAAGCAACTATTCCTTTTGTCTCATTTCAAGGCTTTGAGATTAATCGATCGGTTGTTGAGGAGTCCCTTAACTTTTTTGTGGAGAACTTCATTGGGCAGGGACCTTATTCTCTTTGGAATTTGACGGAGGGTTTAGCTGAGTGTCCAAGTGAGTTGTTTAGCAACGTAACTACGTTCTATGACAACTATGCAAGTGTCTCATTTGAGATGCAGATACAGGGGAACCTTACAAGTCTAGCGGGCAAATTGTTGGTTAGTTCGTCCTATTATCCGGGGGGGTATCCTTATTCTTATCCACCGGAGGTTGAGGCGATGATTTATAGGTTTCTGGATAGTGCCCTTGATAGGGTTCAGAGGGATGTTGTTCAGATGACTTACACGTACTCTGATCGGAAACTTGTGTTTAAAGAGTCAACTACTGTGATTGCAGCAGGCTTTAGAGAATACATTGACGATATCGGTGACATCTTGACTTCAATTCTTGGCATGCCAAGTGGCATGGATACTTTGATAGATATACTGTTGACAGAGACTTATGCTTCTATAGAATCGTATGAATTTTCTGCAACGTATTCGTTGGTGGGTGAATTTGTGAAGGAGGGCAGAATAACGTGTGCCCTTGATGTGGTCTTCTCTGGAGATTTGAATGAGGAGATCAACTTCATCAGGGCTAAAGCGGTTAGCTATTATTTGGCTACAATGCCAACGGGTCCTGTTCCATGGCAGCTGGAATTTATAAACTCTACTTTGGTGGATGTTGGCAGCTTGAAACTAAGTTATAACATATCAACCTCTTCGGTGTTGATGGGTTGGCAGAATCT
>SOJC01000133.1 GCA_004376645.1 Candidatus Bathyarchaeota archaeon
CCTCTAGCATGACAACGGCGTTGGCTTCAGGAGGAAGTGGAGCACCAGTGGCAATTTCTACGGCATCCCCTCTTCTTACTGGCAACTCTGTAATTTCGCCTATGTTGGCCGTGCCTACAACCTTCAGCCTTTTTGGACTATCCTCGTCAGCGGGGAAGGTGTCTTCTGCAATCACAGCATAGCCATCAACAGTTGAACGATTGAACGGTGGAACGTTGACGGGCGAAGTAACATTTTTTGCCAACACACGACCAGCAGCATCCATCAACGGTACATCCACGGTTCCGAGAGGTTGTGGATGGAGATACTTTTCAATTCTTCGTCTTGCTTCGTCCAGACTGATAAGCTTCTTGAACATCTACTGCTCTTCCCTCACTGTACCGAAAAGGTGAACCATGACAACTTCGTTCTCTCTCAGCCCCTCTCTATCTTCCGGGATTATCACATAGCCATTCGCCTTCGTCATCGTTGTGATGATGCTGGAGCCCTTGATACGAATGGGCTCAGCTAAGAAGTCGCCGTCTTTTTCTACAACTCTCACACGAAGGATAACCCGTCTCCCCAAGACGCCAGCGACTCTTCGTGTCAACTTCGCCTTCAATCTTGCTCTGCCTTCTTCCTTAATTCCCAGAAATCTTAGAATGGTTGGACGAGCGAAAACTTCGAATCCTACTGACGCAGCAACAGGATTGCCCGACAGTACCAATACAGGTTTCCTCTGGACAACAGCAAGGGCAGTCGGCATTCCAGGGCGCATAGCTATTCCGTGAGCAACTAAGGCATGGGGCTCTATCTGTTCGATTACTCTTGGAACCAGGTCATGGACACCCACACTTGTTCCACCCGTTGTAATTATCAGGTCTGCTTCTGCAAGTCCCTCGCAGATTCTTACTCGGATCTCATCTTCGTCGTCTCTTGCGATACCCAAGCTAAAGCTTTCTGCTCCAAGCTCGGAGCACAATTCTGACAGGATTATGCTGTTGACTTCAACTATCTGATTTGGCTTCAATGGGGCTCCCAGCGGCGCGAGTTCGGAACCGGTCGCCAATAAAGCTACTTTAGGCTTTCTAACAACCTTAACTTCTCTGTTTTCCAGTGCAGCCAATAGACCCAGATGGTGTGGCCTCAATCGCAGCCCCGCCTTCACCACAACATCACCCTTCTTCACATCTTCCCCTTTTCGAGAAACATTCGCCCCGGGCGTTAGAGAAACCAAAATCTGAATACGATTACCAATTCTCTCTGTATGCTCCAGCATTACAACAGAATCAGCGCCCTTTGGAAGAGTGTTCCCTGTCCAGATCTCTCTCAGCTCTCTCTCTCCACCAAGTTCCTTATTGACTAGGCGGAGATCTTTCGGTTGATAGGGTGAAGCCCCGACGGTGTCTATTGCCCTTAGGGCGTATCCGTCAACAGCTGATCGATGATAGGGTGGCAAATCTTTTGTTGCGTTGATGTTTTTGGCAGTTACTCTGCCTAGTGCTTCTTTCAATGAGATTTGGACAGTAGCCAGTTTCCTTGGTTGAAGTCTGTCAAGAAATCTAGACAATGCTTCGTTGATTGACGTGAGCTTCTTGAAGCCCTTTAGTCTTGCCAACAATAGCGCACCACCCTATTCCGATATGATCAACAACAAAAACCTATTGTCGGCATCAGTAGCTTGCAGACGTTTTTCGCCAGCTTCGACCTGAGATAGGTTGGGGGATTCTATGGATAGTCTAGTTCTGGGAAATGGCGTTTCTTTTATCAGCGTCTAATTTTGATGTATTGAGTGTAGAGAAGTGTAATTGTGATAACTATCCAGACCGATACATTTTGGGTTATTAGATATTTTTCTGTTGGAGTGAGAGAGACCAATCCGATTGCTAGTGTGGATCCTGCTCCTTCGAGGGTGTTCCGGAATGCAGGTGCAACGGTGATTAGCCCATTGTGTATAGATGTTGCCAGCGCACCAATTGGAGGAACTGCACTCGCAACAGCTTCAGAGGCTCTCATTGTGGCAATGATGAAATCTAGAAAACCTTGGTTCCATTTGAAGAAGTTGGCTATTGCAGTTGGCATGAGTTTGGGATAGGCTGCAATGTTGATTAAAAGCACAATTATGATGAAGGTAACTGTGACAGCTGTGGCGCCTTTGAGGAGGGCTTTTACCATGATTACACGCCTTTGGATGTAGGCTATGATGGGGGTTCGTAGAATTCTGCTTCGGACTCTTCTAGCCGCCTTTGCAATCTTCCTCCAAGATTGATGGAAGGTTCTAAATCGGATCTTCGCTCTAGGGCGGCGCGCTCTTATCGGTGTCTGCGTCCTTGTTGGCACAGTAGCCGCGTGAGTTGTGAGATGGATGAAACACGAAGTAAGACTCACTATCACTGCAGCAGGGAGGAGGTGATAATAGGGGCTGATCGTTACGTTAATTACCGGTAGAACGATGTTCGATGAGGTCTCCAAGTTTGCGGCTAAGTTAATATTAATGGCATATTCCAGCAGTCCTACAACGATTATGAAGAGGATGAGTGCCAGAAAATTCCTTGGGGTAGTCCAATGAAACATGAGGCGTCTTCTTTGTTGGGTCACTGTTTTTACCTTCTGTTCGCGGATCTGTTGTTAATAGAACAGAGCATAATATCAACTTTATCATACTCTTCTGGAGAGAGTAAAGCCCTTCCAAAATGTTTAAATGCTCTAGGTATTAAGCCACTATTTCTCTCACAGCAAAGGAGAGACAACACTATGACAGAGAAGAAGGTTACAGTTGAAGAGTTACTTGAGAAAGCGAAACGCCCAGCGAAACTAGCCATCGCCTACCATAGCTTTTACGAAGGCAAAGCTCAGATTATGCCCAAATGCGCCATTCGTAGTGCTGCAGATTTCGCCATATGGTATACACCAGGTGTAGCGGCGAGTTGCCGCAAAATCAAAGAGGATCCAGATGCAGCATGGACCCAAACCAACCGAGGTAACTATGTAGCAGTAGTCTCTGATGGCACTAGAGTCCTTGGCTTAGGAGATATTGGACCGAGTGCTGCCCTGCCTGTCATGGAAGGCAAAGCCTTGCTTTTCAAGTACCTAGGTGGCGTTGACGCATTTCCCATCTGTCTTAACACCAAAGATCCTGATGAGATCATACGAACTTGCGAACTCATTGAACCCACATTCGGTGGAATAAATCTCGAGGACATAAGCAAGCCAAAATGCTTCTATGTTCTGGACAAAACACGTGAACGCCTTAACATACCCGTATGGCACGACGACCAGCAAGGAACTGCAACAGTAATCCTCGCTGGTTTGCTGAACGCCCTTAAGATTGTGGGTAAGAAACCGTCAGAAGTCCTAATCACTCTAGTAGGTGTTGGTTCAGCTAACACCCGCACTGCTTATGTGCTCTTCCGAGCAGGCTTCAAGCCAGGCAACCTAATCCTCGTTGACACTAAGGGGATTCTTTACGCTGGAAGACCCGATTTGGAAGAGCAAAGACAGGAAAACCCTTGGAAGTTCGAACTCGCCCAAAAGACCAACAGTGAAGGACGAACTGGTGATATCGTAGCGGCTCTGAAAGGCGCAGACGCTGTCGTAGCAGCCAGTAAACCCGGTCCCGGCACAATTAAGAAAGAGTGGATTAGCCAGATGGCTTCAAGCAGCATTGTATTTGCATGTGCCAATCCCATCCCAGAGATATGGCCTTGGGAAGCAAAAGAGGCGGGTGCTCGAATAGTGGGTACTGGACGAAGCGATTTCCCCAACCAAATCAACAACAGCCTAGGCTTCCCAGCGATCTTCAGAGGAGTCCTAGATGTCAAAGCAAGAACCGTGACTGACGATATGTGCGTAGCAGCAGCAACAGAACTAGCACGTTTCGCGGAAGAGAGAGGCATACACGAAGAAGACATTGCCCCCCGCATGGAAGAATGGGAAGTATTCCCTCGCGAAGCAGTCGCCTGTGCGTTGCAGAGCATAAAAGAAGGTGTTGCTCGCGTAAAGCCCACCAAGCAAGAACTCTGGGAAAGAGCTGTGACAATCATCAAGAACGCAAGAGAGTCAACTCATCAACTCATGAAGCAAGGACTAATTAAACCTCCGCCCCCCGAAGAAGAGATACTTACAACTGGGCCCTAGCTTTCCCCTTTTTTCTTACATCGTATCATCCCAGAAACAACTGGCACCCTCTTTTCGTAGAGACGATGCTTTAGAAAAGCTTATATTACTAGGCTCGGTTTTTGTGTTCCACTAAACAAAGTAAAGGTGAATAATGAATTGGCACAACCAGAAATTGCTGGAACTCCTGTAATAATTCTACGTGAAGGCTCTTCGCGATCAAAAGGGAGAGACGCTCAACACGCCAATATTATGGCAGCAAAGATCGTTGCAGAAGCAGTGAAGTCTTCCCTCGGACCCAAAGGCATGGACAAAATGCTCGTCGACAGTTTTGGCGACGTCACCATAACAAGCGATGGACGCACCATCCTAGACGAGATGGACATCCAACATCCGGCGGCGAAGATGATGGTCGAAGTAGCTAAGACCCAAGACAACGAAGTTGGCGATGGAACTACAACAGCTGTAGTCTTCTCAGGTGAACTTCTAGGAAAGGCTGAAGACCTTATCCGGAAGAAGGTTCACCCAACAATAATCATAGATGGATACAAGAAAGCATCTGAGAAAGCCCTAGAGACACTGGAAAAGATCGCGCTAGAAGTGAAACCCACAGACAAATTTTTCCTCAAAAAGATTGCTATGACTGCAATGGCAAGCAAAATAGTTTCTGAAAACCGCGAATACCTCGCAGACTTAGCAGTCGAAGCCATCCTCTCAGTAACAGAGAAGACAGGCACCAAACACAAAGCTGACCTAGACGACGTGAAGATACAAAAGAAACCAGGCGAATCAATCAACGACTCTAAATTGATAAAAGGCATCATAATCGACAAAGAAGTGGTCCATCCCGGAATGCCAAAGCGAGTTGAAAACCCAAAGATAGCACTACTCGACACAGCCTTAGAGATTGAAAAAACAGAGTTCGACGCAAAAATCAACATCGAAAGCCCCGAGCAGATGGAGGCTTTCTTAAAGCAAGAAGAGAATATGCTAAGAGTAATGGTAGATAAAATTGTGAAGACCGGAGCAAACGTAGTCATATGCCAAAAAGGCATCGATGATCTGGCTCAACACTTCATGGCGAGGAAGAAGATCTTAGCAATGCGACGAGTAAAGAAGTCAGATATGGAAGGCTTAATGAAGGCTACTGGAGGAAACATTGTGACAAACTTAGACGGCATCTCTAGAAAAGATCTTGGCTACGCGGCAGTTGTAGAGGAGCGCAAGATAGGTGATGACAAGATGACCTTCATCGAAGGCTGTAAGAACCCGCATTCTGTCACACTTCTCATTCGCGGGGGCACAGAACGGATCGTTGACGAAGCAGAACGTTCAATACATGATGCTCTCTGCGTTATAAGAGACGTAGTTGAAGAGCCAAAAATAGTTGCAGGTGGAGGCGCCCCTGAGCTCGAAGCAGGAAGGGCGCTAAAGGACTACGCAGAAACTCTGCCAGGAAGAGAACAACTAGCAGTGATACTCTTCGCAGAAGCACTCGAAGCAATTCCAATTACATTGGCTGAGAATGCTGGGCTGGATCCAATCGACATCATATCTGAATTAAGGGCAAACCACGAAAAAGGAAAAATCTGGGTCGGAGTCGACGTTTTCAACGGAAAAGTAGGCGACATGAAGAAAGCTGAAGTATACGAACCACTAGTCGTAAAGAAACAGATAATAAAATCTGCAACCGAAGCCGCAACAATGATCCTCAAGATCGATGACATAATAGCTAGCGGAAAAACAAAAATGCCTCCTGGACCTCCTGGCGGTATGGGCGGTATGGGCGGTATGGGTGGCATGGGCGGTATGGGTGGCATGGGCGGTATGCCTCCGGGAATGTAGGAGTCTTAAAGAGACGTCTTCAACCAATAAGATTGTAGTGGGTCCCCCAAAATTGACCCGCTTCGAAAAGGCTCGAGTAGTAGGTGCCAGAGCGCTTCAAATAGCTATGGGTGCACCTATTCTCATAGAGCCTTCCACCCTTTCTAGTCCTATTGACTTTGCGCTAAAGGAGCTTGAGAGTGGGATTCTTCCTATGACTATTCGCAGAACTCTGCCTGATGGCACATTTCAAGACGTGCCACTTAAATGGCTCTTGCAAGAGGAATAGCTTTCTATTTTTCAAGAATCATTCTTGCAGCCCTTAAAGTCTCAGTAATTTTCTTCCAATGGGCGCCTTGCCAATAGATTTTTTTGCAATTCAGACATTCCCAAAACTCATCATATACACGGGCAGTAGCAGAAGGAATCTTAGCGCATATTGAATCCTTCCTTGCAGTGGAAATCTTTCCGTTGCATCTAGGACATCTTGATGAATTGGGGTCGAGTTGTAGTGCCAAGTTAAATCGTTGGGATAAAGCTGCTAGTTGTTCCGATTTACTCCTTTCTTCAACAAGGAATACCTGCACCTGTCTTGCCTTAGCTAACCTGTAGAGCTCTAAGTCTCTCGTCAAGAGAACTCGTTCTTCGGCTTTCGCCATCTTTGCCAGTGTTTTGTCGTCAAGATGATTAGCATATGTTGTGTCGTGGCCTAACATGCGAAGCCAACGAGTCAACTTTCCCAACATACTATCTGCGAGGAACCTCAATCGTCTCATCCTGCTGTTTGCATTAACCTGAAACGGTGGCAGACTCCCTAATTTCCAATAGTTCATATTATATCTTATACTTACTGAAGACGGTTTTCCCCACAACAAGTTGGCAGCATTATCTGAAACTGTAAAACGTGTTTTAGCTTTTTATTTAGCGACGGAGATGACATTGTAAGTGGTGGAGATGATTGAGTCAGATTGACACTCGAATGTTGACGATTGAAGATTACAACGCCATCATCAAGCTTTGGAAATTGGCAGGACTGCCTATTAAGCTCAAAGGAAGAGAGAGCAAAGAGAATATGAAGAAGCAGATGGAGTTCTTCCCTGAGTTTTTCATTGGAGCGTTCCATAGGAAAAAGCTCATTGGAGTTGTGATCGGCAGCTACGATGGGAGAATGAAGGGCTGGATCAATCGTTTGTCAGTGAAGCCTGAATACAGAAGAACCGGCATTGCCAAGCGGCTTATTGATCTCTTGGAGACGGTTTTGGAAAGACAGGGAGCAGCAGTTCTTTGCGCGCTTATTGAATCTCCAAATGAGGAATCACTAAGTCTCTTCCAAAGGATGGGATATATTCTTCATGATGACATCTTGTACGTCTCCAAAAGGAGAAGCAGCGAAGTCTAGAAAGCTACGTTGGAGATTCCTTGCGTAAAATCCTGCCAGTCCCATAATCTGCAACGATTTCTCCCTCTTTCATAACTTGGCATCCATTTATGAAAGTCCTCACAGGTAGCCCCTTTAGACTCCAACCTTCAAAAGGAGAATATTTTGCCTTTGAGTAAAATTGGCTTGGATCCACTCTGCTTTGTTGATGCATATCAACGACTGTAAGGTTAGCGATGTAGCCTTCTTTCAAGAACCCTCTTCCCCGAAGCTGGAATATCTCCGCCGGCTTCTCAGCGGTCAATCTTACAACTTCGCCGAGTGTTAGTTGGCCTTCGTTCACTTTTGTCAGGAGTAGAGATAGCATTGTTTCAAGTCCTGGAACGCCAGGTTTCATGTTCCACACAGACAACGCTACTTTATGCGCCATCAGATGGGGAGCGTGGTCAGAGGCAACTATATCTATTTTCGCTTCTTTCACAGCATCCCAGAGTTCGTTTCTGATATTGTCGTTTCTGAATGGTGGGTCTGTGAGGGCTAAGGTTCCTAATTTCCTCAGTTTCTCATTTGACAGTAGTAGGTGATGGGGTGTCGCTTCGCAACTTACTCTCAACCCCTTGTTTCTGGCGTTGTGAATGAGGATGATCGACTTCTTGGAGCTTATGTGACAGAAATGAATATGCGCATTAGAGTCGTAGGCGACTCCAAGAATTCTTCCTACAGCTTCGGCTTCCACTTCAGGCGAATGAGCCCTTAGATATGCTTTAACATCATTTTTGCCCTGCTTCCGCTCAGCCTCAACAGCGTCCTCAACCATCCTTCTATCTTCTGCGTGCACAGCTACGGGGACATCGAGTTCGCCCGCTTTTTTGAATGCTTGTGATAGTAATTTGTCGTCATCAATGTTGAGTCCACCAATCTGTTCAGTGAGGTAAAGCTTGAATGCGATCGCACCTTCTTTAACTACTTCATCAATCGCTTCTATATTCTCCGGAAACGCAGAGAAAAAACCGACATCTGCCAAAATGCTGGGCTCAGCCAACTGCATACGTTTCCTTAAAGAAGCAGCACTCATTGTCACGGGGATGTTGTTGGGCATATCCAGAACTGTTGTGATCCCACCTGCAACAGCTGCAGATGTACCTGTGTAGAAATCCTCGTCAGGACTTCTGAGCTGATCTCTGAGATGAACATGGGCATCAATTATACCTGGAAGTACCAACAATCTTCTTAAGTCGACTCTGCGAGTGGCGGAAGGCAGATTCGCTTCCTTTGCAATTCGCACAATCTTTCCGTTGTCAACCGCGAGTCCTCCTTCCAAAATTCTGCCTTCAACGTATAATTTCGCGTTATAAAGAACAGTGTCCACAGGCACTTAGATTGACTCCTATTTATTTCTGTAAGATATTATGCGCTACTGAATTTAACAGAACCTCAGTTAACTCTATTTTGAGCTTATGGTTCTAGTTTAGATCTAAGGATGGAAGCTGTGTGCCGATACGTTTCTGACTAATATATATACCTGTCCATTAACCCTCTAATCTTAGGTTCAAATTTGCTGCAGGAAATATGCTCTGGATCAACATAGTCTTCTTTCAGGCAACACCAGAATCTGTCTTTAGCAATCAAATAGTTAATGTAAAGGCAGTTGCGACAAGAGTTCAAACGTAGCTATCCCCATCAAATTCGTTGATGGATCTTCTAGAACCAGTTTTGTTGGTGGTAGCCACCTAATTGGGTCTTGAGTAGTGAACTACTAACTCCCTTCGTTCTCTGAATAGCAATTTACGCACAGATACTCTCCTTCCACTTCCTTCATTTCACTTGACCATTGCCCGCAACGGTCACAGTAGCCTGCCATTTGATGGCTTTCTGGGAGTTCTTCGCTGTTTCCTTCTCTTATAAGCGCTCTTTCTTGAATCATCTCTATGAGTTCAGGTGTAATAGCCAAGATGTCTTTGGCTGAGATTAACCCGACAAGATTCCCCTTGTAAACAACTCCAAGCCTACGAATGTTCAATCTACTCATCCGTCTCGCTGTGTTGCTTAGGGATTCATCTGGACTTATAGTGATCAGAGGTGAGGTCATAATACCCTTAGCCAAAATCACACTTGCAAGCTTGTTCTTCGCTAGAACTCGGGTCACGAGATCTCGTTCAGTGATTATACCTACTGGTCTTCCCTTCTTATCAGTCACAATTATGGAACCCAATCGTTGCATCTCCATAAACTGAGCCACCTTATCAACTTTCTCGCTTTCACCGACTGTGATTACGGGGCTAGACATGACGTCCTTGACGAGCATTCGGGTTCTCAAGCCAATTTCAGCCATTTTGCTCCCACATTTACCAGAATGAAGGGTTGGAAACATTGGTTTCTTGTTCTAACCTTCTATTCTCTCAGTGAAATGATAGAAGATACTCACCTTTTAAATTTATGTGCGATGATTCTGCCATAGTAGCGACAAGGAAGCCTGCAAGTATATGGCCTTGTCTATTCGGCAGCTCTCTGGAGTTAGATCGCGTATGTAGCCTGCTTCTTCATTTTGAAGGGTGCCTTACACAAAACTGCATTTCCAAGCACATATCAATACAACTTGTATACTCTCACTTACGGCACGATCCGTATGAAGGACGAATGGAAAACCTTTATCGACAACCTCAAGATACCTGCTGAATTCTCACATCATGACGAATTTCTAAAGATGCTTGAAACCCGCCCCCACAATATGAATGACGCTGAATCTCCATCGGTCTTTCTCAGCAAAGATGAGAGAATCAACCCGCTGGTCACCAGCGATGAGATTAATAGATGCAAGGCTTTGAGAGACTTGATGAACCTGATTGTAGAGAAACTATCAAGCACATGATTCCGTTGTGGATTAACAATGTAAAGATGGGGTGCTTACAGCCTATGGTTGGTTTTAAACATATATACGACTTTCAATAAGAACAACATCATGAGCTTCGTTCCCGTCGAAGTAGAGTTTGCTGCTAGATTAGTATTGAGTTCTGTACTCGCTGGAATTGTGGGTTTTGAAAGAGAAGTGAGTTTAAAACCAGCTGGTTTAAGGACACATGTGCTCGTTGGACTAGGCTCTTCTCTTTTCACCATATTGTCTTCAGAAGCCTTTCCCGGCTCTGACCCTTCCCGCATAGCTGCCTCTATTGTAGTTGGAATAGGATTCCTAGGCGCCGGAACCATAATTAAGACCGAGAAGAAGATTATCGGACTGACTACAGCAGCTACTCTCTGGATTGTCGCCTCCATTGGAGTAGCGACTGGCACAGGTGAGTATCTCTTGGCGATCGTAGCTACGATACTTGCATTTTTAGTTCTAAGATTGACGGTGCTTGAAAAAACCCATCGCTGATCCAAAGAAAGGATATGCGAGGAAGATTGACAGTTTAGGTTCCTTCAAGGGCTATTATAGTGGATTTGTGGGGAATACATTAGTTCTTGACTGCATTAAAACTAGCTTTTCAGATTTCTCAATTCTCCCTTCCCATAAGGGATGAAGACTTGCACTTCCGCAAGAGAAATTTTTGAGACTCTTTCACCCATTTCTTTGGAAGCCTTTCTTCTTAGTGCTTGCAACACTTTCTTAGCTAGTTCGCCGCTTGAAGAATCTCCTGGAATTATCTCTGCGCTTATGTCTGTCTTGGATTTTACAGCTTCCAGTGGTCCCCCTATCACGGAGATTGGTGTTGTCTTATGGTCAATGCCTATCGCAAGTTGGAGGGGCGTCTTTCTGAGGTAATTTTTCTTGCCACGGATGATGAATGCCCCTCTTTTAAGATATTCCCCTGATGGAGGAGTCTTGCTCAGTTGATGTGGGTGGACCCAGTAAACATCTATTGCGCCGAATTTAAACTTCCAAGCCCGTGAGTGGGAGGCGGCTAATTGAGCAGCTTCACATATTGACTGCTGTGAAGGCGTCTTCCCCTCAGTCTTTATTACGACAAAAGGAGCCCCTAGAATATCTGCGTGGAAGACAAGATCATGTGGTTCAAGATGTTTCTTTACAAGAATATCGTTGGTGACAGCATCTTTTCCACCAATGACAAGGAGGCCTTCAGAGGTGAGGAACCATCTGAACTTCTCAAACCAAGCCTTCTTCCTTCTCTTCGTTAGAGACTTACGGGTCTTTTCCAGTGTGACCTTTCCCTTACATTTCACCCCTTCGATGCGTTGAATCGTTTCATCAATCGCTCTTCTTGCACCTTCCATCCTCTTCTCTGCCTTTTTCCCCTTACTATAATAGGTTGCTGCGTTTTCTTGAATTGAACGGCGAAGATTGAGCGAAAACGATAGATCCACAATTGAAACTTGAAGAATCAAATTTTTCGTGTCTAATGATTCAAAAAAAGTTGCTGGAATCTCTCCACGCTCCTTCTCATCCTCGATTCCAGCGATAATTTCTTGCCATCTCAATCCACGCCTTTTTCCGTCTAAGAGTCTCTGCATGAGAGTTTGCAGTTGATTGAGATGAGAATAGATTACGTCTCCAATTCTTCTCATTCGTTCGGGCTTCTTTCTCGCCTCTTCCAGCACTCGTCTCTGATCACTGAGGATTCTTCTTTGTCTCGCGGTTTCCTCCTCAACACTCTCTGAGACTGCGGTAGTTTCCAGTTCAACCGTGGCTTTGGCGTAGAACTCGTCCAAAGCCTCGTTGAAACTGTCAAATTTCTTCAACTTTGATTTCTTAATTTTCTCCAATATGACTGGGACAGCATCGATCCATCTACCTCTTTCGTCGATTACAATGCTCGGTGTGTATTCTGCATTCTCGACATGTGTGAAGAGCTCGCGAATGGCGATGTATATCTTCTTGAAATCCGTATTCTCCAAGTGCTCGCTTCTCTTGTTCTTATCCACCTGAGCTCGGAGAAGGATCTCTTCAGCGAACTTGCCACTGATACTTAGGGTTCTCGTAATTGCCTTTACGACCTCTAGATCCCTAAATTTTTTGAGCTCATGCAGGTCTGTGAGGGTTAAATGCAAAGGGTTCTTTCCGCTTGTCGGAGGGAAGCGAAAAGGTTCCTTTCTTAGGATGTTTCGATCACGCATTCTTTTAAATGTTAGAGCGTGTTGGATGCAGTTTTGAGGGTCCACTAGGAGTATGTTGCCGTCTCCGAAAAGCTCCACTACTATGTTGAATTCTCCCATCCCAGTTTTAACTTTGATTGTTACAATGCGTTCGAACTCTTGTTGGTTGATTTCTGTGATGAAACCATTCTTGAGGTGTTTGCGGAGAGCCATACAGAATCCTGGGGGTTTCTGAGGTTTGTCATGAATGTAGACTGTAAGGTGAAGCCGTTTTCCTGCTTCGATCAGAAGGTTCAGGTTTGGATGGTTAGGTCGATGAAGTTTCAGGATTAACGTTTTCCTATTGGTTTGATATATATTCTGTATTCGGGCGCCTTCGAGCCGATCTTTAAGTTCTGAGACAATCGCTGCTATGTCAAAGCTTGTGAGTGTTCTCCGCATGGTTCTCCCACTTTGGACATGATACTGCTTCTGAACTCCTTAAGAGTTTCTAGGCAATGTTTCTGTGCAAGGTCAAAGCCTTAAATCATAGGTCGTTGAATGTATAAGAAAAATCGATTCGAATGAGCTGATTAGATGAAGCCGCTAACACTGATCTATTGGGTGCGCGCTGTGCTCGGTCTAGTTATAGGAATTTTGTGTGGGTTACATGTATTTTATTTCGCGATTGGAGCTCAGCTGGGGGATATCTATACTCTTCTAACCGGCTTGTCTTTTGCGCTTCTCTTCTATATGGCCACGTACTACATTGTGAAGCTCAGATTCTTTGGCAGAGTTGAGAAAGTGTCGAAGCTGGTGACTCAGGGAATCGGAATTTACTTCTTTGCGTGGATTGTTTCTTGGACGTTATTCGTCACGCTGTTGATGCCCTCTCTCTCAGTCGGTATATACTATGGAACAACTTCTGATTTGTTTGAGGACGAGCCATTTTGGGTGGCTGCATTGAATAGTGATGGCCGAATTATCCAAAATGTGACCACAAAATCAGGCTCTCTTAAGATGGCTTTGTTGCCACCGGGAACATACACTCTGGTACTTACAGGGATTCCTGAAGGCTACACTGCTGCGAATAAATCGTTGACTTTAAGTTGGCTAGAGTTTCCTCACTTACGTTTCAATGTCAACGTCAATGTCACGCAGCTTTCTTGATGGACTCCGAGTACTGGATAATGCTTGTCTGACTGGGGGAGCCTGTTGTAGATTTTTGTTCTTTTCTTATCGTTATTAATAGCCTCGTGTAATCGGACCAAGCTGAGAAGAAGCCTCTATCAAAATCACTGTGGAATCTCCTGTGAATGTGTCTTAGAAAGTCGTTTCTGTGTCTTTCCAGTATTTCCATGTCATCAGTTTTAAGTCTAGAAAGGAATGTGTAGTTGTTTCCATTGGCTTTTCCTGCGAGGTACAGTCCCATTAGAGCTCGATAATAACCATGGTTCCACTCGGTTCTCTGAATTTTCTCCTTTAATCGTTGAAGTTGTCTTTGAGCTTCAGTGAATTGGCGGTTGTTGACGAGTTGAAAAAAGCGGGTTACAAATGTGCTGGGGAAGGACATGCTTAACGCCTTCTCTTTTCGTCGCCTTCCTCAACTTCTTCTACTCCGTTTTCGGTTATCTTGAAGACGCCTTCACCGTTTGGAAGGTAGGGGCTGGAAACCAAACGAGCGATTCTTACTGGTCCACGAGCGGATTTCCTAAGGTACAATCTGGTGTGGCTGGTGTGAGCTACGATGTGCCCTCCAATAGGGTGGACAGCATCACCAAAGAACACGTCGGGCTTGGACATCACTTGGTTCGTAACTACAGCGATTGTGTTGAAGGCGCGCGCAAGGCGGATTAGCTTGTGCATGTGTTTGTTTAGTTTCTGTTGTCGCAATGCGAGAGTTTCTCGGCCTACATATTCACTTCTAAAGTGGGCTGTAAGGGAGTCGACGATGATCATACGGATGTTGTTCTCTTTGATTATTCTGTCTGCGTTTTCAAGAAGGAAGATCTGGTGGTCACTTGTGTAGGCTTCAGCGACGATGATGTTCTTGACAACTTCTTCGATGTCTAAACCTAGGCTTTGCGCCATTGATACTATGCGTTCAGTGTGGAAGGTGTTTTCAGTGTCGATGTAGAGGGCAGCACCGCCTAATCCTCCTCTTTCTGGGGGTAGTTGAATATTAACACATAGTTGATGACAGATTTGGCTCTTGCCACTTCCGTATTCTCCGTAGAATTCAGTGATTGATTGGGTTTCGAGTCCTCCACCAATGAGGTCGTCGAGGGTTTTGCTGCCTGTTGTTAGGCGCAGTATGCTTTGTCGTTGTTTTAGGAGTTCGTCGGCCCTGACGAAGGAGAGGCTTATTGAACCTCGGGCTAGGCGGATGACGTCTAGAGCCTTCTTTATGCTGATTCCTGCTGGTTCAAGTTCACGAGCCGTCGCTGTGGCAAGTGACTCGATTGTGTGAAAGCCCATCTCCTCTAGTTTTTGGCTAGTTGCTGGGCCTACTCCAGGTAAATCTTCTAGGTATTCGTAGATTGGTTTCTGGGGTGATGGTAACTCTTTTTCTTCTGTTATTGCTGTGACTTCTCCTGTAGTTGTTATTACGGACTCCTCCTATGTAAGTGGAATACGGAACATTTTGACTCTCAGCATATTTAAATCACGCGAACAAACTGGGTAATTTTACTGGGAGAGACGACTGAAAGTGTCTATCCAGTCGAGCAACGACAGAGCCTGACAATCCTCTAAGGACGCAAAGGTTCAACTGACAGGCTTAAGGAATGCATGTGCTATTACAGACTTTGTTTTGGTTCTCTAACTGTGAGCAACACTATGAGCACTCCAATCATGCCGACGACTGCGCAAGCGATGAAAGGAGTCTCTGAAGAGGAAAAATCGTAGAGGAAACCCCCTATTGTTGCACCTACGACCAGTCCAGCATTCTGGAAGATGCTGAAAATTCCCATACCCTTTCCCCTCTTTGAAACAGGCACCAAGCCTGAAAACATAGCTATAATTGAAGGATTAGATACCGCACGACCTAGTCCACGCATCATCATAATAAGGAGCAAAGGCCAAAGACTTCCAGAGAAGATGACAAGTAATGCTGCTGAAGCGTGAATGATCTTGCCTAGAATAATCATAGGTTTTCTTCCAACTAGATCGGCGGCTGTTCCCATAGGTAGGGTCGCAAACAACGTTACAACTCCTTGGACGGTGAAGAGCATTCCCACACTCCCTTCTGAAATTCCGATCTCTTCGTAAGCGTACACAGATAACACTGGTTGCATAAGTGAGTTTGAAAAAGCCAAAACGAACCGAGCTACACAAAGACCCGCGAAGATGCTTACGTAAGGTGTTAGCTCTTTAACCGCTCTAGTGATGTTGTCAAAAAACGAAACTTGGGGGCTCAGTCCGACAACTACGTTTCCAACTTGTGAGTCACTAATCTTAGGTTTGCTCGTGAACGTTTCTTGCACAGTGAAAGCCACAAGAATTGAGCTGAAGAGCGCGAGGAGACCGCAAACAAAGAAGGGAATGGCGATGGTGAACATTTCGGCTAGTACGCCGCCCAGCCCTGGACCTACTATCATCCCGAGAAAATGGGTCATCTCATAGAGTCCCATGGCTTTGCCTCTGTCTTTTGGCGATACCA
>SOJC01000115.1 GCA_004376645.1 Candidatus Bathyarchaeota archaeon
AGTTCCAGTCTCTTACCCTGTTTGTCAGGTCGTCCAGCCATCTTCCAAGTCTTTCGTGGCTTAGCAACCTCTCCTCCACATTTTGGACATTTAGCCATATGTATCATCCTATTCACCATACACATGTATGTAAATAAATAATTTGCCATGCAAAAGAGATTTCAACTGTAAGAATGACTCTCTTAATCAACAGCTAAAAGTCTCGCTGGAATAGAACTTGATGTTGACAAAGGAAAAAGTGTTGCAAACAATAGAAAACGCGAAAAGCACACTCGGAATAGAAGGTATGGAGTTTGAAGTGAGATTCGCCAAAGTAAAAAGTAAGATAGGGAAAAGAGCAGAGATCTTTATTTGGTCCAAGAAAAGTGCGGAGATTGTGTTATACCCTGAAGCAGCATTCTTCAGCGTACGCCACGAGGTGTGTCATGCAAAGCTTTTCAGGATGGGAATCCCTCTGACCAACACAGAGATGGACCTTGAATTGTTTCCTATTAAAAAAAATTACATGCGTATGATTGTCATCGTTGAGTATTATATTAATGAACTTCAAAGACGGTTCTTCGAAGAATACTATGCTGTTGACGAAGCAGGCTCTCTTCAACTGCCTCCATTTTCTGGATTGCCGGAGCTTCCACAGGATAAATTCAATAGTGAGCAGGTCGATTCCTTAATAGAAATCGCAAAAGAGAAACTACTTTGATTGAGGCTAGGGTTTTCTGCGCCAGAACATCAATATTATTAGGCTTCGCGCAATCAGGGAGAAACCCAAGACTGCGATTATTCCACCGATAAAATTAACCCACCAGCTTGTGCCTTCGGTGAGAAGAAGATTGAAGACGTATGAAGCGCCAAGCCAGAGAACGATGTTCGAAATGGTCTCACTAATCTTAGTGATCGAAGACTTAACGTAGCATCTTAGAGCTAGAACGAAGAATTGGAATAGTCCGAAAACTAGGCAGAATTGCATTGCTGCTTGATAGATCTCAGGATGGGATCCCGTTGGGTAAGGCAGGATCCGAATGTTGTTTAGGATTTCCTCTAGTTGAAAGGATTTGAAAAAGTCCAGCACTTTGTTTCCGTAGTCGGGAACGATTACGAAGAACAATGCGAATAACATTATGAAGAAACCAAAGGAGAGGAGACCGATCCAATTTTCACGGCTGCTGCTTCGTGGCATCATAGATCAATTCTCTACATCTGAGTTAGCCTGTTTCCTTAAAAAGATGACTATTTGGGAACACCACACCTTCAGCAAGCCTTTCTCCATTCAGCAAACCTATAACACCCAAACACCAGAGCGACGCCAATTATAGCTCGACACCTCGAGCTATTGGGAGCCGCGGGCTGAATGTCTCGGCCGTAGCCTCGACACGTACACCCCGACTCCATCAACCCCATCTTCTATGGGTGCCCTCGTCCCTATAATGAACCTGTTACCAGGCACATATGCATAGAGAGTGGTCGCCTATTTTTAGGAAAGGCTTCGAACTTAGATGCTTTCAGCTCTTATCCTTGGCGGCTTAGCTGCCCGGCGTATGCCCTGTCGGACAACCGGTTAACCATAGGCCACAACGTCCCGTTCCTCTCGTAC
>SOJC01000008.1 GCA_004376645.1 Candidatus Bathyarchaeota archaeon
CCGATGAGGTAGCACGATCTTTTGAAAATGGTATGGAATTCTTCAGTTCGTATGGCGGAAATCCAGTATCCTGTGCTATTGGTCTAGCTGTTCTTGAAGTAATCGAAGAGGAGGAATTGCAGAAAAATGCTTTGGAAACGGGTAGCTACCTGAAGCAGAAATTAAGTGCTCTCATGAAGAGTCATCCTGAAATAGGAGATATTAGAGGCTTCGGATTTTTCCTGGGCATTGAATTTGTTAAGGATCGAGATACATTGGAACCAAACACGAAGTTAGCAGGATATGTGAAGAATCGACTTAAAGAAAATGGAATTTTGGTGGATACAGATGGTCCTCACGAAAACGTAATCAAGATCAAACCACCCATGTGCTTCAACAAAAGGAATGCGCAACAATTGATTGATGAATTAGAAAAAGTGCATGCATAACACCTATTTCGTAAAAAATCGGGTCAGTATTCTTTGGTTAGATCGACTACATTTAGGAACTCATCGTTTCCTTCAGCATGTCTCTTGATGTTTTCTATGACTTCGTCCCAGCGATGTAGATCATCTAAAGGTGACGCGCCGCGATGGGGAGATAAGATCACGTTTTGTAGTTTATGAAATGGGTATGAGAATGGGTACTTACGTCCCAGTTTATTTTTTTCTGGGTTGTGGTTGTACCAAACATCGATCGCTGCTCCTGCTATAGTGTTATCTTTTAATGCGTTGAATAGGGATGTTTCGTCTATTATGTTTCCTCTTGCCACATTGATTAATAGTCCGTTAGATCCGAGGAGTTCGAGTTCTCTCTTCTTGATAAGTTGTCGAGTTAGAGATGTGAGAGGGACAGCAATGATGAGGATGTCGATCTCGTCTAAGAATTTGTGTAGAGCATGATAGTCATATTTTCTTGCTTGTGTTAGTGGTGGGGTTTGTTGTTTTGTCCAGTTTCGTCTGAGTATTGAAAAGTTCAAGTCAAAGCTTGATAGGAGTCTATGTACTTTCTGGTTGACAGCTCCATACCCGAGGAGCCCTATACTCCTGTTCCTAAGAGGTATGGATTTAGCGTCTTCATCTCCTTTCCTCCATTCACCGTCAGCCATCCAATTATGGTGAATTACTATCTTGTTAGATAAGGCAAGTAGAAGGGCAACTGCGTGTTGAGCTACAAAGGATGAGTTGCCGTGACAGTTTGCCAGAATTATTTCTCTTGAGTGGTTTGGATCTTTAAAAAGATCTATTAAATGTTGGACTCCTGCCCCTGGATTTATAAACAATTGGAGAGCCTTAGCTGCTTGCAGTAGCTCTTTTGTCGGTCGCCAACCAACAATGATGTTGGCATTTGGGGCTAATTCGAGATATTCTTCTTGGGATGGATGGGGTGGAAAAACTAGTTCAATGTTAGAAAATTGCTCTAATCTACCTGCTAAGTAGTTTCTGAGGTGTTTATCAACGTCCCAGATGAATAAAACAGTGGTCTTGCTACGCATATGTACTCATCGTGGTCCGAAGTAAAAAGGTGTTTCGAGGTGTTGAAACTCATATTACGAACTAGCGCATATGCATGCAT
>SOJC01000042.1 GCA_004376645.1 Candidatus Bathyarchaeota archaeon
TAAATCAGCGTGTTTTCCCAAGTTTCTTAATCTTCTTCCCATCGGTTTTATGGTATTTTCTGAGTACCCGTCTTTTTTCATCTGCCATAAAACTTGAAAAATACGTTGTGCGGTGGGTTCGTCCGTGGTGCGGGAGGTGGGATTTGAACCCACGAACCCCTGCGGGATAGCCGCCTCAGGGCTACGCCTTTAACCATGCTTGGCAACCCCCGCTCACGTGGTGAGAGTATTGATATTGCTTGGGATAAATTAATCTTATTCAAAGATTTCCTGATGCTTCAAGCTCTTGTTTTACCCTCTTGGAAGTGTGTTCACCTAGAGTTCTTTGCTTGAATTCCACAAATACTGGAAATAATCTTTTGCGAACTTGACTAGACCTATGTGGTTGCTCCAAATCACCAAGCTGGGTTTATCTTCCTCTCCTAAGAAGAGGAGTGCTTCCTTCCCATCCACGATCACTCCTCCACCAAACATGTCATCCCGCTCTCGAACTTCTATATCACTCACCAAGCCGTGCAACTTCCTGACTGGCTTACTTGTAATCATGACTTGAACTTTCACACTACTCCATCTTAACCCTGCCAGAAGGGGCATCGCTTCCTCAGTGAATTCTCGTGCAAAAGATGGTATAGCAATCATCACTTGGCTTCCCGTTTTGCTTAACATCTCCTGCAACTTCGTTAGGATGCTGGCTTTGCCTCGCAGGATCCAAATGTCTGGTTTCTCTCGGAACTCCCGCTTCTCATACAAGGGCTGTAGCTCTCCAGACATAGCTTGCTCCCACATTCGCATCTTCTCTTCAAGTCTCCGCTTAGCTACCTCAAACGCCTCCACAGGGGGCTTAGCGAAGTATCGGGCGGGTCTACCCCTTTCAATGTTCATCCAACCCTTATGCTCCAAATTATTCAGTACTTCGTAGACCTTCGAGAAAGGCACGTCAGCGCTCTCGCTCACCTCACTAGCTGTTAATACTCCGCCTTTCACAAGGCTCAGATACGCGGCTGACTCGTAAGCAGTCAACCCTAACTCCCTCAAGACCTTCCAGGTTTCTTCCTCAACAACTCGGCTCAACCCATCTTTCACCTTCTGAGACTTTGGGAAACCTTCAAATACGAATCCCCCTTAAAACGTTTTACTACTTCCAGTGGTGAAACAAAACGCAGACGATTAAGCAAACTAAAAGCATCTGCCCCGAATGCCTCAAAGTCTTGGAGGCTACAATATATGAAAAAGAGAATAAAGTCTACATGGAAAAAACCTGCCCAGAACATGGCAAGTACAACGAGCTCTACTGGAGCGACTACGACCAATACCAACGGGCTGAAAAATACAGGAAAGAAGGAGAAGGCATAGACAACCCCCACACTAAAACTGTCAAAGGCTGTCCCCAAGACTGTGGAATCTGCCCGAACCACCGAAGCCACACAGGACTAGCCATAATAGACGTTACCAACCGATGCAACCTCAAATGTCCCGTCTGCTTCGCCAACGCGGCAGCAGCAGGATACGTCTACGAACCCACAAAACAGCAGATCTACGAGATGCTCCAAAACCTACGACATACCAGTCCAGTTCCAGCCACAGCCCTTCAATTCAGCGGCGGCGAACCAACAATACGAGAAGACCTTCCAGAACTCATTAGGATGGCCAAAGACTTAGGATTCCGCCACGTAGAAGTCAACACTAACGGCATCCGCCTAGCCCAAAGCGTAGACTACTGCAGAACCCTTGACGAAGCAGGTGTAAGCACCGTTTACCTTCAATTCGACGGTTTAACAAAAGAAGTCTACGAATTCACCAGGGGCGTTGACATCCTAGACAAGAAGATGAAAGCTATTGAAAATTGCAGAGAAGCAGGATTAGATAGTATAGTCCTAGTGATGACCCTGGTGAAGGGTGTGAATGACCATCAACTAGGCGACGTAATACGCTTCGCAGTCAAAAACTTCGACATTGTACGCTGCATAAACGTTCAACCAGTAAGCCTGTGTGGACGTTTACCAGAAGAAAAGAGGGAGAAGATGCGCATAACAATACCCGACTTCATGCGCCTCTGCGAAGAACAGACAAATGGGAAGGTGAAGGTCGACGACTTCTACCCAGTTCCCACAGTAGTTCCAATCGCCCAAGCCATCGGCGCCCTCAAAAACAAACGTTACGTGGAGTTCACTGCACATCCCCACTGTGGAATGGCAACCTACCTCTTCGTTGAAGACGGTGAAATCACCCCTATCACACACTATGGAAACGTTGACAACTTCGTTAAAACAATGGAGAAAGTCTACGAGGAGAAACAGAAAGGCCACGATACTAGGGCAAAGATGCGTCTACTTGGTGCTCTGCGGCACGTTAATTTTGGGTTGCTGAGAAAATATATTATGCCCGTGCTGAAAACTGGAAGCTATGAAGCCTTAGGTGAACTGCAGAGAGAAAGCATACTTCTGTCCTCAATGCATTTCATGGATCCATACAACTTTGACCTAGACCGAGTGCAGAGCTGCTGCATCCACTACGCAGTCCCCGACGGACGCATAATCCCCTTCTGTACGATGAACAGTATCCATAGGCCAATAATCGAGAAGCAACTAGGCATTCCGATATCCCAATGGCAGAAGGAACACAAACAAAAAATCGCGGCAGTCGCGTAATCCCTAGTTGACGCGTGCAAAAGGCTATAAGGAGCAGCATCTTCCTTCTTTGAGAAGTTGAGGGGAACCGAAGTGGGCGGAAAGAAGAAGCAGACTCTGAAGAAAACGGAAAGAGCCCAGAAGAAGAAGCCAAGCAAAAAGGAGAAGAAAACGTCTGGAGCTTTGAGAGAGAAAACTGCGGTCCCTAGACTCACTCCGCCAAACATGAAAAACGAGAATTTTGTCAACGAACTGAAGAAGATGAAAGTCATAACGCCTTTCTCAGTTGCGTCCCGTTATGAACTACGGCTGAGTATAGCCCGAGAATTCTTGAGAGAGCTTGAACGCAATGGTCTTATACGGTTTGTCTCCAGAAGCCGAAACCTGAGAATCTATACACCTGTAGACTAAACCAATGCACAAGGCAGCAAGAAGACCTAGAAATGCCTGCGAGTTCAACTTTTCCTAAACGGGTGTATACTGTTAACGAAGTTGGGAAAGCTAGGAAACTTGTAGAATCCGGCTACAAACACAGAGTAACTATAAAGGGGAACCCTGACTTCAAAAGAGAAGTAAAAGAAGCGTTGAAACACGTTAAAACAGCACGATTCTACGATTTTTTCAGAACCTACATCAGAGAAATTGTTGAAATTGACGGCTTCAGCCAGCTGCGCGAAACTGAAGCAGCAATCTGGGTTAACGGTCATCTATTGAGAAACTCAGTTGAAGCTGCAGGATTCTTCGTTCAGAAAGCGTTCCAAATGAGAGAGTTCTTAGAGGGAAAACTGTATTATGGAGGAGCAGCCGAAGCAAGAAACGTAGACAAGCGAATTGAATTTCTAAACGCACTAAGAAAGTGGTCAAAGAATCCAACAGTGAAAGACAAAAGTGGAGAGCTTTTAGAGATGTGGGCTGAGAGCGCGTCTAGCGTAGGACCCTAAACTTTCTCAACCTTGACTCTAGTTCCACTCTTCGCCTCAGCGAAAACCTGCAAGTTCTCAGTAACTTCCCCGACTATGTTGACGGGGCTGTAGGGTTGAGATTCGCCATAGAAGACACAGAGCGCTTTCCCCAGAGGCCAATACGCGATCGTGCCTTTCTCAACCTCAGGCTTAGCTTTCTCATCACCCATCGTAACAGGGATCTCAAAGTAGACTTCTTCCTTCCACAGGGCAATTCTCCCTTCAAATGGCAGCTTCTTAGTTAGGGCGTCAACAGTTCTTGGAGCCAGATGGCGAACCAGCTCGCCCTCTGCCACGCCAATGTTCTCAATAGTGAACCTGATTGATATGCGAGTTATGCTCTCCTCAGTCATCACTTTCACCTTTGAAAATGCTTTTTCAACACATCTTCCAAGGTTGGAGTGCCTAACTCTTTGAGGTTATACTCAGCTCTTACAGCAGGTTTGCTGATGGTTAGGACACGTCTCAAATCTATAGGAGTACCTATGACAATGACATCGCAAGGTGTGGCATCTATCGTCTCCTCAAGTTCCTTTATCTGCTCTCTCCCGTAGCCTACAGCTGGAAGCAAGGCTCCAAGATGCGAATACTTCTTGAAGGTTTCCGCTATCGATCCTACCGCGTAAGGTCTTGGATCAACAATCTCAGCAGCCCCCAGTTTCTTCGCGATGATGACACCCGCACCATATGCCATATTCCCATGAGTCAACGTAGGCCCATCTTCCACAACTAAAACTTTCTTTCCCTTAATCATTTCAGGGTTGTCTACTGTAACTGGAGAGGCTGCTTCAATAACTAACGCGTCGGGATTAACAGCCTCAATACTCCTGCGTACAGTCTCCACTCCCTCACGAGTAGCCGTGTCAACCTTGTTGATCACCACAACATCCGCCATCCTCAGATTTGTCTCCCCCGGATAATAGGCAAGTTCATGACCTGGCCTATGAGGATCCGCAACAACTATCTGCAAGTCAGATTGATAGAAGGGGATATCGTTGTTTCCTCCATCCCAAACAACAACGTCTGCTTCCTTCTCTGCCTCCCTCAAAATCCTTTCATAGTCAACACCAGCAAAAACAAGGATCCCCTGAGCAATATGAGGCTCATACTCCTCTCGCTCTTCAATAGTGCACTCATTCTTCACCATGTCCTCATAAGATGCAAACCTCTGCCAAGCCTGCTTCGCCAAATCTCCATAAGGCATAGGATGCCTAATCACTGCAACCCTGAAGCCCATCTCTTTCAAAAGTACAGCTACCTTCCTAGACGTTTGACTCTTGCCTGAACCAGTCCTGACAGCGCAAACAGAGACCACAGGAACCTCAGCCTTCACCATAGTTGTTGAAGGACCCATCAACCTGAAATCAGCTCCACAAGAATTCACAAGTGAAGCCTGATGCATAACATACTCATGAGAAACGTCGCTGTACGCGAAGACAACATCGTCCACACCAAACTTTTCTATGAGCTCCGATAGTTTTTCTTCAGGATATATGGGAATCCCTTGAGGATACTTTTTTCCAGCGAGCTCTGGAGGATAATTCCGCGTCTCAATTCCCGGTATTTGAGTAGCGGTAAAAGCTACAACTTCGTAAGAATCGTTATCTCTGAAATGCACATTAAAGTTGTGAAAGTCCCTACCTGCTGCCCCCATAATAATGACCTTAACTTTCTTCATTAAAGAACCTCAACGCTTGAACATTACTCTTAACAGGAAGTAAAATAGTATCCCGAAATCATACAATATAAAGCTTTACGGGTACTAGATTGAAAACTTTCTTCTCTTTTTCCGCTAGTCTTCTTTGATTACCTATTCAATGAGTGTAGGGCATATGGATTTGACAATAGTCAACCTTCGACCTTTCATATCCCTGCCTTTTCTGCAATCCTTGGCAGCCAAGAAACAGAACATACGCACCATCCATAAGTTTAAATACGGTAATATCTTACCGCTTTACCACGCAAGAATTAGAGTTTCAAAGAAAGTGCTAGTTCTTCGTACACCAAATATGGAGGTGCAACGCAATTGTCCTATAGAGAAGACCGGGAAATGCACAAAGCTACTTGCGCTGATTGTGGTCAGGAATGTGAAGTTCCATTCAAGCCAGACACAAGCAGACCGGTTTACTGCCGAGATTGTTGGCAGAAGAGAAGACCGCCAAGAAGAAGTAGATATTAGTCAAGAAGCCCCATAAATCAAGACTTTTGATATTTCCTGATTAAGGAGATATAAGTCATCCCCCTTTTCCTGTTTTTATCTACATACGCTTTTTTAGATTCAAAAACCCTTCTTAGGCAGAGAAGGAAACATGCCACAACCCACGTATCTAGTTGGTAATCCTATCTATGAGGTCTCAAGATGAAGGCAGACTTGGTTGCATCAGAGTTCCTCGCAGAGTGAAAAGGCATCGCTGAAACCAATTGGATAGAAACAGACAGAGGAACTTTCCTCGACCATTTAACTGACAAGAAAGCTCCACCAGTTCATCTGAAACCCGTTTTGAAAGTAACGCTCATAAAACTTAGCGTTCCACAAGAAATATGCACTTGTATCATGAAGAAAAAAGGAAGCTTTTGATCCCTGCTGCTTGCTCAACTCTTGCACAATCATACCTTAACGCATACATAACCCTTGCCACCTTAGATAAAATCTCAAACGCGAAATTGAAAGGCTTCAACTGCTACGTTTTCTCTGTTTATTCAATAGATTAATGTATTCCTTAGTCTTCTCCTTAACGTTCCACTCTAAACGAGATCTCACAAAGTTCAAGTTCCAAAAATTGATGAACCGTCCAAGACCAATCCTTAAGAAAACTAGAAGAACCAATGCTGGAACGATTCCTACCAATGCCACGTTGACAGGAAAAGGCAGCCACATGAGCAAATAGAGGTTTATTAGAAAATCAACAAATATGAAGAGTGGAACGATAATTGCCCAGAACGCTCCGGAAGCACTTTCAACAAGATTGGTCTTGGGAATCTTTAAGATTAACCTATAAGACAAAGGTAATTCCTTAGTGTCAATTGCAGCTGAAAGCTTGTCACATCTACATACGTCACAAAGACCATCATACCCCGCTTCACCTTCCCGACAATTTCGGCACTTTACACTCTGATGCTCGCTTATACTGCTGCACGTCTCCGAAGGTCTATATTGATTAATTCTCAAGATCTTGGCTTTAAGTGCTTACCTTTTCACGTGAGAACGATAGAGAGTTTAAACCCGATCAACACCAGTTAGCTAACACTATTAGCTCCAAGCTTCCCACACACTTGTCCGTTGGAATACTCTGGCTGCGAATTCAAGTTAGAGTATTCCAAGCTTAATAGCGATGTCAACCGCTTTGAAGTCAGGATGCAGCTTCACAAATGCTTTCTTCCGGCCCTTGGATGTAATGAGAACGTTAACTTTCTCTACGGATACTTCGTATAGTTCCTCAACCGCTCGTCTAATGTCCGGTTTGCCTGCTTTTAAATTGACTATGAAAACCAGCTTGTTCTCTGTCTCAAGTAAGCGGCTGGCAACTTCAGTCATCAGCGGATATGAGATCACATCGTAAGGATCCATGATTATGCAGCCTCACTGAACTTCTCGGATAGTTTCTCTAAAGCTGAGTTAGACCAGATGGTGAGTCGACCTGGATGCGTTCCCGGCGCTAATAATTCAACGTTTAGGTTGTCTACCAAAGCAATGTCAACTCCAGGCAGATTCCGCGCAGCCCTAACTATTGAGCCATCTTTAGAAACAATGATTAATGGGCCGACAGCTTGTTTGTATCTTCGCCCACGACCTTTTCCTTTTCCAGCTCTCACATGTCGGCTCTCCTTTGCCCTGAAGACGTCTGCCCAAGCACCTAATGAGAGAAGAAATCCTTCAACATCTTTCGTCTTCTGTAAGCTCCCCACATCATCCACGACGACCAAAGGGAAATCTGGCACATCGTCAACTAGATGCCCCCGTTTAGCAACAATCTCTTTCACACCTGTTGCTGCAATGGCAGAACGCAAGGCCAGATTCATCTCCTTCCGAGGAATCTTCTTCCTAATCTTCTTTTCAGAGCGGGGAGGATGAGCACGATGACCGCCAACGATCCCAACCCCGAAAGCTGCTCGCATACCAATCTTTAAACGGGGCACCCTTGCAATTCCAAGACCAACTCCTTTAGACTCAGCAGATGTTCTCTTTCCCGCCATGGGATCTCTTCCCTGCGGTTGGAAACGGTGAGATTGAATTGCTGTAACAGCTCGTCTAATAACGTCTGGACGCAATGCAGTTTTGAAGACGCTGGGAAGTTTCACCTTGTCAACCTGTTTTCCTTGCAGATCAAAAACCTTTGATGTCAATTTACCCATCTACATTCAACCCCTTTTAGGCGCCCTGCTGCGACTTTAACGAGATGCTGACTATGTTTGTTGGTTCAGCAGGCACATTGCTTGGTGGTCGTGCTGGAACGCGAAGACGGATTAACCGTTTCTTGGGGCCAGGTACACTTCCGTGTAGCAAAAGAAATGGTCCCTTAACAACGCCATACCTTATGAAACCTCCTTTGGGCGTAACCTCCCTGCCATCGGCTCCAATCTTCATGATGCGCTTATTATATTCTGTTCTTTTGTGATAACCCATCTGTCCTGCTCTCGGAACAGTATACAAGACTCTAGACGGCTTCCAAGGTCCAATACATGCCACTCCCCTCTTGGTCTTCCTCGACTTCCTAGCCAAAAGCCTAACACCCCAACGTTTCACAGGTCCTTGGAACCCCTTTCCCTTCGAAATCGCAATCGTGTCAACGAATTGTCCCTCCTTGAAAACTTCACCAACTGAAACAGTCTTACCCAGTAACCCCTTCGCGAACTCGAAGAGTTCCTCCACAGTTCCTCCATCAACTTTTATTTCCATGAGTTCCGGTTTCTTCTTAGCAATGCTTGCATATTTAGGCTGAGCAATAGTCAAAAGGCGGAACTCAGTAATCTTGTCCAGTTTCTCTTTGATCTCTTTCAAGCCAGCCTCAGAGTTGAAGCTCTCTGGCAACGTTAGAACTCGATCCAAGTCCTTCGGAGGATTGTCCATCCATACTTCCCCAAAGGTCTTCAGACCATAATCTGTTCTCGTATAAGCGCGAATTGCACAAATAATAATCGGTGGAGCCTCAATCACCGTAACAGATTGATTGATCTCCTTTCCAAAATTGGGAGAGCGCTGGCGATCATCCACATAGAATATATGGGTCATTCCCGCCTTGTAGCCCATGAACCCAAGTAGTCTTGTTCCTCCGGTTACACGGGGCCAATAACTTATCCTCCCCCTTTCTCTGGCAGCACGCCCTCTAGGCAGATACGCTAGAGAACCGCGCTTTGGAGCGCTTTTATGTCTATGCCCCATGAATTCCCACTCGACTCTTTTTCAATGCAGGCATCAAGTTATAAACGTTACGAAGAACCTTTTCGCCTAATCAAATGAAAAAGACCAAAACCTAAGAGCCACCCGCAAACTACAACAATCGTTGCTGGGAAGTAGGTATGGAGTCTGACGTAGATGGCTAGGATCTCAAAGATGAAGAATGCGATGCCAATTGATATGGCGGACATGATCCCCGCCCATACATTATACTTCCTACTTATTTGAATTGAAAGTAGACCAGCCAAGAAGAGATCTCCCAAACCTAGGATGGCTTCACCTATAATCGGGAACATAGGAACTTGAATGGCAACAGGTAATTGGAGCCCCATAACTTTGTCTGCTGCTTCCCCCATGAACTTTGTTCCAATCACCTGAATGACATCCATGACGGTAATTAATGCGGCAAACACAAGGACGGTAGTCCATGAAAATAGGCTTCCAACGTAAACTGAGATTGAGATGACAAAAATCACAGCAAATAACGTAGACGAGAGGGATCCCCAAAAATTGGAGAAATAGAGAGCCAAGAAGGTGATAGGGGGCAACACAGCGAGATGCATCCTCTCAACTGCGATATACGTGAAGAGAAATAGGACAAAAGAGTAGGCCCCCAGAAATAGAATCTGTATTACCTGTTCAGGAATTAAGACAATCACTGTGACCATAACACCCATGGCGATCACGAGAAAAACAGCGTCGAGAACACTAAATTTCTTATCTTCAAAGAGGGACTCAATCTTAGTTCTAAACTTCGGGTACAACAAAACAATTGCTATAGTGATTAGACTGACGACTGCTGGAAGCGCGATGTCAAACGACATACGCCACTATATGAAACGACTTGGATTTCAACTTTATGGAAACAGGCTTAGGATCCCTAAAGTAACCAGAACGGCTTCCTCAGTTCGCACTGTCTCAACCTCTTGGCGTGGAAACATGTTCACGACGAAGTCAACAACTGAATCCAGATCGATCTTCTCTTTCTTTGCAATCCGATGCAGCCCTTGGGAAGGTGCTCCAAAAGCCACAAGTATTCTCCGAGAAGCCCTCCAACGATCCCCCAACTTCTCACGAATTTCCCTGAATGGTCTCCCGTATTTCGAGGTCCCTATAACCAAATTGAAATCATGATCCTTCAAAAGTTTCCCTAACGTTAGCTTCGAAAGCTTCACCTGATACCCCCAGTATCCGTCAATCTCTCTTCTCTTCAGAGTTCTCGCCTTAAGGCAGTCCTTACTCTTCTTCAACGCCACTGTAACTCGTAACCCAATCGGAAGATCCGCATCGCGTATGAAGGCACTTCGTTCAACACCCACATCAACAGAGACACCCTCTCTCTCTGTAGACACCACGACACCTTCACGAACCTCACCATCAACCAAATCTTTTATGCGATTAGCCAACGGGTGATGTCGTGACCTGAGAGGAGGCAGAACACCAGCATATCTCAACTCAGGTCTTATCTTAAACAGGTGCTTCCGAAGATATTGCGGGGTCTCTAAGTAAGAGAGAATTGTTGTTATGAGGTCGATCTCTCGCCTCTGACGCTTGAGATGACGGTCCGGATACACGATAATCTCTTCAACCCCAAAAATCCCAGCAGCCCTACCAACCATCCCAATCTTCGCAGTCTTCTCTCTAAGATGAGGAACATCTGAAACCAAAGATGCAGGAACAGCAATTGAAACTTCTTGACCCCAAATCACTGATGCAAACCTCCCAATCAAACAAGAACGCCGATGTACATTTCAATAACTTACCACCCCTTCTTTTAAAAGCTTAGACACAAGAAAAATGAGAGTTGATGACCAAAAGATGCTAAACCCTACAATTCTAGATCAACCTTCAAAAATAAAAGAAATCGACTCAAGCCACATGCTTGAAGCATGCGAAAGAACCCCATACTTCTGCGACGACGCATTCACACAAGCTCGCAAAATAGAGATTCCCGAGAAAGTGCAAATCTCCAACAGATTAACAATTAACTACAAGACACCGAGAAACATCCTCATCGTAGGTATGGGCGGTTCCGCCATAGGTGGAGAAATCCTCCGAGACTGGTTGACCAGCAGAGTTTCAATTCCCATCAATGTTTCCCAAGACTATCTCTTGCCAGCGTATGCAAATGAAGACAGCCTCGTCATCGCAGTGAGCTACTCTGGTGAAACTGAAGAAACCTTAAGCACCTTCATAGACGCGTTGAAGCGGAGATGTATGATCGTCACAGTTTCGTCTGGAGGACACCTCCGCTCATTCTCGCAGAAACCAAAACTCCCTCACATTCCTATCCCTGGAAATTTACCAGCTCCGCGTGCAGCTATCGCATATACCTTCTTTCCACTCGTTGCGCTGATGGAGAAGTTTCAAATTATCGAGAACACCGAGGAAGAATTCGTTGAGACGCTGCGAATCCTGCGGCAGATAAGCGAAGAAAACTCACTTCAAACACCCCTAGAAGATAATAAAGCCAAAACAACAGCATCTGAAATCGGCGACACAACTCCCATTGTATACGGCTTCAGACAGTACAAGGCAGTGGCTCGACGACTAAAATGCCAGTTCAACGAAAACAGCAAAGTGCCCAGCAAATTCGACGTATTCTCAGAACTCAACCACAATGAAATTGTGGGATGGGAAGCTCCCAAAAATCTAACGAAAAACCTCTCAGTGATTCTAATACGAGACCCAGAAGAACCAAGCGAACTCAACCGAAGAATTGAGATCACGAAGCAGATCGTGACTGCGAAAGCCCACAAGGTCATGGAAATCCAAGCAAAAGGCAAAAAACCCTTGGCAAAAATATTCTCAACTCTGCTAGTGGGCGATTTCACAAGCATATACTTAGCACTGCTAAGAGGTGTTGACCCAACTCCAACGAAAACCATCTCTCACCTAAAAGAGGAGATGAAGAAGAGATTTGATATGACAATGAAGTTCGAGGAGGAAATTAAGAAGCTCACATGAACTATCTTCACTCAAACGTAAAGAAACATGCATGCATCACTTAACATTTTTTCAATGAAGTAAACAAGAGGTTCAAGAAAAGTGATGTTTTGCAAAGGTATTATAAAGAAACACACTAAACGCTGTATGACAATGGACTGTGGAGAGGAGATTCAATTCGCGGAACTGACAAATACGAAATCATAAGCGAACTAGCCAGACGCCGAGGATTCTTTTGGCCTTCCTACGAAATCTACGGTGGCGCCAGCGGCTTCCTCGTCTACGGATCATTAGGTTCAATGCTCAAGCGAAGGATTGAAGAGAAGTTCAGAGAGTTCTTCATCAAACCCCTAAACATCATCGAGATTGAATCCTCCATAATCACGCCAGCCAAAGTGTTTGAAGCATCCGGCCACGTTAAAGCCTTTCGAGAACCCATGGTAACCTGTCTGAAATGCAAAAAGAAGTTTCGCATTGACCACCTGCTTCAAGAACAAGCCAAGATGACAGACACGCAAACTGAGAAGCTCAACCTAAATGAAATACACACACAGATGAAAGAACACAAAATCAAATGCCCTGAATGCGAAGGCGATCTTAGCCAACCCAAATACTTTATGACCATGTTTACAACCACGATAGGTCCATACTCAGACGCAATAGGGTACGGTAGACCCGAAGCAGCACAAGGCATATTTGTCGAGTTCAAACGCCTATACGAGATCGCCAGAGAAAAGCTGCCATTTGGAGCAGCTCAAATCGGTCACGCTCTAAGAAACGAAATCTCACCCAGACAAGGACCCATAAGACTCAGAGAATTCACGATCGCCGATATAGAATTCTTCTTCGACCCAAAAGAACCCCACTGCCCACAACTGAGAAACATCGAAGATGAAACTCTGCATCTCATACCCGCAGCCCAAAAACAAAGCGACAAGAAAGAACCCATAGAAGTTACAGTCAGAGAAGCCCTGAAAAAGTACATCAAGACAGAATGGCAAGCCTACTTCATGGTCTTGGCCAGAGATTTCCTGAAAGAACTGGGAATCCCAGAAGATCGACAACGATTTATCGAGAAACTGGAATGGGAAAGAGCCCACTATTCATCCCAAGGCTACGACCAAGAAATCTACCTAGATCGTTGGGGATGGACAGAAGTTTCAGGGCATAACTATCGTACAGACTATGACCTCGAACACCACAAGGAACACAGTGGTGTGGACATGCAGGTCTTCAAAGGATACGACGCACCCGTGTTGAAAGAAGAAACAATACTTGAACCGATCTTAGCCAAGATCGGACCTGCATTCAAGGAAGATGCTTCAAAACTAGTCGATCTACTCCGCCAATCTGACGTTCAGGAAGTCGAAACCTCCCTCAAAACAAAAGGCGTTTACAAGGCAGGATCTTTCACTGTCCTACCTGAACATGTTAGATTTGTCAAGAAAAGAACCGAAGAGACAGGAAGACGATTCACACCCCATGTTGTCGAGCCAAGTTTTGGAATAGACAGACTGGTATATACAGTTCTTGAGTATGCCTATAGTAAACGAGAAGGCAGGACAGTTCTGAAGATACCAAGAGAACTGGCACCAACACAGATCGGAGTGTTTCCATTAGTCACCAAAGATGGCTTGGCAGAAGAAGCGAGATCCTTACATGAGACGCTAGTTAAAAAAGGCTTTAGAGGAGAGTACGACGAAGCAGGCTCAATCGGAAGACGCTACGCTAGAGCTGACGAAGCTGGCACTCCCATCTGCATAACTATCGACTATCAAACCCTAAAGAACCACACAGTAACCCTTCGGGATCGCGACTCATGGAGCCAAGTTCGCACAGAGAAAGACAACCTTATTTTGTACCTGCAGGAATACTTCCTCTATGATAAAGAGTTCAAAGAAATGGGAAAAATCGTTCAGCCAAATGGCAAACCTTAGTTAGGTTTTTTAGTGTATTCAGCTAATCTATGTTGTTGCCAGAGAGCAATTTCTCGGGGCGAAAACTTGGTACTTCCAGTCGAGACAGAAGAGCGTGTAAAAAGAAGAGCACTCAGCGTCTGCCAAGATCACTTAAGGAAGGTGCTGGAGATAACACGGAAGATTCCTCAAATGATCGACTGTTTCTCTACAGATGACAAAGAAGCCGCCCGACAAGTCTTCATAGAAATAGAGACAGCTGAAGACGAGGTTGACAGGGCAAGACGACAAGTCTCTCAAGAACTCGCCCAAATAGGCGCCATACTAATAAACAGAGAGGATTTTCTACGATTCACCAACCTAGCCAGCGAGATCGCTGATTTCTGTGAAGGCATAGCCTTCTGGACCCTATCAATAATGGAACGTGGATGGAAAACACCAACAGACATCAAGGAAGACCTCTCAAAGCTGGCAGCTGCCGTTCTCGACACAGTGATAAGACTCAGGGAAACAGCGATAACCCTCTCATATGCTCCATCCAAGACTCTAGAGAAGGCTAAAGAAGTAGAAACAGCTGAGCGTATGGTTGACGAACTCTATAGAGATCTAGAAGTGAAAATAATAAATAGCGATTTGAAGATGCCAGCAATGTTACTTCTACGAGACATAACCCAACTGCTTGAAAACTCAGCTGACAAAGCAGAAGACGCGTCAGACGCGGCACGCATACTGTCCTTTGCAATGTGAAAGGCTAAAGAGCATCAATGGAGGACAGCAGCTTCTGACGATCCAACTTGCTTATATAGATAACGTCCGTACCTTTACGGAACAGCAGGGATGAGGTAGCAATGGGCAATCCTATCATGGTTGAGTTCATTGAGAACTTCCTCGTTGTTTGGGATCCAAAGGATGGTTCAAAGCTCTACAAAATGGGATACTACGGGAAGCCCTTGGGAATACCTAAGCCGAAGATCCCCGAGTTCAAAGTCCCACTGATTTTAGACCTCATGGAAGGCCTCTACCTTGCCGAGAATGGGATTATAGAGGTAAAAGAGGGCGCCAAGAGGAGAAAGGTGAGTCGCGCCAAGCTTAAGCAAAGAGCTCGCAAGCTCTACGATGAGTTCGATCTAAAATACGCTGTGTATCTGGATTTGAGAGATGAAGGATTCATAATCACACCAGGCATCAAATACGGCTGTGACTTCGCAGTCTACAAACACGGACCCGGAATTGAACACGCACCATACATGATATCAGTCAGAAAAAGCGAAGAAGATCTTACAGCAACAGAGATAGTAAAGGCTGGAAGACTCGCCACAACAGTTAGGAAACGATTCATCATTGCCTTACCTAAGGCTGGAGCAAAGGAAATGCAATACTTGATATTCAAGTGGTTTAAGGCTTAGAATCCAAGTTGGGTCAGCTCTCAATTACCCGAGAATGCTGAGTTCTGAGAAACTAATATGATTAGTGTAGCACTCGTCAAAGGATCTAGGAAACTGGAAACAATTTATGAAGCTATCAAATTTGCGGATGGTTTTGAGGAAGCAGCTAAGAGCTATGACAAAGCGCTAAAAAAGGTGAACTTT
>SOJC01000027.1 GCA_004376645.1 Candidatus Bathyarchaeota archaeon
GACTAGACTACGGGCCCTAAATCAAAGGTCAGTACCTATCAATGGAAGAATGGTTGCTCTGCTTTTAATATTTAGGCGTACACAGAGATGCGCTTAATTTTCGAAGGAGACCTCTTTCTTCAGCTAAGGTTCTGGTTTCGCCTTTAAGGCTCTTGTTAACGCTTCAAGTACATTCTGCTTTCCCATTGCAATTATGTACGGGCCTAGTCTTGGTCCTTTTAGGGTTCCAAGCAGAATTGTGTAAAGGGTCTTGAAGAAGTCTTTAGGTCTGATGTTGTATTTTCTGGCAATGTCGAATATTGCGCTTTGAATTGTCTCAGTATCAATGTCTTGGTGAAGAGACTCTAGGAGTTCCTTGATGGCTTTCCTCTCATCAACGTTCAGCTCTAGAGTAGTCTCTCTAATCTCAGCGAAGTCTTCGTTCCAATTAGTAACGTATCCAACTCTCTTCTTCAAACTTGAAGTCTGCAGCTCTTCCAGCTTGTAACCATATCCTCGCAGCTTCTCTGTAACATATTCCACTTCTTTGCCTTCCGGAGCCACTTTAACCAAGTAAGCCAGCATGTTGTAGGCAACATGTATGCTGGGCTTTGCAGGTGGATTCAGCCACCAGCAGTATTTATAGAGCCCAGTGAGCTTAGCCAACTCCTTCTTGTCGTCCACCTCTCTCTTGCCGAAGTAAACATCTTCCAGCTCATCGAATTCCCTCATATACCGTGGGATGTCCACAACTGAGAGTTCTCTTGTGCCCACGAAACGCTTCAGCATAAGCAAAACTAGGGATTGGGGTGAGCCATATCTTAGCCAGACTTGAGGGGTGAAGACGTTGCCACTAGACTTCGAGATTTTCCTCCCACTCTTATCAAGGAACATCTCGTATCTAGCATGTAATGGCGGATCATATCGGAGGACTTCCTTACAGATTCGATCATTTATCCTCACAGAATCTTCAATGTCCTTTCCATAGGCTTCAAATCTTATGTCTAACGCTTTCCATCGAATGGCAAACTCGCTCTTCCAACTGAGCTTTCCCTCTCCCTTTCTATAGTCAACTTCGCCCCGATGCCCACAGCCCTTAAGCCACTTGCCCCTGATTTCCATTCCATCGCAGACATAGAGGATTTTTCCTTCCTTCTCTACGAATTTATGAGCGGTTGTGGTGTAGATTCGACCGCAGTTGCTGCATATGGGAAAGTAAGGAAGGATTTCTCTGTATCTCTCTTGTCCAACCTCTTCCATCACAATCTTGCCAACCTGCGTCGCTTTGACTAGAATGGTTCTAATTTCCTCGTTGAACAAGCCTTGCTCGTAAGCCTTCTTTGCTGAAACGAACCTGTATTCTACATTACACTTGTCCAAGGCGTCTAGAAGAAGAGAACTCATGTGTTCCCCGAAGCTACCGTGACACTTGAATGGATCAGGTATGCTTGTGACGGGATACCCCAAATACTTCGTCAAAGTCTTGGGGAAGCCGGCAGGGACCTTTCGCAGTCCATCTTTATCGTCGGAGAATGCAATTAGCTCAGATTTGAATCCTCGTTCTCTGAGGGCCAGAGTCACAGCGAAGGCTCGTGCAGCGTCACCAAAACTGCCTATGTGAGGAAGCCCTGAAGCTCCAAGACCCATCTCCGTGCGGATCAGGCTCAAGTTCCTGTTTAGCTTGCGTTCTCTCTCCTCAATTCCAGCAGCTGTCTTATCGTACCATGTGCCATGTCCAATGATCTCTTCAGTCATAAGAACTTCAATCCACACTCTTTAGAAACTCTGGGGAAATAAAACTGTTGCATAGAAAGAGTCTCTAAGAGACTTCACTGGGTCTTTCGTCAATCATACCTGCTCGTTTCTTAGGTTCGTGCACAAGGAAGAAGACTAGAAGCAGTTCAGGAACTGTCAACACAAGTGCTACGAGGAAGGGTAATTGTGGAACACCAATCTGCAAGCCTTGTATGAACAGAAATTCTCCAATTAACATGCCGAATCCCATCACGATGTATCCCACGAAATTCGTAAATCCATTTACTTTGCCCCTGTTACTTGAAACCACAAGATCTGTTGAGAGGGCCCATAATGCGGACATCACTAGCAGTTGAGCAATGCCAAACATTACCATAGAGACCATCACAGTAACAAGGGTGCCTGTGATAAAGACCACCGTAGCACCAGCGATAGTCCCCAAGCCCAATACAAGAGGGATCTTCCTCCCAACCTTGTCCACCATCAAACCAATAGGGATCGAAGCAACAACCATAGTCAACATTAGTGGGACGAAAACCATCCACCATTGACTCACCGGTATCAAAAGCACATCTTTTGCGTAGAGAGCATTGATCACCATAGTCACGGACATACCGAACATCACAAGGATCTGAGTGACAAACAGCCAAAACATTGATCTTGGCACAGCCCTCCAAACCTTGAAACTTTCCTTGACCGCCTTTGGATATGAAGAGATGAAGTAGCTGAAGCGGATAGGCTCCCCGTTCGTCACAGTCTCCTTCAATCTGAGACGCCAAACCGCAGCTATGAAGAAGAGAACTGTCATAAGCAGGTAGATAACTCGCATACTCCACTCCATTCCAAGATGGAAAAGCAGGAAACCTGCCACTATCGGGCCTGGAGTGTTGAAGGTGCCGTGGATAAGCTGTATTATAGAGGAGCCCATACCGCGACGTTCAGGCGGAAGCGAATCTTGAACCATCGCAAACAACGCAGGTTGGTAGATTAAGCAGAGACTATTCACGATCACTCCCAACAGTATGAAGTGCCACGTCGGAGCAAGAGCAAAGAACAGAAACGAGAGAGACATAGCAAAGGTCATCGTCGTAATGAGCCAACGCCGTCCATACTTATCCGCGAGGTAACCCCCTGGAAAAGCCACCGCTGCCATAGCCAGAAAATTAGCAAGACCTATTATTCCCAAAGCCATGGGAGGCCCACCCAACACGTCGCGAATATAATATTGAAAGTTAGGATTAGGCATCTCCATAGCGAGATCCATTATTATCCAGCTGATAACCAACACTCTGTAATTGCCAGTGATGAACGAGAACTCTCGCCTAAGAAACCCAAAACGCCCCATCAGATACGCCTTCTCTGGAAAGAGAACCCAAGCTGATATAAGTCTTAACATCTCCAATCGACTGGAAAATCAGGGAGTAGAAGCCCTTTTCAATTGACACAGACATATCAAAAAGCAAATCTGAGGGAAGAGATTGAAACAGAGCCTAAACGAAGAACGGGTCTGGCCCTACATCCTACCTTTTCCTTTGGATCCTTCGAAACGAGAGTTAATCTGGAACATTCTCCAGTCACGTGTTGGACTGAAAATTCTGGGAGAAATGGTAGTTGATAAGAAGACCTACCAGCACGATTTGATTGAGAAGTTACCCTACTCCAACAAGTCAGTGATCAAATACTTGAAGAAGATGGTGCAAGCCGTAGTCCTCGAGCAAGGTATGGAAGAGAAAACTGAGAGAGGAAGAACTGTCTGGCTAAAATGGTACAAACCCACAAGCCTCGGCAGATGGCTTGTCCTCTTCCTCAAACCCCCAAGAGAAGTCTCCCAAGACCTAAAAAAAACCATTATTGAAGAGCTGTTCAACCTCTACTCCTCCAGTATTGTTGAAGCTGCTCAGAGATATGGTTTGGATATTGAATCTTTTCACCGCAATCTTGACAGAGAGTACTTAACGGAACTCGTGAGAAGGCAACCCCTGCAAAAATCCGAAGTAGCTGTGTTCGGAAGCACCGCACTTGACACTTACGGTCATCTCAAGAGATTGCCCACCTCAGACGAACTGGTATACGTTGAAGGCAGAGGAAGCATTCCTGGAGGAATGGGCGCAAATGTAGCTATCGCCTTGTCCAAACTCAACGTTTCAGCCTCCTTCTTTGGCAAGATAGGAAGCGACTCAGCAGGCAGAATGCTTCTGGAAAACCTGAACAAAAACAATGTAGACGTGTCCAACGTAAAAATCGCTGAAGGGGATTCCTTGAAGACCCTGATTCTAGAAGACGATAAAAATCACAGATGGCTCTTCACAATCGGTTCACCTCAATCAGCCATCTCCCTAACCTCACCGGACGAAATCAACTGGAAAGCCTTGGAACAACCCAAAATTGTATACGTTGGCGAAGTGTTCACCGAGATCGCTCCAATAATAGCTGATTATGCGCACGCAAAAGGCAAACTCGTCATCTACCGGCCTGGCGAACCCTACATGAAGTATGGCGTCGAAATCCTCCGCAAAATCCTTGAGCACACAACGATTTTCATCCTGAACAAGCCTAGTTGGAGAGAGCTAACCTCAGCGTCAACACAAAAATTACAGACACCTGCTGATCTACTGAAGAATGGGCCAGACCACATAATTCTCACGAAAGGTGACACTGGTTGCGAAGTCTTCTCACAGACCAAACATCAAGAGTTCCCCATTGCAGCGACGTTGCAGTCCAAGTTTAACAGGGTTGACCCAACTGGAGCAGGAGACAGCTTCGCTGCAGCTCTGATCAAAGGTCTGCTTAGGAACTGGAGCGTTCAAAAATCGATATCCTACGCCCAAGTCGCTGCAGCAATCACATGCTCTAGGCAGGGTACAAGCCAAGCATTCCCCACAGAAGAAGAAGTTGACGCTGCAAGGAGTGCATAAGTAATAAAAATCAGCTCCTTCAATTAAGGTGAGAGGACAGCCATTGAGCGACCTATTATCCCCCGTCATCTTTCAATTTGGAGTAGGCGGCATAGGAGGCTTCATAGTTGGATACGCCATCAAAAAAATTAGCAAACTCCTAGCCATCCTAGTAGGCCTATTCGTAGCCTTTCTACTATACCTGAGCATCCAAGGGATAATCACAGTGAACTATGAAGAGCTTTGGAACGCATTAGCCAACCTATTTGCTTTTGCGAAGGAATCCGCTTCTTGGTTCATTGGACTAATATCCTTACTGCCTTTCATGGGAAGTTTCATAGCAGGACTGCTCCTCGGCTTCAAACTTGGATAATCTGCAATGCTACACTAAGCCAAACTCCGGGCAGGTATGTCCCC
>SOJC01000061.1 GCA_004376645.1 Candidatus Bathyarchaeota archaeon
AATTGTTTTTTTTCGTATGTTTTAGTAGAGAAATGAAAAAAGTTGATTAGTTTATTAAAATAAAGGAAAGATGGAGGAAATAATTGCAAACTCAAGATGTAACTTCCAAGAGATCTAGCACTGCTTCGAAGTGGCTTATAGGCTGCGGCATTGGCTGCGCTGTGGTGATCCTGTTGCTAGTCTTTGCCGGTGTGGGCGGCTTTTTCTTCGTCAAAAACATAGTAAAGGGATTTGAGGAAACAGAAGCCATCGCAGATGTTTTGACGGAACGTTATGGAAGCATTAAAGATTTCTGCCCTGATCCTGGTGGTGCCATCGGACCAGAACGGGTAGAGGCCTTTCTATATGTACGGAACTCCATGGAACCGGCTAAAGAGAAATTAGAAAGCTCTATCATTATTCTCTCTGATGAAGAACGCGAAAGCCAATTCAAAGAAGAACCGTCCCCAGGTGTTTTGACAAAGATAAAAACTGGATTGGGAATAATCCCTCTGATTGCAGAGTTCTATACAGGGCGCAATCAGGCGCTTCTTGATGCTGAAATGGGGCTGGGGGAGTACTACTTCATTTATGTCGTGTCGTACTATTCCTGGCTAGGTAAATCACCCGGAGATGGCCTCGAATATAACCTTGTGGATGAGGATGAAGAGAAGAGAGGTGTATATTGGAGAAGAAGACGGAGCGAAAATCTCGAAGACCGCCAGGATGATGTGCTTAAGCAGTTGCACCGCCAGATTCTTCCCATGCTTAAAAATCAGGTTGCTAAATTGATGCGTATTGATGTCAGCCCGATCAGAGATCCCTGGCGGGAGACGCTAGCGGCCGAGATCGAAGCCATGGAGGCTGATCGTTTCCGGCTGCTCTGGCAGGACGGGCTGCCTGATGTTCTGGAAGCTTCACTCAAGCCTTTCCGGGCGCGTCTTGAGGTAACCTACAGCAAGGTGTTAAATGCCCTTGAGATGGCTCTCGAGTAGAGACAGCGAAGACGCGACAGAAGAAAAGCGTAGGATAATTGACTCTGTCGTATTGTAACGTTAGAATTCGCTGCGATAAGTTGTAAGGAGGTAAGGAAAATGAGAAGACCTGACCTACTCATACTAATAGCTGTGTGGGAATTTATAAGTGCATTTGGGGCGTTTATTGGTATAATTGCCATCTCTGTTTTCGCCTTCCCTGCAGTCTCCAGCTTGCACGGGATAGGCTCAGTGGGTGGGATATTTGGCCTGAGCATTGCGGTGTTGGTGCTTCTATTCTATTTAAGTATTGCCATAGCAGGTGGCATAGGGCTCTTAGGCAGAAAGGAGTGGGGGCGAATTTTAAGCCTTGTTCACGCTGCTCTAAGCTTGCTATCGATTCCTTTTGGTACCATCATCGGAATACTTATTATTGTATACCTTATAAAGCCTGAAATAAGAGACTATTTCGAATCTGCCCAGAAATAGCTTTTTCAAACTAAAAATCAGATGAAAAATCATATCCAGAATGGTCTAATTCTTTCATTAATCTT
>SOJC01000081.1 GCA_004376645.1 Candidatus Bathyarchaeota archaeon
ATGAGATTCCGATCTTGCCCATGATCTGCTTGTAGAGTTTCAGGGCGTTCTTCTTCTTTTGGGCTCCCTCAATTATCATGACGCCGCTTGTGAGAATGCTTGCCAAGATCTCTTCCCTAGCAAAGGTTAAGCCGAACTCAGCTTCAACCTTCAGGTTTGCCTCCACTTTCAAGGTGCTGGCCAGTTCCTCCAGATCTAAGACTAGGGTCTCTCTTGGGATTATGATGAAGACTCTCTTGTTGTTTCTTCCACAGCTCTCTTCAACCAAGACGCCTTTACTCGGTTTGGCGGGAGTTTCTGGTTGATGCCCACAAGCTGGACAGTTTTCTAGGCGTGCAATCTCAATCTCCTCAAATTGCATGCTGCTTATGTCGCAGTAGAGTAGTTTGTTCTTGAGACTCGGTTTCTTTCCCAAGAGTATTTTGATGGTTTCAGCAACCTCAATGCTTGAGATAATTCCTAAGACTGATGGGTGGACGCCTACTGTTGCGCATGAAGGCAAGTCTCTGTCCTTGAGTTTTCCATAAAAACATGCTAGGCAAGCAGTTTCCTGCGGGATTATTGTTGAGGTGTTTCCGAATGTTGATATTGCAGCTCCAAACACGTAGGGGACGCTCAGTTTGACGCAAGCTCTGTTTACGATGTACCGGGCTTTCATGTTGTCTAAACCATCGACGACCACATCAACATCGCGGAGAATTTCGGTAGCGTTAAGTTCATTGATTGAGAGAGGTGTCGGTTCAAGTTTGATGTAAGGGTTTAATCTCTCCAGCCTCTTCGTAGCAGCTTCAACTTTTGGGAATCCGATAACGTCGAAGTCGTAGAGGTGTTGCCTTTGAAGGTTGGATTCTTCAACGATGTCTCTGTCCACAAGTTTCAAATGTCCTATTCCCATGGCAGCCAGCTGAACTGCAATTGTGGAGCCTAAACCCCCAAGGCCAACAATACAAACTCTTGCGTCCTTCAGTTTCAGCTGTCCGTCAAAGCCTACTTCATCCAGCATTATTTGTCTCGAATAGAACTGCAACTCCTCATCTGAAAGCTTCACGCTTCCAAGTTGAAGCATCCGCTTGAGACGTTTCTCCATCTTCAACTCCTCCACGTGCTCTCTTGGAGGGGCAGGTATTTGTCTCAGATAATCCTCCAAATCCTCCGCTTTCCTTCTGCCTCGTGTTTCTTTGCTAGCCACGTTTGTTTCTCTCGTTTCGAGTTGATGATCCTTCAAATCTTTAGCTTATAGAGAAATGAATAAGCCTTTCCCCATAATACATGACACACTGAACTGAAAGACTAGAACTTATGAAGGGATGGACCTAGTTCATTAGCGCTTTTTGGGGTGGAAGACAAGTTCAGGAGCAAATATGCCGCTGAAGAGTTGAAGTAGGGTGAGCCTTTTCTTGAGAACAAGGTTAAGATTTTTCCTCCGTGGCTGATGCTGTAGCCGTTTTGAGCTGGTTCATGTCCCCGAATAAGGAACCTGACATTGAGAGCTTCAAGGAATTGCTTTGTAATGTCCTCTCCGAAGAGTCTGCCAGCACCTCTTGGAGATGCAGTTGTTCCCTTCTCAGAGTCTATTGGATCGCTCCAGAGCATCTCTTCCAGATGGCTTTCTTTTGGATGTTTCAAGTGGGCAAACTTCAAATCTTCTATTGATGTGGCATGGCTTGGCACTCCTCCATGAACCATCACACACAATCCTCTCACGATAACCGCGTTGTGCAGATAAGGGAAGAGTTTACGAACATCTCTATAGATGGATGCACCTTCACCTGCAAACCTCGAGTTGAGTTCTTGAGGCAGATCGTGAGGATAAGGCATTAAGTCGTCAGGGCCTTCGTGGTTTCCCCGTAACAGCACTATGTTAGTTGGGAAGAGCTGCTTCAGTTTCAAAACTACGTAAAGAACTTCTGGGGAATTAGGCCCTCGATCCACATAATCACCTAAGAAAATCAGAAAAACCCCAGCGTTCGTTGATGCCTTTTCTAGGAAGTTGGATCTCTTCAGGATATGCGTTAAGCTTTGAAGGTCGCCATGCAAGTCGCCTACTACGACTGCTTCCCCTGAAGGTTCCATCTTGACAAGCCGCCCTTCCACGGTTAAACTACCGATTCGACCCTTCTCTGAAGATAGGAGCCTTGTAGATTCCTCGACTAGGCGTTTGTATTCATTACTATCTGCATTGAGGGCTTGGCTTATCAGTTCTGCAGTATTCATCTTGTTCGACTTGCATGTGCATCTACTCATATAAAAAATCCAACACTACTTAACCACCGAAAAAAAGGAGGTGACATGAAAGGGGCAGTCTAGCAGTTGCCCACACGATGCATGCGCATAGGGGCTAACATATAGTCTATTTCTAATTTACTTCTTCCAAAAATATTTTTTCAAACTCAGTTATCTCCTTTTTTTGTGGGTCTTTAACGAAACGTATTCTGCGCTCTTTTGTTTCGTCAAAAGCAATTGACGAGGGCGTTATGGCGGAGATTTGAACCTAAAATACTTGGAAACATCTCCTGCATGCTCCCCTTCCTTTTAGTGACCAATAATCACTGTTTAAATATAACATCTGCAAATCGAGAAGATAGATAAGGTGAGAAAAATGTCCTATTGCCGACAATGTGGAGCTGTACTTCCTGAAGACGCAAATTTTTGTCCTACTTGTGGAAGTCGAGTACTTTCAGAGACTACGCCTATAGAAAGACATCATGTTCTCAAGACAACTGGAAAGCCTAAGGTGGTCGTGGCAAATACTGCACCTGGATCAATCAGAGTGAAGTCTGGTTCTGAGGGTGAAGTAACTGTTAACTTAGACCTGAAGGTACACGAGGACTTAGACTGTAACATTTCACAAGATGGCAACGTAATAACAGTCACTTGTCGTGCCAAAGTCGGTTTCTGGGGTTGGCCATCGTATGTCTTCAGCACTGGTCCGAGAGCCAATATCCTTGTTTCAGTGCCTGCAGAAACGGATCTTGATCTTGAGACAAGAGCTGGTCGCGTTGCAGTTGCTGGTGTGAAGGGCATTATTGTGGTCGAATCTTCAGCTGGCACGGTGAACATCCAAGACTGTGAAGGAACAGTTAAAGCAAGAACCCGAGCTGGATCTGTTAAATTGGAGAATGTAGATGGGACAATTTCTGCTCGTAGCTCTGCAGGTTCCATAAAATTTTCTGGTGTTTTGTCAGAGGGCGAAAGTTGGTTCAGGACAAGTGTTGGCAGCATTGATATCTCATTAAGAGGTCAACCTGATCTAACAGTAGAAGCATCAACAAGCTTGGGGAGTATTAGATGTATTCCGGAATTAACTGATGCGCAATACAGACGAAATCGGCACACAGGTCGTATTGGTGCTGGAACAGGAAGTCTCATTGCAGAAACCAAGACTGGAAGCATAACAATCCATCATTAAATTACACTCTCGCAGTGTGAATGGTACAAAGCGAAAAAGAACGATAGAGTTATACGCTGGGGTATTTTTCGTTGCGCTTTCGTTTCTTGTTTGCGCAGTTTTGCCCTAGTACATCTAGTAGGTTACCATGTCGGTCATAGGCTTGGTTTGTATGCGCGCTGTGTCAACTATGGAAAAGCATGGTTCTACGGATTATGTTCTTCTCCATAGTTGCTTGCCATCATAACTACGTCAAATATGTTTATGATTCCATGCGGTTCTGCGATGTCACAGAAGGGATCCCAATGAGGATCTGAGGGAGTGCTTTCATAAGCGCTAACACAAAGGACAACATCATCCATATCCACTTTCAGATCTTGATTAGCATCAGCAAGATTCCACCAAGAGTACGACCCTAATTCCCAGAACTGAACATAGAAGCAGTAGCCACCCCAAAAATCATAGTCAACTAATCCATGAACGATAATAATGCTGCCATTCAATGGTGCTGAAAAAGGGCTAATGTACATAGTTAATATGGTTTGAGAAGACGGATCCTCCAAAACAGCGTTCGCTGATGTCTCAGGAATAAAGAAGAAATCAGACCTATAGATACCAGAAGTTATGATCTCCTTTCCAAGAAAATTCGCTTCATACGTTGCCAAAGTCGAAAGGTCGACATATCTGTATTCTGCTAAGATCAAAGGTGTGTTAAATCCCAATGTACCTATGGTAATGACGAGCAAAGTCAGAATCAACTTGGAGTTAAATCTTCTCACTTTTTCTCCCATACACAATATATCTTGAGTATTATTATTCCTTGGGGTACCTATAATCCAACTGTAGCTTCTCTTAATAACCCATTACACCTGTGCAAGAAATCGTGTAAGCCCTCATAAGCTGTTGTAATTAGCTTTCTTCCCTACAATTCGTTAAAGACTTGCATGTATGCGTAACTCTTTTTCAAGTAGCTACTCTTAAATAGCTAGAGTGAAAATCGATAACTCCTTAGAAGTGGGTCACTAATGTTGGATTCTAAAGAAATTGCTGCAATAGTCGTCTTTGCGGCGCTAACAGTCTCTCTCAACTTGTCACCTGTCAAAATCCCCGCACCATATGCGCCCTTTCTTATTTATCAGATTTGGGAGATACCCATAGTGGCTGCCTTTTTGCTTTTTGGCAAAAAAGTAGGCGTAGGTATAACTATGATTAACACTGCTGTTCTTCTTGCCCTATTCCCTGGAGAACTGCCTACAGGGCCTTTCTACAATTTGGCCGCAGTTCTGAGTATGATGTTTGGAATCTACCTAGGGCAAGTGTTTCTGGCTCACCATTTTGGAAAGAGGCGAGAAGTAGCTCTGCCGATTGTTTTCACAACTCTTGGAATCTTGTTCAGAGTAGCGTTCATGACCGTAGTGAATTGGGTGTTTCTTCCTTATCCTCCCCCTGTGGGATTCGGTATACCTGTAGACGTAATCATAGCGATGCTCCCATTAGTGGGGATCTTTAACGCCACTCTTGCATTATATACAATTCCTGTTGGATACTTCTCGGCAAAGGTCGTAGGTTCCAGTCTAAAGACTGTCGCATTAGATTAAGAGGCACAAGGGGAATCCGAGGAAGCCTGCAAGAGGATCAATCTACTTCGTTTTGGGGTTCTATCGACTCGATCTTCTCATAGATTTCCTTTGATCTCTCTTGAATAATCTTGAAAAGCTCTCTGAATTCCTTGTCGTTAGGGCTCCTCTTGTGTGCACCATAGGTACAGAAGCCTAAGCCTTCAAGCATGTCTCCCACAACTAATCCGAAAAGAAAGTCCGTTTGTGAATTGACAAGACTGAGAAATTCTCTACTCATTAGACGGCAATAACGCTTTCTGAGAGTCACTTGAAGGAGTCGATCGAGGGCCTCATTCAATGTCTCTCGTAGTTTTTTTTCCATCAAATCATCGCGCTGTCAGTCAAATTTCTCTTTTACAATCATCTTGCGGAATCTTTTAAGGTGGTCGCAATCTGATTTCATACGCTTAAGTTCTTTAGTATCCATCTGCAGTTTAGCAACTTTTAAGCGGATTTCTTCAAGTTTGCCCATATCAACTCGGAATTGCGATATGTTTTTGGCTTAAAATCCATTATGAAAGGAGAATCAGTATTCAAAATCAGTATTTTATGGCAGGGTTACAACGTTGAAAGATTCAAAGCTTTTTTGAGGATTTCGATGTTCAGCTTTCCAACTTCAAAGACGTGGCCTGTCGTAAGATTGTTTACGATGAACATTGCTGGGGCAAAGAGGTTTGGGTCAATTTTATAGAAGTCGTAGTTGGCTTCTTTGAAGATCTCGCTGAATGGTCTGCCATGGTGCTTGGAAGCTGAGGAAGGAGCCTTCTCAAGAACCGCTCTCAATTCGTCGTCGTCTTCGTGTTCCAGAGCATAGTATGCCACTCCGCCGTAAAGAATTACGTCGTTGGTTTTTCCCATGGCTTGTATGAATTTTGGATGAACTGGTGCGATGGGAGCGTATCCCCATGAATGTTGAATAGATAAAGGGTTAATTCCCAGCTTGGACAGTTTGTGGAGACCCGTTTCAACGATTCTTCCTGAGACTTGGATTGATCCCGCTATGCTTGTTGTTGGAACGAGAATGACATAGAGCTGGCTTGGAGAGAGTGCACATTCACGGGCAAGGTCAATTATGAGGTTTTCAGATGGCTCTTTTAAAGTTTCAAGGACGACTACTCCTGAATCGAATTCATCCTTGTATTCTATCTCGTCGTAGATGTTGCGGGGCTTTAAGGCTAAGGCTCTGGCTGGGCCTGAACCTATCGCGAAGAAGTCGCCTTCTTTAATTTGCCACCCTGCAAACTGGGAACCCAATGTGGCAATAGCTGGATGATCGGTTTGGACAAAGATGGAGATTAACTCAGTGTCACCATATAGTTTTGGGAATATTCGCGCTTTGCCCAGTCCTCCCATGCATATCTCTGTGACGACTCTCCCGGCTTCAAAACCTCCTTTCGCATGGATTCCCGCGTCGACTATTGTCGTTCCCTTGCTGTTTTTCTTTATTTCTACTTGGTAGTCTTCAGCGTTCTTGCACAGTTTCTCCGTCAATACTACTGCCTTTTGGTTTACGCTCAACATCTTGAATATCTCACCTTGCAATAGGAGCGAATTAGATAAGTGGTTTATTGTAGTAGTTTTTCGTGGGTTTCTAGGTGTTTGTTCTTGTTCTTTGCCAGATAGAGTTTTCCGCTTCCATGTTCTGCTAGGTCGCCAATGAATAGGTAGAAGGGCTCTTTGATTATTTCTTCCTCCACCTTTGCTTTACTCTTCATGCTGTCAATAGTGAAAGTGGGCAAAAGGGATTTGAGGTGACCGCATATGATTATCTTTCCGCCTGTCATGAATGCTCCTGCTCTACCGTCTGCGTTTCCTCTAACCAGTATTGCTCCTTTTTTTAGGTGGATGCCAACGAATTGGTCGACGTCACCATCGATTCTAATAAGGCCTTTTTTCATATATCTTCCTGCCTCTGTTCCAGCGTTTCCATGGATAGTTATGGTTCCTCCTCGCATGCCTTCGGTGCTACCTCTGTAGGGTGCACCGATGTAGTCGCCAGCGTCCTTATTCACTTCGATAGTTCCCCCCTTCATAGAAGAGCCAAGCCAAGAACCCACATTCCCTTCCACAGTGATCTTTCCCCCCTTCATTTCTACGCCGAGATGCATGCCAACGTCTCCTGCGATTCTAATTTCTCCGTCTGTCATTCCTGAACCTATTCTTTGAACTTTAGATAGGTTTCCATCGATGTGGATGACTAACTCATTCGTCACTTTTCCTGAAATGCCTTCTACTCCAAAAACGTCTTTCAATGGGACTTTTCGGTTGCCCTTCCAGAGAGGAAGCTCAGCGATCTCTTCTACAAGCTTCCCGGCAAAAACATCTGGACTAATGGATTCTGCATCAACAGGCACATGAATCTCCTTCTTAAGGTGCAATTTTACAATCATCTTCTTACACTTCTATGATTTGATTCTCGCCTTTGCTGTTACTGGTGTTTGATGGGCACTGAAGTTCTGAGGGACCAGGTAGTTTTCGTACTTGACCGTGTAATATTTCTCGAAGGCTCTCTTAAGTTCAGGTTCTATCTCGAAGAGATTTGCCTGCGTTTCCACCTTGACCCAATACGTTCTTCCATTAACGGAATTGACAACTTCGCCATCTCTAACCACGATTTCCCCATCTTTAATAGTGTAAGCTGCTTTCTTGAAGGCCTTAGTGATAGCTTCCGGGTTGTCAGCTAGGTTTGTCTTCTTCGGGTCTAAGTTGTATACAGATATGTCCGCATCTGCTCCAACTCCTAGATGACCTTTACTCTCCAAGCCCAAGGCTTTAGCTTGGCCTGCTCTCGTCGCAATCGCTATCTCGTAGAGGGAGTATTCTCTATCAATTGCGGAGAGGGGGGCTTTGCGCCTAGTCTTCTTATTCACCTTCTTCATCACATCGTCCCTAGCTTTGCGGCTCATGAGCCACGTGATGACTTTGGGATAAGCTGTGAAGGGTCCAGCGTTGGGGTGGTCGGTGGTTAGTAAGATCTTCCAGGGGTCTTTGATTTGTAGTGCGAGTTCGAGACCAATCGTCCATTGAGTCGCGTGCACGTAGTTCTTGCGTTTATATTGAAATGGCACTATTCCTGAGCTAGTTTCAGTTTCCACATCGTTATTCACCCATTTATTCCCGGTGATTTGATAGAGGGTGAATTGGAATGGGCCGTCTGCTGTCATTGTAGTTGTGTTGGTGAAGACGATTTGACCCATATCTAATGTGACGTGGCTGTGGGAATTGACGTATTCAGCTATTTCTTCGGAGGCAGATTTGAAGGTGCGCCAATCTTCACCTGCGAAGGCACTGAATTGACAGTGAGTTAGATGCATGATTGGTTTGTTGTCTGTTGCCAGGTTCTCGACGCATCTCATAGTTTCTAGTGTTGTAACATAGTTGCCTGGTTTGCCAAGGTTGTTTATGTGCACATGTATCGTGTGGGGCAAGTTGAGAATCTGATTCACCTTGCATAAGCCCTGGATGATCTCTCTAGGTGTAATGTCGAAGTTAGGCACCGGATCGTCGATGTCACGTACGTTTCGTCCGAAGCCCCAAGCTTCTAACCCTCCTGGGTTTACGAGTTTGATAGCATAGCCTTTGGTTGCGTTCATCATCCAGGCAACGAAGGCAGCACATTCCCCATACATCTTTGCTCTGAGGTATTCCAGCACGAACCAGTTGCTTCCAAGGAGAGGATATGCGCCTTTATCAACCATGGGTGTATCATTCAATTCTTCATGAGTGTGCTTAGCCTTCAAGGGAGGCATAGCTGGTTCCATAACTGTCGTCCAGCCCATCCTAGAATAGCGATAGCCAGTTGTGAAGGTTGAAGGAATGGAATAACCTACTCCTGAACGCGTCAACACTGTCTTAAGCTCAACATCCTTATAGTGATCTTCTGGACGCAACAGTCGACCTGAATTAACTTTGGCTCCTGCGATATGAGAATGAATATCAACACCACCAGGCATCACAACCATTCCAGAGGCGTCAATCGTCTTCCCCTTCTTTACTTCCTCGACGATCTTGCCATCTCGGACTGCTATGTCCATCGTCTCTCCATCTATTTTGTTTAGAGGATCATAGACGAAGCCGTTCTTAATCAGAAGTTCTTTCACAGCTATGCCTTCCCTCCAGTTTGCCTTATTTGTCTCACCTGCAATAGGATTCTTCGAAGAATCTCTTCGTCAGGCAGACATATCTTTGGCGGCTCGACAATCTTTTTCATTGGCAGGGGAACGCAGTCCATGCGATAGGCTGTCCCTTCAACTTCGATCCCAACGAAGGCGGACGGTATTACTACGTCAGCCATCATAGTTGTTGGGGAGACTACGGGGTCAATCGTTATCATAGGATTCTTGACAAGGTTTTGAGCTGCATTTCTTGGAAAGTTGGAAACGGGGTCTGACGCAATGATGAGGCTTGCGTCACTTTCGTCACGTTGAAGTATGTCCACTGCAGACGTTTCTCCAGGGTTGTATCGGGGGTAGCCATGGGAGAAGTCTACAGCAAAGGGGTAGCCTGTCTGCCAGGTGGAAACGATGTTAGCGCCTGCGACGTTGAAGTGGCCTCTCATAGGCATAATAGCGAATTTCGTGCGATAGTTCAAGTCCTTAGTTAGTGCAATTGCAGCATCTATGTTTCGATGTTTGCCTGAGCTCATAGTCAATCCTACTCCGAAGAAGAAGATTCCGAAGTTGCAGCTAATTAGAATGTCAGCAAACTCCTCTAGGAGGTCAACTGGTACCCCTGCAACTTTGTCCACCTCAAGCTCCTCATCCTTTACTAGGAGACGGAGGGCTTGAAGTAGTTCAAAATCCCTGTTCGGTTCAACCTGAATGAAGAAGTCAGCAATCTCTGCTGATCGGGTCTTGCGAACATCTACAACAATTAGTTTCCTCTTCTCGGTTTCAAACTCTGGAGGTAGTTTCGGATCTGCGATGGGAGGGATCGAAACTTCACGCATCGAAATCCGTGCAGAAGCTCTACTTAGCCTCTTCTTGCCAAGCACGCCTCGTAAGCGCGTAACATAATGTTCCCACTCGCTTTCTTGGAAGCGACCATCAGAGAATGAGGTGTAACGTTCTATGTGACGTGGATGAGCACTATAGGGATCGCTTGCCCAGTACACAACTAAATCTGCTCGGTGACGTACTTGACCGAGGGTGCAGGTTGGTATACCTACGCTCTGGATGCTCAATATTGATGGTCCGTGGCACACTGTTGAAGTGTTGTCGATTACTCCGCCAACTTCTTCAGCTAACTCAATTCCTACACGGATAGCCTGACAGCTTGTGCAGCTCCACCCGTAAAGAATGGGATATTGGGCGTGAGCGAGGATTTGGGCGCTTCTCTCAACCGCTTCGTCCAATGAAACCTCAGTCAGTTCTCCTCCTTTCCTCACGAGAGGTTTCAAGTTTCGATGTTTTGGATCTGTGAAATTCAAGAACTTTGCTTCGCCAATTGCACATGCATTCCTAACATCAACTATAGAGTTCTCTTCTACTTCTACTTCTAGGTCGTCGCAGAGAGTTCCACAGATGGGACAAGTCACATTCTTCACAAGAGTCATTGAGGTTTCTTCCTAAAAGTTTCTTCCAGAAGTACTGGAATAGGCGTTACATTCTCTGATGGAGCGGCTTCAAGTTCCGCAGGTATCCCTTTGAAAGACGGCATGCCAATTCCATGGGTATGAGGATCAACTACTATGTTTGCCCAAAGCCCATACGGCATGTAAGCTATTCCCGGGTGGGAACCTCTACTCGATTTAATAGCCTTTACAACAACTGACCCAAATCTTGTGATCACCTTAATGTTTAAGCCCTTTATTACAGTGAGGTTCTTCAAGTCGCTTGAGTCAACTTCGCAAATAGCCACTTTTTCCTGATATTCCTTTGAGAGCTTACCGTGTTCCTTTGAGACTCCTTGGTCGATAGTTCTTCCAGTTAGAAGTATAACTTTGACCTTCGACATAATCAACATGCTTCTCCAGCTATTCTGCACATGGCAGTGACGAAGCAGTTCTTAAGGAGTTTTCCGTTATTAATTTATAGCTTTTTATTAGCACAACTTTTGCTTCATTTTCTTGCTTCCTCTTGCACGCGCTTTGGGAAGAAAATTCATATTCTCGGGATCGTATGCATAAGGTTTAACCCAGATTTTCCGCTTATATTGCTGTGGAGTAAACGTGAAGGACATTGTGTACGTGGAATGGGTTCCAGCTGGCACGTTGATGAAGGTTCTGGTGGGATCTTTTTCTCTGCTTATCTTATGCATACTATTGATAACAATCGCTGTTGGCGCTGCCGTTGAACATCTCTTTTTGGTTGCTGTCTTAGCGCCTGTTCTGGCGTTTGTGTTATTTATGTTTTGGAACTACCGGGGCATACAAATAAAGGTGGATTCTAAGCACCTTCTAATTTGCTACGGCGTTTTCAATCGTAAATATATTCCAATAGTGGATATAGTGTCCTGTGAACCAACAAAAGCTTCTTTTGGAAGATATGGCGGCATCGGCATTAGATACGGCACTGATGGTTCATGGGCTTACACAACATCACTTGGCGATGCGGTGAAAATAATCCTAAGAAAGGGAAGACCATTCGTCTTTTCTTCAAATAATCCTGAAAAAATCTGCAGCATCATTAATCAGATGAAAAGTACGTCATAGAGTATTAGTTGCATTTATACAGAGCAAAATATTGACTGAAGATTAAGAAAAGTAAAAGGGGGAAAGAGGGTTGATCGTCTATTTTACTGGCTTGAAATACTTGATATCGTTGATGTTTGCAGTTCTCTCAGGCTGCGGCTTGAACACTGCTTCTACGGGCAAACCAACTCTTAGATCGCAGATGTCGACTTCGCCAAGTTTGTGGACGAGGCCTCCCACAGTGCCATCGAACTTTATCAAAGCATAGATTGTAGGTTCCTTAAGCCTTGCTCCTTTGATGTCTATGTAGGCGATTGTGAATGTGTATACTTTACCCTTTGTGCCTACGTTAACCCAATCTGTAAGTTTGTCGAAGCATTTTTCGCAGTAGAGCCTTGGGGGAACAAAGATCTGTCCACACCGTTTGCATTTTGCTCCTGGGATTTTTCCATTCTCTTTGATTTCTTTGAAGAATCTTTCTCCGGCTATGCCTAGTGTGTAGATGTAATCTGTTTCCATATGTCCTGGCCAATGGGTCATTCTTCTTACATCTTGGATTTTCTCTGTTGCCACTTTTAGCCCTCCTGGAGCGGTCGGAAGTATCTGATGTCTGTGATGGCGCCTGTTCTTTCTTCTGGAGGCTTCCACACTGCTTTGACTTTCATGCCGAACTTGATCTTTTTCCAGTCGTCAATCTCGCCCAATAGGTGGAATATTCCCATTCCTTCTGAGGCTCCATCTAAGTCGATTATTGCGACAAGGATTGGTTCCTTTATGCGGCTGGCGTCTCCTGCTACGTAGGAAGCTGAGTAGGTGTTGATTGTGCCCGTGTCCTTTATGTTGACGTATCCATCAACTGGTTTGAAGCATTGCTCACAGAACGCTCTAGGGGGAACCATGATTCGGTCACATTTCTTGCAGGTAGATCCAACAATCTTGCCCTTCTTCAACCCTTCCAAGAATCTACTCATGGCAATACCGGTACTCCACAAGTATTTGACGTCAGGTCGATGTCTTACAGCTGGTACTCTGCCTTCTTTTACGTCTATGTTCTTCAGTTGTTCACCTGGGAAATGTTTAATCTTCTCACTCATCTCAGTCAACTCCTCATAATAACGACGGAACCATATTGCATCAGATCGCCCCAAGCTTGGGCTAATCCCGTTCTTGGGTCGCCTTTGACCTGCCTCTTGCCAGCTTCACCTCGAAGCTGCCAGAAGATCTCGCAACATTTCATGATTCCTGCCGCGGCAATTGGGTTGCCGACACCGAGTAGTCCACCTGATGGATTAATCGGCAGGTCTCCGTCTCTTTGAGTTACGCCTTCAGCTGTTAGTCTTGGCGCTTGTCCTTTGCGTGCGAGCATTAAGCCTTCCATGTGATGTAGTTCTTTATAGTCGAAGGGATCGTAAACCTCTGCTACATCAATCTCTTTTGGCGGATTCTTGATTCCCGCCATCTTGTACGCCATCTGAGCCGCACATTGTACGTATCGGGGATAGTAAAGGTCACGGTTTGTCCAGAAGGTCGAGTCAATGCACCAACCTACTCCGTCAATCCAGACAGGATTATCTGTGACTTTCTTAGCCACATCTTCAGAAGCTAAGACTAACGCTGCGGCGCCATCGCTTGTTGGGCTGATGTCGAGTCTTTGAACAGGATAACATAGCATTTCTGAGTTGAGGACATCTTCCACAGTAATGTTTGCACCTAGTTGAGCACAAGGATGATCTAAAGCGTTCCGCTTGTTCTTCACTGACACTAGTGCTATGTCTTCTTTCTTTATGCCATGAACATGCATATACCTGTGCATCTCAAGGGCGAATATCCAAATCAAAGTCACACCTAATGGTCGCGCGTAGATTGGGTCAAATATTGTTGTGAACGCATACGCTGGGTGGGGATAACAGGAGGACATCTTCTCCTCCCCCACCACGAGACACGTGTCAAATTGGCCTGAAGCAATATGCCACCAACCAGCATCAACTGCGAAGACTCCGGTTCCTCCGCCGACGAACACCCGTGAGTAGGGTTTCCGGTACGCTCCTGAACCATCAGCTAAGTATTCTCCCTTCATGTGAACTCCGTCGAAGGCGTCTGGAGCGGTGCCCATGACTACGCTGTCTATGTCTTTCAGCTCAAGACCTGCCTGGTCTAAGGCCATTTTGGAGGCTTCCCAAGCGAGTTCTTTCCCTGTTTCCTTCAGGGTTCTCCTGAATAAAGTCATGCCTGCGCCTATTACTGCAACTCTTTTCTTTCCAAACATTTTCATTCACCTCTAACAATTACTCATTACGGCAACTGCGCCTGTAGTTGTCGGAATTCCACGCCATGATTGTGCTACGCCAACTTCTACGTCTGCCAACTGTCTGCTTCCTGCCTCTCCTCTCAGCTGCAATACGACTTCTAGCAAGCGTTGCAGGCCAGATGCTTCCAATGGCCACCCCATCCCTAGCATGCCTCCTGAAGGGTTAATGGGAAGATCGCCGTCGATTCCAGTTACTCCTTCTTCAGTCAGCTTACCAGCTTGTCCTTTTCCGCAGAGTCGTAGGGCTTCCATGTGTTGAAGTTCTTTGTATGAGAACATGTCATCCACCTCTGCAAAGTCAACTTCTCGGCTGGGAGTGGTGATTCCCGCCTTCTTGTAAGCCATTTGAGCAGCCATTCTAGCGTAGATTGCTTCGCTCCAACATCGTGTTTCCAGGGAAGGCGTTTCGCAGATCCAACCGACACCTCTTACCCATATAGGATTGTCGTTTAGTTTGTGTGCGACTTCGTCAGACGCTAATACTAGCACGATGCCTCCGTCTGCTGGTTGGCTGATGTCGAGTCTGTTCAACGGGTAGAAGCGTGGATTGGAGCATAGTACGTCTTCAACTTCGACGTCTGCTCCATAAGCGGCGTAAGGATTGGGCAGGGCGTTCCCTTTGTTTTTTGCCACTACCATAGCGCACTGCTCCTTCGTGTTACCAGTCTCGCAGAGGAATCGATTCATCTCTAACCCTCCAACGTAGAAGGGATGTCCTCCAAGAGGTCTGTTGAGAACTGGATCCATTGCGAAGGAAACAACGTCATACAGTGTGAGCAAGTCTGATGGTTTACCATGTGATTCTAACGCTACAACGTCGAAGTACCCTGTTTTTATCAGCATGTAGGCTGTTGACAATCCAATGATGCTGTCTCCGGAGACTGTGAATAGATGGCGCATCACAGCGCCGAGTTGGTCTGGAACGAATTCGTCGAATATACTGAATCCTTCCCAGTAGTCCTCAGCAACTGAGATGAAGGCGTCGATATCTCTTCGTGGGCTGATATTCCCTGCATCTTGGTAGGCTCTTGTGGCTGCTTCAAACATCATCTCTTTGTATGAAATATCAGGTGTCACTGACTTGAAACCAGTGCATCCAACACCGACAATAGCAACATCGCTCAATTTTCTTACCCCATTTTTAATGAAAGGAATAGTCATAGTGGCTACCTAAAACTATAAGTCTTTTGCAGAGCTTGACAAATAGGACTCTCATGGAAGGTTCACAGGGCACTGATTAAAGCGAAGCTTGAACCGTTCTTAGGGTTTCTCCAC
>SOJC01000021.1 GCA_004376645.1 Candidatus Bathyarchaeota archaeon
GCGCGCGCATGCATCTTTGATCTCTATAACTACAGAAACCCAACAAGAAAGAAAACTAACGAAATGTGCTTCAATTAGTACACTGTCGATTCTGCGCGCTTGCATGATCCCAAAATGTTCAGCTAGGTCACAACGTGCGCATACGAATATGCTTCGAAATCCGAAAGTTTCCAATGGTGCAAATTGTGCACATTGCGTGAGCGTCACTGATGAGGCTTTCTTCCGAATACTTTCACGCTTGCAATAGCGTCCGCGATCCCTTCCACATTTTCAAGTGAAATATCGCAGCTTCTCAATGCAGCTTTCGCGGTGGGATCATTATTCATGTATTTGATTGGAAAACGAGTCTCCTGGAGTATCTTCACTTCTTCAAAGCCTGCTTGCCTTATTGCCTCTATGTAATCGTCTTTCATTATTGCGCCTGAAAGACAGCCAATATACGCCTTCACACTGTTCCTGATCGCTTCAGGAAGCGCCCTCAATAACACAATATCTGAAACCATCAATCTTCCACCAGGCTTCAGGGCTCGAAAAGTTTCTTCAAAGACTCTCTTCTTGTTTGTTGAAAGGTTTATGACACAGTTTGAGATCACCACGTCAGCTGTGCCATCAGCAACTGGCAGATTCTCGATCTCGCCCAGTCTAAACTCAACGTTTCCGTATCTACCCTTCTTGGCGTTCTCCCTTGCTTTGTCAATCATCTCAGGGGTCATATCCACCCCAACGACTTTCCCCTTTTCACCAACTTTCTTCGCTGCAAGGAAGCAGTCAAGGCCAGCACCTGAACCGAGATCAAGGACTGTTTCGCCTTCTTTTAGTGACGCAAGGGCAATGGGATTTCCGCAGCCAAGACCAAGGTTTGCGCCTTTAGGTATAGACTTGAGGTCTTCCTCTGTGTAGCCCAACTTCTTGCTTACTTCCTCTTGTGTATAAGGATCATTACAACATGAGGTTGCGGATCTGCAGCAGGAGCTTTCTTTTTGGGCTATTTCAGCGTAACCTTCTCGTACGGCTTTTCGAATTTCATCCTCTTCCATCTAATCACCTTTCACTCATGCGAATGCTTTGTAGATGTATCCTTCTCGTGGGTTCGATCGAACTGTAACTTGAAATTTTTTGTTAGCAGATCTGCTTTGACCAACGCTACACAGCATATTTCGCCCTCCTTAACACTGGTTATTATGGCCAGTTTATCTCCGCCTTTAAGCCCCCATCGTTCCCTAATCTCTTTAGGTAAAACCAGTTGTCCTCGCTCATCTATGCTTACCACGCTTTCTAGAGGAGTGCATTCTTCGCTTTCGTTGCCACGATTCATAGGAGTTTTCACTTCTACTTCGTCAGTAAGGATGTTCAGAATATTTAAACATTTCTGAATTCTCAGAGAAATCAGAATAGAGCCCACCGATAACCCAAATCTATGATAACCAGCATGCAATTACGAAACTCGTATAAGGCTGGCATATCTTTAGGAGAAAACATGGAGATCTCCAAGGAGACGGCTCGGAGATTCATAGTTGAGAAGCAAGGATTCGTCTCAGAACCCTCTGAACCCAGCAGCGAGACTATTCTGGAAACCTTGAGAAAATTAGGATGCATACAATTAGATACTATCAATGTTATTGAGAGAAGTCATTACCTTGTCATGTGGAGTAGGACGGGGCCATATAGAAGAGAGCTGTTAGATAAGCTCTTTTTTCCAGATCGAAAAGTGTTTGAGTACTGGGCTCACGCTGCCTGCATAATCCCATTTGAACATTACAGATATTTTATTCATTCAATCAAAGAACATCAAGAAAGTACAAAGGATCAGGCTGAGAAGTGGCTTGGAAACCGAGAATACCTCTTAGATGAGGTCTTAAAGAAGATCCGCAAAAACGGTCCTATGAGTTCCAAAGATTTCGCTGACGAAAGGAAGGAGAGAGGACGTGGGTGGTGGGATTGGAAGCCAGCGAAGATCGCCTTAGAACTATTATTCTGGGGAGGACACCTAATGGTTGACCATAGAGAGAAGTTCCAGCGCTACTACGATTTGACAGAAAACGTTCTACCTTCCAATGTGGACGTAACCGAGCCCACAGAAGAAGAGAGAAAGAGATTTTTCATTCTCAAGACTGTGGACGCATGGGGGTTGGCGAGAGCCAGAGAATTTTCGGACTACTATGTAAGAGGGAGCACAAAGACAGACATGAAAACCAAGACAGTAGAGAATATAATTCAGCAACTTGTAGAGGAAGAATTCTTGACTGAAGTAAAGGTAGACGAAGCAAAGAACCAGCATTATCTCCTCAATGAAGACGTAGATATGCTCCACGCCATCAGCAAGCGCGACTCAGAAGTCTTTGAGGAGGTTGCCTTCTTGTCACCCTTTGACAACATGACTTGGTGTAAGCCGAGAATCAGAGAACTGTTTGGGTTCTCCCCAAAACTGGAAGCATACGTTCCTAGACAAAAGCGGAAATATGGATATTACTCCCTTAACATTCTGCATAAAGACAAGTTTGTTGGAAGAATCGATCCAAAGCTTCATCGCAAGGAGAATCTGCTGGAGATCAAGTCCCTACATCTGGAAAGAGAATTTACACCAGATGATGCATTCAAGGAGAAGTTTGTTCGTGCCTTGTTGAGCCTAAAGACGTTTCTTAATGCTGAAGAGATAGAGTTCTCAGGTCAGTGTCCAAAGGCTCTGACAAACCTTACATAACACTCAGGAGCACCTGTGTACCCTTCAGATTTGAAGGGATAGATGTTGAAAGAAGGAATCTAGTTTCTATTGCGCGTCTACAATTTTCTCTTTCATCAACGCCAATTCCCCAAACTACAATGCTGAACAAGAAAGCTGCATTATGAACACCTGTCAAATTTTTAGGCATGCGCACAAGCTAGACGATGGACTTCTCTAAGTTTTTGATGTATACATGCAATTAAGGTTTAAAACTAGCCGTGCAAAAAGTGGATTCTCCCTTCATAAACTATTTTGTTGACTCCATATTACAGTTTGAGACATATTGATAGACAATGGGTTTGTGGGATAAGATGGGATCCGATTTGAATGTAGATGTCAGTATGACGAAAGTAGATTCTGTTTCCAGCAGGGGACTTCTTAGTCCAGAATTGAATTATTACGTACTCAAGGAGAAGTGGTGGGATTGGGGAAGTGGCGACATCTTCAATCAAGATGGGTCCTCTGTGGGGAAAATGCACAGACGTGTCATATCACTAAGAGCCCTTACAGAAGTGTCTGAGGTAGATGGGACTCAGGTTTTCACCATCAACAAGAAGCTGGTTTCCATGCGACCATCTTACATGATCAAAGATGCTGAAGGACGCTTGCTAGGGAGAACAAATCGGAAGATTCTAACTCTATTCCGTCCAAAACTCTGGTTGGAAGACAACGAAGGACGAAAGCTTTTGGAAGCTAAGGGCAACTTCTTAGGAAAAAGCTTTGAGGTGAAAGGCACGGATGGCACGTTGAAAGCAAAAATAGGCAAAAGCGACTTCTTCAAAGACTTAGTGTTTGGGGGTATCTTCGACTTTTCAGATACATACGCCATCAAAATTCTGGATTCTAATTGCGACAAAAGGCTGCTCCTTGGGTTCGTAATCGCCATAGATAACAGCGTTCATGACAAAAAGTAGACACTCCTAGAACCTGATAACACGAAGATGTCATTTCTTCAGCGACATGTTTCCAAATTACAGAATTGACGCGATAACGTCCCCGCCCAATCAGAGGATTTGGGTAACAACGGTCTAAGAAACAGATAATTTTGCTTGTTGTTCTAACAGCCTTTGTGTATTGATGAAGAATGACGTTATCCTATCAAATTGAAATGCGTGCGCAGTTGTGAAACTTAGATTTGTACTGAAGAGCCTTCTAGATTCTAGAGTCTCATCAATCAAATCAGGGGATACACATGCCCGTAGTTATATCCGGTGCAGGAATATTTTCTGATTCGCAAGCAAGGATATATCGCCTCTTCTTCCTCCTTCTGTTAGAGAGAGAGTTGAATGGCTCATAGAACCCTGCGATTCCGCTTCTGTTTTCCACCTTTATACGGAATCTACGACACAGGTGACGGAGTGATCTATATCTTCGGAGATCACGACGGTGAAGTGGAAGATATTCTAAGCCACGAAGTGCTACACTGGGCTGTACAGAGGATGGCTGGCAAAGAAGCGAGCCTCGCATTGGACAACGTTGCAAGCGATCTGCTTAGACCGTAACACCTTCTCCTCAATCTTTTACACCGTAAAACAATTTATTAACTAGACTAGAAAAGGTTGCTAGGCAAAGTTTATCCCGAGTTTTTGCACAGTGAGTTGTGGCCTCGTATGATCTCCCCTAATCCCTTCGGTGACTTTCGAAAAGCCTGCGAGAAAGCTCTAGAGAAAAGCTTCGCCAAGCTTCTCCCCCACGTTTCCCTAGAGCATCACATGTTGGATGCTCCTCCAAATCCGGAGTTTGGGGAGTTATCCTCAGCCGCATGTTTCGAACTCAGCAAGAAAACTGAGGGGGTTAAACCCCGAAAACTGGCTGAGGACATCGTCCGAGCAATCGACGTTGAAAGTTTCCATCTCATTGACAGAGTGAAGGTCGCAGGAGTGGGATATGTTAACTTCTACTCCAACTTCACTGAGCTTTCAAAGACCACCATCGATTCAGTCCGAGCCTTAGGCGAAACTTATGGCTCCGTCAAGACAGACAAGCCTCAAAAAATCATCGTCGAACATACAAGCGCCAACCCCATCTCCCCCATCCACATTGGTCAAGGGAGAAATCCCATACTCGGCGACGCTCTTGCACGAATCCTTGAAGCCCGAGGACACACCGTCTTTCGCCACTTCTACGTTGACGATGTAGGCCGTCAAACAGCGGTCGCCGCCTACGGCTATAC
>SOJC01000030.1 GCA_004376645.1 Candidatus Bathyarchaeota archaeon
TTATAAGCCTTTATATATTAACCTTCTTAATGTATACAGTTTAGGTGTTGAGGATGCCGAAGCTCAAGGCTACTATTAAGATTGAGAACGTGGTTGCTTCAGCAACTCTGAATCAACGTATTGACTTGAATGCTGTTGTAAAGGGATATCCGGGTGTGGAATATCGACCAGAGCAATTCCCGGGTTTAGTTTTTCGGCTTAAGCGACCTAAAACTGCGACCTTGATCTTTAATTCTGGGAAAATGGTTTGCACGGGCGCTAAATCTGCGAAAGAATCCCGAAGAGCCGTTATGAAAGTGGTCAAAGAGCTGAAGACAAGTGGCATTGTCATCATCAACAAGCCCGAGTTAAAAATCCAAAACATAGTAGCTTCAGGAAACCTCGGAGGGATGATCGACCTCGAGAAGTCAGCTTATGATCTAAACAAAACCATGTATGAGCCAGAGCAATTCCCTGGGTTGATCTACCGCATGAAGGAACCCAAAGTGGTCATACTTCTCTTCGCAAGCGGAAAACTCGTGTGTACTGGGGCGAAGAGAGAGGAAGACGTCTATGAAGCTGTTGGCAAACTCCACGTAGAACTCGAAGAGAAAAAACTGATATTCTACGAATAGACCTAAGACAACGAATCGAACCCTCTGACGTATAATGTGCGCAAGAAATCACATATTCAACACGAAAAACTCCTACTTCTTTATAAGAGCGATAAGTTAAAATAGTTTACAAAAGAAACTTTGTGAGGTGAAATTAGATGTCAAGCTGCGGTTGTGGATCTAAGAAGAGCAAACCTGCACCCGAAGACCCATGTAATTGTGGAAGCGGGAAGAAATACAAAGAATGCTGTGGCAAGTAGCCACACGATGACGCAGGATTTTTCCACAATTTCAACATTTTTTTCTTTCAGTAACACCAAAACAGAGTTTGTTTGATCGGAGCATCGAAAATTGGATTCTACTCTGTTTTCTAAATTATCCTTCAGTCCTCTGTCTCAGGATTCTTTTCAATTCTTCATCATCTATGACTCCAACCTCATGCAGCATGTTAGCGATCTCGCCAGCTTTCAACAGATAATGGAGCGTTAGGTTTTCCTTCGCTATCTTCTCATCGCCCCCCTCCTCTCGGGTAATAAGAACAACTGCATCGTTCACTATTCCACCTTCCGTCCTTATGGCGGAGGCTGCTTGAATAAGGGATTTCCCTGAAGTAACCAAATCATCTAATAAGAGAACTTTATCCCCGGGAGTTAGCACTCCTTCAACTCTACGTTTTCTTCCATGGTTGCTCTGAGTTGACCGTATATAAATGAAGGGTCTATGGAGATTATACGCGATGACAGCACCAAAGGGAATTCCTGCCGTGGGAACTCCTGCAATGAGTCTAAAATTTTCAGCTCCAACATTGTCTTCTATCAATTTAACATAAATGTCACATATTCTATGGAAGGCGTCAGGAAAGCTGGGCACCATTCGCAGGTCAATATAGTAGGGGCTGGCTTTTCCACTTGTAAGTCTGAAGGCACCAAACTTCAGCGCGCCAATCTCGAATAATATCTGGCAAAGCTGCTTCTTTGCCGATTCCGAGTTCATGTTATTTCCTCAGTTCTTTTCCAACTATGTATGCGTTGCCCCGTTCTGGAATCAAGCTTTTGGTTTTGAGTTTTTCCTTTTTCAAGATCCTGCAGAATTCAATCAGATCTGTCTTGGATGCTGAGTGGTATGGAGCTGCCACTTTAGGGTTGACCAGTTTCACAATCTCCGCTCCTGCTTTAGGGGATGCACCTGGCGCTATACCTACGGTGCAGAAGACAAGATCTGGCTTGTGCTTTTCACAAACGTCTTTCATCTCAGCGAAAGGCAAACTGTCTGCGGTGTGGAAAACCGTAACATTCTCTTCACTAGTAATGAGGAATGTGACAGGTGTTTTTGCGAGTTGATGATTGCATATCTCAGCCCTAACCGTTACATCACCAATTTTAGTTTCAGTTCCCGGCTGCATTTCTCGGAGTTTCTCTGGAGGTATTGAGTGTTCAAGTTTTCGTGTGGATGTTGGATCAGCTAACACCTGACAGTCGGTAAGTTCCTGAATCTTTCTCACTAGGAGACCATCCAAGTGGTCGTACTGTTCATGTGTGATAAGGATGGCGTCTAGGGTTGAGAAAGCTTTGGCGCTTACGTCCACAGGATCGATTACTAGATTCCTTGTTGGCGTTCTCAGGCTGACTCCTGCGTAATTGTTAAACCATTTAAAGGCAATTTCGTTCTTTTTGAGAACTACATTCTCTAAGGACATAACTGCACTCTACCTTGTACTCGCTGAAAGGAGGTTAAACATGCTTCTAACTAAAAGGATTAGTTGAGGAAAAGTGTGGTGCAACATGCGCCTGCGACCATCTCAAATGTTTCCAGAAGGCTGCTTCCTCGTTTGGGAAAAATTGTCCTTTCTTTAATCTCGATCTTTTCTTGGAGGTATTCACCCTCTACCCAACGCTTACAATCTCTCCGTTCGATAATCACCTTGGTCATTGACTCACCTGCGCTCTAATATTCTACGCCAGTAAGATAATAACTCTACCCCCACCAATCAGAATTGAATGTAGAAGCATTCGATTCAGACATGACCTTCGATACGCTTAAAAGGATTAGTCTTAACTTTCTCCAATCTGGAGCATCAGATCGATGGTTGATGTTTGGCTTCCATATAATAAAACTGAAGTTTGCGCACGAATCCCAACTCGAAGTCTACTTGGCTTAATTGAACCTAAGGAAAAATCAGGAGTTCCCGATGTTAAAAAGGAAATCCTACGGGCGTTGAGAGAGCCTATCGGCGGCAAACCCTTGAGTGACATAGTAAATCCAGGGAACACAATCGCGGTTGTTGTAGATGATTTCACTCGTCCAGCCCCAACTCACCTGATGATAACAGGACTCCTCGAAGAACTCAACAGGCTGGGTGCCAAAGACGAGGACATCACGATAATATTCGGGTGCGGCACTCACAGAGAAGTGAAAGCTAATGAAGCAAAGACACTCCTAGGAGAGGAGATAGTCAGTCGCATCAGAACCATAAGCCACAATTGCCACACAAAAGACCAAGTCTACATTGGAACAACAAAAAAATACAGGACAAAGGTCACAATCAACAAAGCCTTCACCGAAGCAGACATACACATCCTTACAGGTGACATTGAAATGCATTACTTCGCCGGATTTGGAGGAGGTAGAAAAAGCGTTCTACCCGCCATCTCCAGCGCGGAAACGATAAGACACAATCACAGAATGATACTGCACCCAAAAGCTCGAACCAGCATCTTAGAAGAGAACCCCATCCACGAAGATATGGTTGAAGCGGCAAAATTAGCAAAGGTTGACTTCATCTTAAACGTCGTGACGAACAGCAAGGGCGAGATTGTAAAAGCTTTCGCGGGAGATCTAGAAGAAGCCTTCTATGAAGGAGTGAAACTCGTAGAAGAGATGTGTAAAGTCTCAATTGATCGTCGCGCAGATATAGTCATAATTAGCCCTGGAGGACACCCAGCAGACATCGACCTCTATCAAGCATACAAAGCGATTGACAACAACTTGAACAGTGTCAAACGTGGCGGCGTTATCATACTAGTAGCAGAATGCGCCGAAGGCTACGGAAACGAAGTCTTCTATGAATGGATGACCAAGTTCAAAGATGTGAAATCAATTGAGAAAGAGATTAAGAAACGCTTTGTCATAGGCGGACATAAAGCATACTATCTATTGAAAGCGCTCCAAAAAAACCACATATTTCTTGTTTCAACGATGCCTGACTACTACGCGACAAACGTCTTCAAGCTTCGAACTGCAAGAGCACTAAACGATGCCCTGCAGGAAGCCTTCAAAATTGCAGGTAAGAACACAAAGATCTGGGTAGTCCCCCACGGTCATATAACTCTCACAGAATTTAAGACCTAACTGAACACTACGCGCCCCCCATGAAAATAGAAGCTGAAAGATAAGCGTGAATGTATGCATCAAAATCTCTGGCTCCTATTCTTGGGCTACTATTTGGATATGCGCGGGTGTGGAACGCGTATCTAACATAGAACGAGGCTACTTTATACGTAGCTTCTCAATCTCAAGAGCGTTTGAAGGTAGAACAAGTATTGATTCAGTTAGTTCCTCTCTGCCAAATCTAACTAATGCTTCTCCTTTCTTATCGGAGTAACGTAGGGTCAGAGCTGCCGCTAATCTTATGGTTCTATCAGTTTTCGGACCGTGGAGCAACGTAATAGGGCTACCGCAATCTGGTACCTCGAAGAGATAATCTTCTTTTCCTCTCATTCTCTCAAGCTGCTTGTTTTCCGCTTCATTCCTACCGACAACTATCTTGTTCTTATTGAATCGGAGATGTCTCCCTACCCTGAGTAGATTGATATCTCCCGCTCTGATTCTCTTTTTGTGCTGCAGCAAATCTCTGATTTTAGCCGCGAATTCCTTATAGGTTAAGAGACAGCCACCGGAAGGCGTTGGATATTCCTCAATGCCTAATTGTTCAGCTAATTGCATCTGTCGCTTCCTCGATCGTCCTTTGATATCCAACAGTTTTTCTCTATCAATCCAACCTTGCTTCTCCGCTTCAGTTTCAGGCAGCAACTTGGCTGATAGTGGCCTTAAGATTCTCCCTTCTAGGCCTGCCTCCGCTTCAGTGATCCTTAAGGCCTTTATGTTTTGGGACATTGGTCTTTCGTTGAGGACCTCTCCGGTGATGATAAAGGCGGCTTGTATCTTCTCTGCGAAAATTTTGGCCTTTTTGAACATGAAGATTCTGCAGTCGATGCAAGGGTTCATGTTCTTTCCATACCCATATTTGGGGTTTCGAAGAATCTTGAAATATTGATTGCCTAGGTTAATTGTTTCTAGGGGAATGCCTAATTGTTTCACTGCGGTGCATATGCTGCCCTCTTCGCAGAGAGAGAATGGACTTGTGAAGTTAACACCTACAATGTTTACTCCTTGACTCTGAACTAGTTTGACTGCTAATGTACTGTCCAGCCCACCTGAAAGTAACCCAAGAGCTTTCATGTTCAACCTTCTACTCTTGAAATCAAAGCGCGAACTGATAAATCTATAGCGTACAGAAAGATCCATACATGAGTCTTTAGACTCTGCAGAGCCTTCTCCAGCAGACACGCCAAAAAACTTAACTTCCATATGTTGCGCCTAGCTACTATCAAGGGAGCAACACATGCAGACTGCTTTTACCTTACGACCCTTCAGAACGGACGATCTTGAAGAAGTTATGAGCATAAATCGTGCTTGCCTACCTGAAAACTACTCTCCTTATTTTTTCATGAATCTTTTTGAACGTTATCCTTTTACCTTCATTGTAGCTGCGCAAGAAAAAAGCCTCGCAGGCTACATAATGTGCAGAATTGAAACAGGCTTCTCAAGTTTCAGCCTGCTTGGCATCTCCAAGAAAGGACACGTTGTTTCCATTGCGGTATTACCAAAGTTTCAACACAAAGGCATTGGAAGCGCCCTGATGAAGGAAACAATGAAAAATATGCGGTTATACAAAGCGAAAGAATGTTACTTGGAAGTGAGAATCAGCAACATTTCTGCAGTAGGCATGTACAAGAAGTTGGCATTTGACATAGTTCGGACAATACGTAGGTACTATGCTGACGGGGAAAGCGCCTATGTCATGGCTAAGAAGCTGAGTGTACGCTCACCTTAAGTGTTGACACAACCCAGAAATAGCTGAGTCACAGGAAATGGCGGATGAAAATGTGAAAGCTCAACATATGATGGTTGAGTTAAAAGCCAGAGTAAACGAATTAACTTCTGCTCGAAGCAGACTAAATCAGCTTAAAGCTGAAGCCATAGGTATCTTCCACCAAATAGATACATATTACGTTGTTCCTAAAGGTCGGTTGAAACTTCGGGAGATAGTTGGGGAAGCTGATGCTGAACTAATCTATTATGAGAGAGAAGATATCCCGGTTCCAAAGAGGAGCTCAGTCTTCATATTGAGGATCCCCCAACCTCACTCCTTTAAAAGGATCATCACCAAGATATTGAAGGTTAAAGTGATAATAGACAAGGTTAGAGAAATCTTTCGTTTTGAGGGCGTTCAAATTCATTTAGACAAAGTCAAGAGCTTAGGATACTTCATTGAGTTTGAACGCATAACTTCGGCGAATCCAGAGCAACAGAAAGACGACATATCAAAGATCGAAAGACTCATTAGCGAACTGAACATTGCTCCTAGAGACTTGGTAGAACTCTCCTACAGTGACTTAGTGTAATTCTTAAGCGAATACTCTTCTCGTTCGTTCATCCAATTCAGGAGTTGTAGCATGCTCTTGGCGAATCCCAGAAAACCTCCAATTGCGAAAATTGAGAGAAAGAAACGTAAGTCAATCATCAGACTAAACTCCTTAAGAGAAACGTTGATCACTCCCATGTCTAAAACTTGAATGATGTAAGCGACGATCAGCAGAGAATTAACTATGCTGAAAATATGTTGGAAGATTGAGCCTCGAGTCAACTCAATGGCGAAGATGAAAAAGATGTATATAGCTAAGAATGCGATTGAGAGGGGTTGAACGTCGGCAAAGCCTCCAAAGGGAGCTACAATCGTCGAGAAAATGGAGAAGAGTATGTAGACGACAGCCGATTTAAACGCAGCTTTGCCCAACCGGAGGAATATCTTCTTTTTATTGAATCTGTTTAGTTTTTCATTTACTGGCTTATTCATAGTCTATCACGATAGGACCATAGTTGAACATCGAGGTTTCAACATAGACATGGACTTGTTCAATGCCATCAATCAAGGTTGCGTTGACTACAACTTCTAGTTGCCCGTCGTAGCTAGTTCCGGGGGGTACATCCATTGAAACGGATCCTTCCCCTATTACCTGATGTGCTCTATTTATGATCTCAACACGAATTACTCCTGTTACGCTGATGTAGGGTGAGTGGTTCTCAAAGCTGATTGGTATAATTACTCCGAAGTGAGTAAGGTTATACATGTTGGAAGTCGGATCACCTGTTGTGAAGTTGAATAAGGGTGCTCCCCACGGTATGGTTGTGTTTGTTTCGAGTGAAAATGGAACAAGATTAGCGTAGCTCAGTTGGGCTGAACAAAGTAGTGTGAAGTTTGAGTCGTTGAAGAGGTAGTCCACATTGGCCATGATTTCGTCCATCGGTAAGCTAATGTTATGGAGAATTGTTGTGTTATTCTGAGGAGGAATCTGTGACACGTAGGTGGTTGCTTTTGAGATTTGGCTGTTCTCACTATCTAATAATTGTGTTGTTATGTTTAGATCAGCTATGTTGTAGTAACCTTCATTTCCAAGTATTATGGGTAGCATTATGTTTAGATCTTCTTCCGTCATATAGGTTGTTGGCTCTTCAAAGCTTATTCGAATTAGGGTGACTGAATAGACGCAGGTTATTGTGATGGTGAGGGCTATTATCCAAAAAAATCGTGTGGCCCAACTCATAGCCCGCAGTGATATCTTCATCTATGTTTACTCTTCCCCTTGGTTTTGGGGGGGAATTAGAATTGCTTGGGGTTCCCCTAGTTTGGGTTCGGGAGTAAGTTGAGTCTTGGGTTCCGATGGGACCTGTTTATGTGCGCGTTTCGCTTGTGGTCTTGGCTGTGCTATTTTCACTGTCTTGGCAATGGAAATGTATCTGTGGGTCACCAGTGGTATTCCTCTTACTGTGAGTAGGGATCCTATCCATCCCATTATACCTAGGTACATTAGATGTATACTCGCTTGGATGAGAGGTGCTAGAGCTTGTCCAAAGACTCTTGCTAAGTCACTGGATGCAATTATGCTGAAAGGGTTTTGAAGAAAGAGATAGGCGTTTATGAAGGTGAAGACTAAGAGAGCTACGCCTACGAACAGTATGGTGATGCCGGTTAGTTGAGGTTTATTCTTAATGTTTAGTTGCATATGTGTGCATTCTCCTCTATTTTTATGTGGGTATGATTGTCGTGCTGTATTAAATCTTCTGTATTAATAAACAGTATTTCTTTACATATTTCAAACTGAAGATTCGAACTAAACCACGCTTTGACACGTACGCATCCACAGTTTGAAATCCTCATGCAAGACCATAATCTTTAGTTTTAAAGATGCGTCGTAAGTCTTCTCTTTTGATAAAATCCGGGAACATCTACTGCATCAGCTATTTACACTCTACCTTCAACTGTGAGAAGAAAGTCTATAAGGCTCCACTCCATCATTTATAATGGAGTTTGGGCAGAAAGGATATAATGTAGTTCATGGTTGGAGGATGGGACATAGCCCAAGGGAGAAAGGAGATCGCCTGAAAAGATTGTCCTCCAACCAATCATCCAGAGTAGAGTTTTAGAACTAAGTTCTATTTATCATTTGAGTAGAACCAAGTTCAAATCGCTCCAAGATAGAAGTGAAATAGCTAAGAGAAAATTTACGCTAAGAAGGCGCATCCCTAACTTTGGTTTCCACATATGCTCACGCCTTTTCAAAGTTCACATAAAGATGTCTAGGTTGCGAAGCTGATCGTGCTGAAAGTTAAATCATTGAGTTGACAGGGAAGTAGAAAGAGTGTTAAAATTCTTGTTAAGGCACCATTCTCGTATCCCCTACGATTGACTCGCAGAATCTTCCTGTGATTTAATTGCTAATACGTGAATTTTCGGTACGGAAGTATTATAAAATCAGAGGGTAAAAATAGATTATACATCAAAAAAACAACTCAAATAAAGAGATGTTGACAGCCTGAGAGTTCCATAATAATAGGAAGTATCCCTTTGTCAAGCTCTGGAGAAATCTTTGAGAAAGCTGTTCGTGGTCACGTTAAAGAATCTAAGGTCTCAAATGTTAGCAAAGGCGCTGAGACTCTACATTCAAAGATCTTTTTAAAGGCCATGCCCCTTCGAAAACTCTCAGATTTAGATAAGATCAAGCGTGAAGTTAAGTCAGGTAACATTCTCATCATAAAGGTAAGTCCCCTCGCAAGCAAGAGTGTTGAAGACATCAAGACAGCAGTTAACGAGTTGTGTAGCTTCGCAGAATCTGTGGAAGGTGATATTGCTAGGTTGGGAGAGGAAAGGATAGTGGTCACTCCTTCTGGAGTGCGTATATGGCGAGAAAAGGCGGCTTCACAACAAGAAGAGGTTACTACCGCAGCCTAAGCGTCTCTAAGATTTCAGGGGCTACAGCGTCAATTCTGAATCTCCTTCTCAAGAAATGGGTTACGCTTAGACATTTCGATCTTTCACCGTGACAGACTACAACTTTTTCAGGCCTTGGGGTAACGCGGCGGATGTAGTTGATTATCTGCCTCCTGTCTGAATGTCCGGAAAAGCCTTCGATGGATTCGACCTGAAGTTTAACCTTTATTACTTCCATCTTACCTTCGTTGTTGAAGAGAGATGCCTCGCCTAATCCTTTCTGCACGCGACTACCTAATGTGCCTTCGATTTGGTAGCTGACGAATATGATTGTGTTCAGTTCATCGTGAGCTAGTCGCTTGAAATAGTCTATGATTGGCCCTCCTTCAAGCATACCGGCTGTTGCCATGATAATGCTTGGTTCGCCTTCAACAATCTCTTCTCTTGCGCTTGGGTGCTCAACTATTGTGAAGTAGTCGGATTGAAACGGGTTTATTCCTTCATGCAGGATGCTGTTTCGAACATTCCTCGCCAGATACTCAGGGTACGCTGTGTGAATTGCTGTGGCTTCTGAGATCATTCCCTCGATGAAAACTGGAGCTTCTCTCATCAGTCCCCTTTTCATGTATCCGTCAATTATCAACATTATTTCTTGAGCACGACCTACGGCTGGCACTGGAATCATAACCTTTCCACTGCGGTCTAAAGTCTCGTTAATTACTGTGGAGAGTTTCTCTTCAGCGACGACTCTTGAGGGCATCACATCGTAGGGTGCGCCATATGTACTCTCTGTAATGATTGTTTCTACTCGCGGGAAATCTGTGCTTGCTGCTTCGAGAAGTGTTGTTTTTCCATACTTGTAGTCGCCTGTGAACACTAGATTGTGCAAACCTTCTCCAATGTGTAAGTGGACGACTGACGATCCTAGAATGTGACCTGCGTTGCGGAGGGTTAGACGTATGTCTGGGGAGATGTCTGTAACTGCTCCGTAGCGGAGGGGGAGGGTGTGGAGGACGCAGGAGCGGACGTCTTTTTGGTCATAAGGGGCGATGAAGCCTTGCTTGTCTGCAACATCAAGATAATCGAGTTGCAGTAGAGTCATCAAGTTTGAAGTTGGATCTGAACAGTAGACTGGACCGTCATAGCCATATTTGAATAGGAAGGGAAGGAAACCACAATGGTCGAGGTGTGCATGGGTTATTACTACAGCATCAAGGTTGTCGATGTCGAATTGGGGGACATCTAGACGAGGAAAGGCGTCAAGGGGATTTACTGAGCCTGGGTTTATTCCACAGTCTAGAAGCACCTGACTTTCTCTTGTTTGCAGCAGAATTGCTGAGCGCCCAACTTGGCGGAATCCTCCCAAGGCTGAGATTCTCACGTCGCCTACTTCGTGGATTGTTGGACGGAAGATTCTCTCTCCTATGTTTCGCAGCACTCTTCCCCGTTCTTTGCTCTCTGAGTGAAGATAATAACGCATGTGGCTGATTATCTTTGATGGAATTGCGGAACTTCTCAAAATCCGGGGACGCCATTTGGTTTCTCTCACGATTTCTTGAAGTACAGCCCCATTTTTCCCTATCACCAAACCTGGTTTCTTGGCGTCTATTATGACTTCACCTAAGCTTGGATCGAAGCTTATGCTCGTGATCTCAGCCTCTTTAGGCACGGTTTCTTTTACAGTCTTCTTTGTCTCTTCCTCTGACGCTCTCACAGAAGGGTCTGATCTCACAACAATTCTCTTGCGGATTAAGCTGACTATATCTGCGATAATGGAGCTCTGATCGATAAGAACTTCTGGCCGTTTTGTGTAAACTGCTAAGGCTGGGCCTTCAAACTCTATTCGAGTGATTTCTGCGCTTTCAGGGATTTTTTGTAGAACAATTTGGCTTACTTCTCGCTTGCTCTTATCGACTACGGTCACTCTTTTCTCCTCAGCTCAGATGTCGTCTCCACTATGCTTGCTTTTTCGTCGTCAGCTAATTCACGGTATCCATTCTTGTCTATAATCGCTATATCAAAACTGTCGCCGCTTGCTGTGTTTCTCTTCATAGCTGCTTTTAGGGCGTGAACTACGACTGGCAGCATCTCAGCTGTTGGCATTCCTTCTTGAAATTTATCTTCGAGTACCCCATACGCAACTGGAGACCCTGAACCGGTGGCGACACATTTCTCTTCCACTAGACTACCGAGGGGGTCTAGCGAGAATACGTGATGACCTGAATTATCGATCCCGCCAACGATTATTTGAGCGATTAAGGGGTAGTAGCGTGAGGAGAAGAGAAGGTTTGAGAGTAGTCTAGAGGCAGATTTTATTGGAATTGGTCTTCTGAAGTCTATCTTGTAAAGTCGAGCATTCACGACAAGTATGTCAACAAGTCTTTGAGCGTCTGCGACACTTCCAGATATGGTCATAGCAACATGATCGTCTATTTTGTAGATCTTCTTCCCTTTCTTGTGGGCAATGAACGTGCCCATTGTTACCCTGGTGTCAGATGAGAGAATTATTCCGTCGTTGCAGACTACACCTATAGTGGTAGTTCCTTTATAGACTAGTGGATTTGATGTTTCACGCATTTCCATGTCTCCTGGAAAACTTAAAACGCTGTTTGCGATTGTCCTTCAAAGGAAGGCAGTCGAACTATACTTGACCGACTAGTTTAAAAAGATTTCGTGACCATTACTATCGGTTGGAGACTCCTTGCAACTCAGTCGAAATGTGATTGCTTTGACTTCGCATGTTCATCGGATGCAGCTTCCTCGGGAAGTCATCGTGGGAAAGGGAACTCTAAGTCAATTAGTTCCGGTCTGTAAAAAGTTAGGATTCTCGAAATCTGCCTTTGTAGTCACAGGAGTTAACACCTACAGAATTGTAGGCCACAAGACCATTGACTTACTGGAAGATTCTGGAATAAGTGCTAATCATTTGATTGTTTCATCTTCCAAAATGGCGGAAGTGAACTCCGTTAGAGAGAGAATTGTAGAACTGAATCCTCAAGTTGTTTTAGGTGTAGGAGGAGGCACAAAGATTGATGTTGCCAAGCTCAGTGCTGCTCAGCAGTATCTCCCTTTCATCAGTGTGCCTACAACTGCGTCCCACGATGGGATCGCAAGCCCTTTGGCGTCGATAAAGGGTTCTGAGAAACCCTACTCCATTATGGCTCAAGCACCAATGGCAATAATTGCGGACACAAGTATCATTATCAAAGCGTCTCATCGCTATTCAGCAAGCGGATGTGGTGACATCCTTGCCAAGTTCACCGCAGTCCAAGATTGGCTTCTTGCTCACAAGGCAAAGAATGAATATTATGGTGAATATGCAGCGAGCTTGGCTCTCATGAGTGCTAAGCTTGTCTCAAGAAACGCGGACTTGATCAAACCAGAGAATGAAGAAGGTTTGAGAGTTCTAATGGAAGCCCTCATAAGCTGTGGTGTTGCAATGAGCATAGCAGGCAGTAGTAGACCTAGTAGCGGCTCAGAACACCTATTCAGTCATGCACTGCATTCAATTGCTTCCGGTCATGCGCTGCATGGAGAAGTAGTAGGCGTAGGCACCATAATGATGGCGTACCTCCACAACATGAATTGGGAGCGCATCAAGTCCAAACTGGAAAAGGTTGGTGCCCCAACAACAGCTGAAGAATTGGAAGTAGGATCTCAAGATATCGTCGACGCATTATTGAAGGCTAGAACCATTCGGCCAGAGCGATACACGATCTTGGATGAGAAGAAATTAACGCACAGATCAGCTAAAACTCTTGCTAAGAAAACTGGAGTGATATAGAGGGACCTACTTCGGATTTTGAGCCTTGCTTAATGGTTTCTTCTTGGCAACTGGTTTCTTCTTCGGGGTTTTCTTTGTTGAGGTTCTCTTCGCCTTGGTCTTTTTCGTTGATGTTTTCTTCGGTGCCTTTTCCTTCTTGGGGGCTAAGTATGTTTCAACGAATTCGATCTTCTTGATTGCAGGGAAGAAACGTTGTATGTCCGTGGTTATCCCCCTCTTCGCTATTTGAAGCCCCTCTATGTAGAACGCTTCTTCTGGAACGCGCAGGACCACATCATCCTTTTCGAGGTCTAGCTTAAATTTGCCAATTTCTAATAAGGGTATTCTTCGGTGGATCAGGGCGTGAATTTTGCCTTCCTGCGTTCGAAGTTTTTTCTTAGCTGTCACTTCGTATACTAGGGTCTTGCCTGCTAGCGGTGGGTTGAAGTCTAGCTGTACTCTGCCGGCTCCCATCGTTCTTATTGTAGCCAACTTCTCGTCGTATTCGATCTGCGTTCCTAGTTTTGGCGTTATTCCTTTCTCTCTGAGCCGACGTAGCGATACCATTCTAAGTTTCTCTGGGTCCCTTGGACCAAAAGCCTTGTCAGGAGAGATCTCAATTGTCTTAGGCTTGTTCAATGACAGAGATGGTAAGTTGTCATCTAGAACCTTGAGTACCCAACCTTCACCGATAACTACCAGCTTTGGCTCGTAGATCTCTCCTTCTTTATGGAAGCCTTCACTTCTTGCCACATCTTCTCGAGTTGTGTCGAAGATCTTGCCTGTCTCTTTCACTTTGGCTGTGTGTTCTATGAGTAGGAAATCTCCTTCTTTAAAGGGCAACTAGTTCACCTTTCACTTGGCAGTACATGCTTATTGTGAATGTACTATTGCAGTGAGGACTGCTTTTAAGCATTACTTGATGTTTCTTGTCTGTCTTTAGTGTACTCCTTTTGTTAGTTATTATGCGGGGGGTGTGAAAAATATTAAGTAGTTGATCTAAGATTCTTGCTCATGCTTGCTAGTTTGGGAATAGCTGTTTTTCTAGCTGTTTGTTTAGCTTTCTTTTGGGGTGTGAACCTGTACAATCTGCGAAGGCATTCAACTGAGAGAAGGGGTGAGGAGTACAGGGCTGAGGTGGACAGACCCGGAGGAGTTGCAGTCATGTTGGCGGCCTTTGGGACTGGTGTCTTCTTTTTAGAGTCAGGGCTTTACATTATTTTAGCCTTCATGGATCACTTCTGGATTCTTGGAGACTCAGTTTTTCAGCTTCGATTCTCCTTTGATTCTCAAGTTCAGCTTTCAGGCATTGTAATCACGGGTTTTGGCTATGCCTTGTTTATTTGGAGTGTTCTAGCACGCGGTAAGTTTGCCACTTCTTGGGAGATGCCTCAGAATCAAGAGCTTGTGACTTGGGGTCCTTACAGGTACGTACGTCACCCTTCGTATCTAGCTTATTTCATCTTGTTCACAGGTTTTTTTCTAATAGTCCTCAACCTGTTGGCGGCGATACCGCTTGTGGCGATTCCAGGCTATGTGGGGCTTGTGAATAGGGAGGAGGAACTGTTGACTAGAAGGTTTGGGGTAGAGTATTTGAAATACCGACGCAAGACTGGAAGATTTCTCCCGAGAAGAAAAACTTAGACATTTCAGTTCAGCCTCACCTTCATGTGAGATTGACTAGCGTGTCCACGACAAATACTTATTTTACTCTGTGAGATTGACGTGTAAGAATGCATACGTAAGACTTGATGTTGTTTGGATTCCCATAACGCATACGCTTCTTTCAAGCATATTTGTTCTAGGAGATGAAGTTGAGCAGTTGATGTTTCCCGCTTGTGAAATAAAGCAAGTTGTTTGACGATTGTATTGCTTGCCAAGTGAAGTCATACTTATGTCCATGTCTTCCTCCAAGCTGACTATTTCAACTTGAACCGTTGCTATGAGGGTGATTATTGCTGTGTTGAGGATGGCGAATACTCCGATTGCCGAGATTGTGTTTCCTCTGAGTGGTGACATGTAGATAGAAATGCCTAGGACTATCATAATGATGACGCTTAGCACCACACGCTTGT